>CANRLP010000036.1 GCA_947631515.1 uncultured Bacilli bacterium
GGATCCTACTACATATCCTACCATTGCACTTCCGGCATATCCTCCTTTTGTTGTAGCTGTTGTATTCATTGGGGCAGTTGTTAGTGGTATTGCAGGTATGATTGTCGCATGATGTTTTTTTAACATAATATTGGCATTCCCTGTATACATATAATTATCTAAATCAGCAATTAACCATACTACTGTCTCACCACTTATATCTTTTTTATTATTTGTACTTATTATATAATCCCCAACAAATATATCGTCAAATTTACCACTTTCTATTTCTTTGAATAAGCTTCCATCTTTTAGCTTACTTGTTATATCTTTGCCTCGGTATGTATTTCTTCTATATGCAACTCCTGCTTCGATATATTCTTTGTAATCTTCTTCAGTTAATTCACTATTAAATGCTAATTTACATTTTGTTCCTTTATTTATGTTTTCTACTTTTAAGTTCCAAGCATTATAATCCCATTCTGCTTTTATGCCATTGTCACAGCTAGCTGTTACTTTGTAATAATTTGATTTACTAGCATCTTTTGGCGTCGTTGGGATTGATTCTGATGCCTGATTATCTATTGTTACTGCAAACTTAACATCATACGAAAAATCAGGAATTATCCCTTTAATCACGTTATATTCTTTTTCATTCTCATAATAGGCATAACTTTTGTATAAGAATATTCCACCAATTGATACACACATACCTATTATGGCTCCAATTATAAATATCTTTCTCTTCTTATTTTTAGTAAACTTTTCTAACTCCAGGTCTTCCTTTTTACTTAATATACCCCCCCCCCGAGCTAGTCTGGTTGGGAGGTTTCTATTTATTTTCTTCATATAAATCCTCCTCTATTATTAACTTTATTATAATTCATTTATTCTTCATTTTCAATCAAAAAAAGAAGATTACTCTTCTCATTAAATATTAAATCTAAAGTAGACAATATCCCCATCTTGCATTATATAATCTTTTCCTTCTAAATAAAGCTTACCTGCCTCTTGAACTTTTTTTTCATCATTCAATTCTTCTAAATCATTAAATTTCATAATTTCTGCTTTAATAAATCCTCGTTCTATATCACTATGGATTAAGCCAGCACATTTTTTAGCGTTCGTACCTTTTTTAAAAGTCCAAGCTTTAACTTCATCTTTTCCAACTGTAAAAAATGTTTGTAAGCCAAGTAAGTCATATGTTGCAAAGATTAATTTATCTAAACCACTATAATTGATTCCTAATTCTTTTAAAAATTGTTTTTTGTCACTTTCTTCTAACTCAGCAAGTTCTGATTCCATTTTAGCACACATAACAATTACACCAGCGCCTTCACTTCCAGCATATTCTTGAACCTTTTTGGTATACTCATTACCATCCATGACTATATCATCTTCTGTGACATTAGCGGCATATATTAAAGGTTTTAATGTTATAAAATTAAATGGTTTTAAAATTAATAACTCATCTTCATCAAAAGAAATTAATCGTAATGCTTTATTTTCTAACAAAGCTTTTTGAGCTTTTTTTAAAGTTTCAACTTCTTTTAAGGCATCTTTATCTTTAGTTGTTTCAGCTTTTTTTTGAATTTTTTCTATTCGATTTTCGATGATTTCTAAATCTGCTAAAATAAGCTCTAAATTAATTATTTCGATATCTCGAATAGGGTCAACTCCACCTTCAACATGGATTATATTTTCATCTTTAAAACATCTAACTACTTCAACTATAGCATCTACTTCTCTAATATGAGATAAAAATTTATTTCCTAATCCTTCTCCTTTTGATGCTCCTTTTACTAATCCAGCAATATCGGTGAATTCAAAAGTTGTAGGTACTAAGTTTTTCGGAAGATACATGTTTTCTAAAAATGCCAATCTTTGATCGGGAACTGTAACAACTCCGACATTGGGATCAATTGTTGCAAATGGATAATTAGCAGCTAAAATATTTTTTTTAGTTATTGCATTAAATAAAGTAGATTTACCAACATTAGGTAAACCTACGATTCCGGCTTTTAATGACATATTTTCACCTCTTTATTATAAGTTTGGATATACTCCTACTCCAATTGGCAAACCTACTATATACCACACGATTAACAAAGTCAAGAACAAGACACATGATACTAAAGCATAAGGAATTTGGTATTTTAAAGCTTTAAATAAATGTATTGATTTTTTATTTTGATTATATTTTTCTAGAAATGCTAAATATATTACAAATGATGATAATAATGGTGTTAATCCCATGGATACTGATTCTCCAAAGCGAAATATTACTTGAGCAAATTCTGGAGAAAGACCAGCTCTCATAAATACTGGAACTACTGTACCTGATAAAATTGACCATTTAGTTATAGAAGATGGAACGAATATTGTTGCAATAATGCTTATGACAAATAATAAAATTATTAAAGGAATACCTGTAAAAGATATTTTATTAATGATATTAGATAACCATACAACTATAATTGTACCTATTTCTGTATATTTAAATACATTTATTAAGATTGAAACAAAGAAAATTAAAACCAAAATTTTACCAATTCCATCTAAAGAATGTCCTAAATCTTCGCACAAATCACGATTGTTTTTTATTGTTTTAGCACCGATTCCATAAAAGAATCCTAAAATTATGAAAAACATAGTAACAATAAAAACAAAACCAGTACTAAAGAATGAATTATAACTAAATAATTTATCTATATAAAATAATTGACTATCATCTAATAATTTACCAGATAGTGGTAGGCCCGGAATTATGTTATATAAGAAAATAAGAATATAAGCAGAACCGGCCAAAGTGGCTAAAGCTAGACCTTTTTTTTCTTTTTTACCAATTGATAATTCTTCTTCTATTTCAGTTTCGGGAATTTCATATTTGTCTAATTTATAAACAAGATGTTTTTCAGTTATTTGGGTGATAAAGAATGAAATTAATAATACAGCTATTATCATAATAAAGATAAAGCTAGTAGTTTTGATAATATAACCGGTATCAATCATGTTAGCAGCTAGTTGTGTTAAAGAAAGTAAAGAGGAATCTACACTTGTTAATATAAAGTTAATTCCACTTCCACAAGTTAAAGCGGCAAATGAAGCAATTATACCAATAGCTGGATTTCGTTTTCCATAGCTAAATAAAATCGCACTAATTGGGATCATTATGATATATGCTAAATCTCCAATCATTCCTAATAATATACTTATTAAGACTAAAACAAATGTAACAGTATTTTTTTTGGCATTTTTGGTTAATAAAGTAAAAGCTGTTTTTAAAAAACCACTTTTTTCCATTATACCTATACCTATTAATATTATAATTAAACTACTTAATGGTGCAAATGACACAAAGTTGGATACTGTACTGGTAAAAATATATTTTAAGCCATTAATACTTAATAGAGGAGAAACTTCCGTAACTGTATTAGTATATTCAAATGATGTAGGACTAACTTTTCTTATCGTAGCTTGGACCCCTAATAAATATAAAATTGTACTTATAACCATTATAATTCCGATAATGATTAAAATTGTCATTATGGGATGCAAGGTTATTTTTTCTTTAGTTTTATTTTTCTTCATTTTGATCACCTAAAATTTTTTTTAATTTTCGTTCAAATTCTAAACGATCCATCATTATTTCCCGACCGCAATTTACACATTTTATTTTTATATCTACTCCAACTCGTGTAATTTTCCATTCATTGGTTCCACAAGCATGAGGTTTTTTCATAATAACATTATTTCCTATATTATAATTTTTCATTGCTACGCACCTCGATTTGTTGATAAGGAATCGTGATTTTGTCTTGTTCATAAGTATCTTTAATAATTTTTAAAACGTCTCTTTTGATTTGCCATTGATTTTCTTGGGAACAAATTATACTTATAGTATAATTTACAGCACTATCTCCGAAACTAGAAATTCCTAAATATTTAGATTCATCATGAACTCCTTTTATTTTTTTAGCTTCGGTTATTATTTTAGCAATAGTTTTTTCAACTTTTGCTGTTTTGATTTCATAAGATGTTGGTATGTCAATGACAACATTCGCCTTTTTTTGACTTATGTTAATTATTTGATTTATGTTACGATTAGCAATTACCATAACTTCACCAGTAGCTTTTTTAATTTTAGTAGCTTTTAAAGTCATTTCGATAACTTCACCGGTAAAATCATTATAAGTTACTATGTCCCCTACAACAAAGTAATTATTTAAAATTATATCAATTCCACTAATAATATCTTTTAAAGTATCTTGTAAAGCTAAACCTACTAAAGCACTTACTACTCCTAAACTTGTAAATAAGGCACTTGTATTAACACCATACAAATCTAGAATAAAAAAGATAACAAGGATATAAACAATTACTTTAGCAATATTAGATAATAGTTTTACAATTGTATTTCTTTTTTTCTTTTCATAAGCAGTTTTACCATTATTAATAATTTTTTCAATTAATTTGCTACCTAAATTATAAACAACTAATCCAGAAAATATAATAATAGCTAAACCATATATTTCTTTTTTACTTAAAAAACTTAAAATATTTTGTAAGAATTGCATCTAATCACCTATAATTTCTATTCCTAATATTTCAAGTATTCTTTCTAAATCTTTTTCTCGGTCAAAAGGAATTTCAATTTTATTGTTTTTAATTTTAATTTTAGTTCCAATTTTTTCACGCATAATTCGTTCATAGATTTTATAATGCATATTTACATCTTCATTTTTTTGAGAGTTTTTATTTCTTTTAGGTAATTTAGATTCTTGAATTATATGTTCCAATTCTCTAACTGTTAATGATTCATTTAAAATACGATCTGCTAAATTATTAATAAGTTCTTCATCATTTAGTTTACTTAGTGCTCGCGCATGACCCATACTAATTTTATTTTCTTCCACTAACTTTTTAGTAGCTTTAGGAAGTTTTAAAAGCCCTAACATATTGGTAACATGACTACGACTTTTACCAAATTTTTTAGCAAATTCTTCTTGCGTCATATTACTAATTTGAATAATATTTTCATAAGCTGTAGCTTCATCAATTGGATTTAAATTTTCTCTTTGAATATTTTCTATTAAGGCGATTTCCATCATTTCTTGATCATTAAAGTCTTTTATTATAGCTGGAATAGTTTCTAAACCGGCAATTTCAGAGGCTTTAGTTCTTCGTTCTCCAGCTATTAATTCATAACCTTTGATACTTTTTTTTACTATAATTGGTTCGACAATTCCATATTCTTTAATACTTTCAGCTAATTCTTGTAATGTTTCTTCATTAAATGTTTTTCTAGGTTGATAAGGATTACTTCTAATTTCATTGATTGGAATATTAATGATATCATTTACTTTGGCTGTATTAACTATTTCTTTTTCAAAATTATCGAAGTTGATAACTTCATTAGAAAATAATTGTTCTAATCCCTTTCCTAAGGCTTTTCTTTTATTCTCCATCTCGACTAATCACTTCCTTTGCTAAATTTTCATAAGCAAGAGTTGCTCGACACGTTGGTTCATAAGCATTGATAGGTTCTCCATGGCTTGGAGCTTCAGCTAGTTTAACAAGTCGTGGAATAATAGTATTAAATACTTTATTTTTAAAATATTTTCTTACTTCCTCAATAACTTCTAAACCAATATTAGTTCTTCCATCAAGCATTGTTAATAATACTCCTTCTATTCTTAAATTAGGATTCATATTTGATTGAACTAAAATTATTGTATTTAATAATTGAGTTATTCCTTCTAATGCATAGTATTCACATTGAACAGGTATAATAACTGAATCACTAGCAACTAATGCATTCATTGTTGATATTCCTAAAGATGGTTGACAATCAATAATAATATAATCATAATAGTCACGAATTTCATTTATTCTCATTTTTAATTGTTCATTTTGTTTAAAATTATTATCTTCTAACATCTTTTTAATAAATTCTACTTCAATTCCAGCTAAATTAATAGTAGAAGGTATAATGGAAAGATTTTTAAATTTAGTTTTTATAATAGCTTTTTTTATTTCACAATTACCAGTTATGACGTCATATATATCATATTCAAAATCATTAGAATTTAGCCCTAAACCATTAGATGAATTACCTTGAGAATCCAAATCAATTAATAAAGTTTTTTTGCCTTCATTACCTAAGGCGGCAGCTAAGTTAATACTTGAGGTTGTTTTACCAACTCCACCTTTTTGATTTACCAAAGAAATAACTTTTGCCATAATACCACCTTTTCCCTATTTTAAGTCACTAGATTCATTTTAACACATTAATATTAATTTGTCTTTATAATTCATAAACTTAAGAGGCAAAAATTTGATTTAAAATATCTTTTATTTCATTTTCGTTAAAATATTTTAATTTATATAATAAGTTCTCTATTTCATCTTGATTTGAAGAAGCTAATATAGCTCCAAGTATTTCAATTTTTTTAGAGTGACATTGATTTTTTAGGCAATTAAAACAATAAAATTCCCAATAATTTGGATATATTAAAAAATAGTTTTTATGACTTTTTTCATAACTAAAATTTATATAAAATTGTTTAGATGTAGCAAATAAATTTTGATTATCTAATACTTTTATTTTAAATACAAATTGCTTATTAATAAAAACATTAAATTCTAAATAAATATTATCATGTTTTTTATTGGGATTATTAATGGCAAAATTATTGTTTAGTCCAAAAAAATTCAAAATAATTTTATCTAATTTAAAACGATATTGCTCATTTTTAAATATTTTTAGGAAGATGGGAATAGTTACTAAATAATTCATCATATACACTTCTTTCATGGCAAGAAGATAACAAATTATTATTTAGAAAACAAATTACAATTTTTAAACATTTTGACTTAAATATTCATTATTTTTTTAAGTAATATTTTAAAATATTAATATTTTTTGTTTATTTTAATAAAAAAAAAGAGAAATTTCTCTTTATAATTATTAATCGATTAAAAATCTTGGGCGAACGCCACTTTGGACGGTAGCGTAGTTGGCGGTGGAAAAGCCGTAAGGGTCGACACGAGCAAAGGAACGCGAATTCGATACATCTTTTAACCAATAACCAAATTCAAAAGTACCATAACTATTAATGAATTCGGGCTTTATTTGAAAGATAGCGTACTGACGATTATCGATTCCTGTATCAATTAATGAAGAAGATGCTACTATCGAACCATACACATTTATTTCACTCATTAAATCTAATTTTCTCCAATACCATTCCCAAGTTGCTGAAGCTCCTCCTTCAGTATATTGACTAGAACGCGTAGAATCCATAAAATTAGATAATCGATTTTGATAGTCTATTATGTGATTTGTTTTATCATTACTATCATTACTAGTTCCAAAATCAGGGTTTATATATGTAGTTAATATTGTATCTAATGTTCCACTATTCTTAGTATTTGTAGCTTTTCCATCTGTTCCTACTTCATATCCTACCATTTCACTTCCAATATATCCACCTTTTGTTGTATCTGTGGAATTCATTTGAGCATTCATTAAAGGAACTGCTGGTATTATCGTGGCATGATGTTTTTTTATATTCCCAGAATGTAAATAGTTATCTAAATCAGCTATTAACCATACTACTGTATTTCCATTTGCATCTTTTTGATCACTTGAACTTGTTATGTAATCCCCAACAAATATATCGTCAAATTTTCCACTACTTATTTCACTAAACAATGTACCATCTTCTAGTTTACTGGTTATATCTTTTCCTCTATATGTGTTTCTTCTATATGCTACTCCGGCATCAATGTAATTTTGATAATCTGCTTCGGTTAAGGTACTATTAAATGCTAATTTACATTTTGTTCCTTTTTGAATATCTTCTACTTTTAAGTTCCAAGCATTATAATCCCATTCTGCTTTTATACCATTATCACAAGTAGCTGTAACTTTATAATAATTTGATTTGCTAGCATCTTTTGGCTCTGTTGGGATTGATTCTTTTGTTTC
>CANRLP010000037.1 GCA_947631515.1 uncultured Bacilli bacterium
ATATCTAGCGTTATTTCACTACCTACTTCGAGTTCTAATCGACCATTCGTTTTTAAGTGAGTTGGTATCACTATTTCCTGGTCGTTTTCCGGGATTCTTCCCTCTACTAAGCGTATCGATAAATTTTCTAAAGATTCTTTTGTAAAAGCTTTGATGTAAGCATAAGGCTTATCTTCGTTTTTAGAAGCAATATTAGCATAACCAATATTACTCGTAAGATTAAACTCTTTTATTTTACGATTATTTTTAAATATATCTAAATCTTCATTAGAAACATTGTAATATGCTACATGATAATTTCCTTTTTCATACGTTTCAAAACTAATTAAAGATTTTATACCACTTGTATAAATAGACGCTACAGCAGTTATTAAAGCCACTGATAAAATAATACCAATAATCGTCACAATCGTTCTTTTTTTATTTAATTTTAAATTTTTAATGGTTAATTTCTTTAGCAAATTCATAATTTAGTCCTCCGAAACAATTTTTCCATCTTCTAGTTTTATAATTCGGTCAGCCTCTTTAGCAATTTCTAAATTATGAGTAATCATGATAATAGTTTGTTTTAATTCTTTATTCGTTTTTTTAAGTAAAGCTACTATTTCATCACTCGATTTGGAATCTAAATTACCTGTTGGTTCATCAGCTAAGACAATGATCGGATTGGTAATCAATGCTCTACCTATACTCGTCCTTTGTTGTTGCCCTCCTGATAATTCATTTGGTAAATGATTTTTCCGATTTTCTAAACCTAATATTTTTAACATTTCATTTAGTTTTTCTTGATCTATCTCACGATTATCTAATGAAAGAGGTAAAGTAATATTTTCTTCGACGTTTAAAATAGGTATTAAATTATAAAATTGATAAATAAGTCCTACTTGTCGTCTTCTAAAAATGGCTAGTTTATCGTCATTGAAATTAAAAATATCTTGTCCATCTATATAAACTTTACCACTTGTTGGACGATCTACTCCTCCCAGTAAATGTAAAAGCGTTGACTTTCCACTACCACTTGCACCAACAATAGCGACAAACTCTCCTTTATCGACCGTAAAAGATACGTGGTCTAAAGCGACGACTTTGGTTGTATTTTTACCATAAACTTTGGTTAAATTCTCGACTTTTAATATTTCCATAAAACATTTTCTCCTCTCAATTCAATTTCATTATATGAAACTAAAGTTACAATCAAGTTACAAAAAAGAAAAAATGGATAATTCATCCACTTTAATTATTTTTATTGATCCCCTTAATTTTAAAATTTGGATAAGCATTTTTAATATGTTTATAAAGAAAAGAATTTTGTTTCAGCCATTTAATAACATTCTCCCGAATTTCTTCCGTATTATCTTTCTTTTGATACTTAACTTCCTTTTTTATTTTATTAATAACATTAAACGAGATAATATTATCTACTATATAACATATCAATAATACTATAAATAAAATAAGACGAATAGTTGATGGAATTAAGTACAATACTTTGATGAAAAAAGGATTTAATATATAAACACAAAAAGATCCTAAAATTCCAAAAGGAATCATTGTTTCCAAGCAAATACGGCCATTAATATTAAATTTTTTATTAGAATAATCCCACCATCTTACTTTGAATAATTTCTCCATAAAATAAGATGTGAGATATTCCAAAATAGAACAAATTAAAATTGATTTTAAAAATACAGCCAAAACATCATTTGTATTTTTACCTATTAAAAATAATATTCCTAGAACTCCATAACCATATATCGGACAGTAAGGCCCAATTAAAAATCCTCGATTGACAAATTTTTTACTACGTATAAATGTCAAAGTAACTTCCATAAGCCATCCTAAAAATGAGTACATGATAAACAGTAAAAAAAATATTATAAATGCATTTTTCATAGATCTACTTCCTTTTTTTAATTTTTCAACTACAATAATGTAGCCAATTTTTCTTCTTCTAAACGCAATTTTTCTTTTTCTTCTTCAACTAAATGAGCTGGAGCTTTCTTAACATAATTTTCGTTAGCTAATAAATTTTTACGTCTTGCAATACTAGCTATTAATTTTTCTTTTTCGCGAGCCAATTCTTGTTTGTCTTCCATAGTTAAAACCTTTTCATAATAAATAGTAGCTTCATAAAATTGACTTTTTACCTTATAAGCGGTAATTTCTAAACTATTATCTATAATTTTATCTTCTAATTTTAATAAACGAATGGCTAAAGTATAATCTTCTTTATTTTCGAATTTAACTTGATAATCCTTAGTCATATTATTTTCACTGCAAACATTTCTAAAATTTTTAACAAATTCTAATAAATCATCAATCTTTTTCTCTTCCAAAGCAAAAATATATTTTTTATTATATTCCGGATATTTACTAATCATTATATTTTCCTCATGTATTGGTAATTTATTATAAATTTCATCTGTAACATAAGGCATAAAAGGATGTAACATTTTTAAAATAGCTGTTAAAACATGAAGTAAAACACTTTTTTTGGTATCATCATTTAAATTAAATTTAGAAATCTCGATATATTTATCACAGAAATCACTCCAAATAAAATCATATAAATTAGCACCAACATTGTTAAATTCATATTTTTCCATATATTTGGTTACAACTTTAATCGTTTTATTTAACTTCGTTAAAATCCATTTATCTTCATCTTTTAAATTTTCTAATTTATATTTATCTTCTTTAAAATCTTCTAAGTTCATTAATACGAAACGAGAAGCGTTCCATAACTTATTAATAAAATTCCAAGTAGATTTAATTTTATCTTCATCAAAACGAATATC
Organism: uncultured Bacilli bacterium; assembly: GCA_947631515.1. Classification (GTDB taxonomy): domain Bacteria; phylum Bacillota_I; class Bacilli_A; order RF39; family UBA660; genus MGBC108787. The sequence goes on from CANRLP010000037.1 coordinate 2,799, forward strand.
TGTTCCATTACTAGCAGTAGTTGCTAAGTAATATCTAAGTGAATCTGCCCCATAAGCATCAACCATGTCCATAGGATCAATACCATTACCTAAAGATTTAGAAAATTTTCTGCCCATTTTATCACGAATTAAGCCATGAATTAAGCAATCTTTAAATGGCCGTTGTCCGGTAAATTCTAAACCTTGAAAAGTCATCCGATTAACCCAAAAAGGAATAATATCATAACCAGTAACTAAACAATTATTAGGGTAATATCTTTTAAAGTCTTCCGTATCATCTGGCCATCCTAACGTACTAAAAGGCCATAAAGCACTACTAAACCAAGTATCTAAGACATCGCTATCTTGAACCCAACCATCACATGCAGGTGCTTCCATTCCTACATATATTTCATCATCTTTATACCAAGCTGGAATTTGATGTCCCCACCAAAGTTGACGAGATATGCACCAATCATAGGTAATTTCCATCCAATGATTCATTATCTTTTCATATCTTGCTGGAACAAAATTAACTTTAGTATCTTTATTCTTTTGATTTTCTAGTACTTTATCTGCCAAAGGACGCATTTTAACAAACCATTGTTTGGAAAGATAAGGCTCAATAACTGCATCACTTCGCTCAGAATGCCCAACATTATGAACCATTGGTTCGATTTTTATTAATAAATCTTTAGCTTTTAAGTCTTCTATAACTTTACTTCGACACTCAAAACGATCTAATCCAGCATAACTTCCAGCTTTATCGTTCATTGTACCATCAGGAGCAATAACAACAATTTTTTCTAAATTATGACGAAGTCCTACTTCATAGTCATTAGCATCATGAGCAGGCGTTATTTTAACTACTCCGGTTCCAAACTCAGGATCAGCATGCATATCAGCTACAACGGGAATTAAACGATTTACAAGAGGTAAAACAACATTTTTACCAATATATTTTTGGTAGCGTTCATCACTTGGATTTACTGCTACAGCTGTGTCGCCAAAAAGTGTTTCTGGTCGTGTTGTTGCTACTTGTAAAAATTCAGTATCTGATCCTTCTAAAAAATACTTCATATGGTAGAAAGCACCTTCGTCTTCCTTAAATATTACTTCTTCATTAGATAGAGCTGTCATGGCAACGGGATCCCAGTTAATAATTTTTTCTCCTTGATATATTAATCCTTTATTATATAAATCGACAAAAACCTTACGAACTGCTTTAGATAGCCCTTCATCTAAAGTAAATCTTTCTTTATTATAATCTAAAGAAAGTCCTAAAACAGCCCATTGGTCATGAATATTTTTAGCATATTCTTCTTTCCATTCCCAAGCTTTTTTAAGCCATTCTTCTCTTTTCATACTGCGAGGATCAATACCTTCCTCCCGCAATTTTTTATCTACCTTGGCTTGAGTAGCAATCCCGGCATGATCCATACCCGGAAGCCATAAACAATCAAAACCTTGCATTCTTTTAAAACGGATAATTATATCTTGTAAAGTTGTATCCCAAGCATGTCCTAAATGCAGTTTACCGGTTACATTTGGAGGTGGTATTACAATTGTATAAGGAATTTTATCTTTATCTCCACTATTAAAATAACCTTTATTTTTCCAATTTTCATACTTACCTTGTTCTACTAATTTATGATTATATTTTTTATCTAACATAATATATTTCCTTTCTAATCGGCTATTTTTTTATTTAAATAATTTCTAACTCTTTGCAATATCTTTTGAGCTTCATCTTCACTATATCTAGGAATATTTAAGGAACTAATAAATAGTTCTAAATTATCACTTTCATCTAATAATTCGTAACTTTCTTTAAAATTTATATCAAACACAAATGATAAAGCTCCCAATGTTGAATCAGTATTTGTTTTGATTTTTTTCCGATCAACAGATTCTTCTTTTTCAAATTCTTTTAAACACGCAGGTGTTATATCTTCTTTAATTAATTCCATTTCATATTTTACTGCCTTGACGCGAAAGATATCTAGTTTATCCATATCCCGAATCATTTTAGCAAAAAATCTTTCTTTAGCATCGGATGATTTTTCTATTTTCAATTTATTATGATTTCGAATAGCAAATTCTATTAAGTGATCATATGTATCATTTTTTATAAAATCTCTAATATGATTTTCTTTAAATAAATATTGACAACCAACTTGGGCATGATCGAGATTTGTATCATCAAAAGAATTAGTTTTTTCTATTTGATAAAATCTACCAATATCATGTAAAAGACCAATTATTTTAGCCAGTTCAATTTCTTCTTCTGCTAAACCCAATCTTTTAGCTAGTTTTTCCATCCAATGTACAACCAAAAAAGTGTGTTGTTGTTTTAAAACAATATTTTTGTTACTCATATCAAATTGATTGGTATATGCTATAAAACTTTTTTTAGCTATATCATAATCCATTAAAAAAACTCCTCCTTAAAATTTAAGGACGAGTTAAACCCGCGGTACCACCTTAGTTCATATATAATATGCTCTTCATTATCTCTTAACGCGAGTTAAACGTAAAAACTTACTATCTTTTTTCAGTTTTTCACTCCACTGCTACCTTCAAAAATAAAGTATACTTGTTTCCACCATTTCCAAGCTCTCTTAAATACTTTTCTTTTTTACTCCTCAGTCTCAACGCTTTATAAATATTCTATCTTATCTAATTCTAAATTTCAATAGTTTCTTCTACCTTACCATTTCGAGAAATCTTTATAGTATTATCTTCCGTAACTATTTCTACATCATCTAAAGAATTAATAGAATAGCTTTTGGAAATAGCACTCATTCCATTAATATTGTATAAGCAAAATTGATTATTTATATCTAATAACATTAAATATTGCTTATAAAAACGTACTTCTTTATAATTTTCTAATAATGTTTGATTATAATAATTTAAAACTTGAACCATATTATTTCTTTCGACAATAATATATTCATTATCATAATCTATCAAATTATCAGCAATATCCTCAACAAAAGAAGCTCCACTAGCATCCATAAGTTGCCAATTTTTATTATTATAAACGGCAAAAATATTAGATTCAACTTTGTTTGACTCACTATTTACATGACCTGCTAACCCAATATAATCATATTGAAATGGTAAATTTACAACTATCCCATCTTCAAAAGAAACTACTCCCCATAAATCGTCTTCATTTTTTAAAATATAATAGTCCCGATCTATGCCAATACCATAATCTTTAACTTCTTGATATTTACCAATAGTACGATTTAAATTTAAATCATACAATAATATATTAGCTTTGTCACTATCTTCTACCCCATCTTTTAAGAAAACAAAACGATTGGCAATAACTGGTATACTAGCTTCTTCGGATTCTAATTCATTTAAGGAATTATCTTTTTTTGAAGAAACTAAAGCATAATCACAATTATCCATACTTGACGCGCAAGTATACTTACCTAACAAATTACCATTTTCATCATAAAAATATAAATTACCATTATATTTAAATTCATGATTATAATTTTCTTCTTTTTGATTGGCAAGTATTATATGCATAGTGGTTGCATAAATAGTTAAGGGTAAGAAAATGATTAATAAAATTATTATTGTCCATAAAGTAATTTTTTTATTTCTCATGTTGTTTCTCCTGATTCTGGTGTTTCTTCAGTTTCTTCACTTACTTCATTTTTTTCTAAATCTTCTTTAGTAGGAATTGGACCAGTTGCTCCGGTAGTATAAGAATCATTAGAATTTCCTAATAAAATAGTATATTGTTTACCAGATATGGTAATTCTAAATGCTAATGTTCCCGAACCATAATATTTATTCGACGAAAGGACAATGTCTTTATCTAAAAAATTTGTATCAGGTTTGTCATATAAATACAAGCCCAGTTTGTTATTACTATCAACTGTTGCATAAAAGGTTGGATACAAACCAATATAATTATAACTATTAGAAGTAATTTTTTCTCCTTTTTTATTATAGACAACATAGGCATTATTTTCTAAAGCCGTTAAATATTCTTCGTTATAATCTCTAATCTTTCCTGGAACTGGAGCATAATCAGCTGTTTTACCATCTTGTTTATTTATTAAAGTATAATTATTATCTTTTAAACCTAAATAATAATCTCCAAATTTTTCTAAAGAATCATATTGAAAAGGAATATATGCTGATACTTTTTGCATATCAATTTTAACAGCTCCAAATTTATTGCTTTTATTTTTAGCCAAAATTGGATAATCTTCTACGGTAGCAAAACTTAATTCATTTTTACCTGTGTAAGTATAGGTTGCTACTGTATTATATTTACTTATTATTTTATTAGTACTTAAATCATATAAGATAACTGTTTTATTGGAATCATTTACTAATTCGGGATTATCATTTATAAAAATATAACGTTCATTTAAAACAGGAATATAGCCAACTGAACCTGCTGATTCAATTTCATTATTTTCAAAAACAGAATCAATAGCAATACTACAATTAGTTAAACCATCATTTTTACTTTTTATATTATTCAAATTATTACATGAATATGTTCCTAATAAATTAGTTTTTTCTTCATCCCGATAAATATATAACTTACCATTTAAATAATTAATATACTTAATTTGTTGATTATTTAATGCTTCTAGTTTATTTATTGTAGTATTTTTAGTATTAGTACTACTAACTACCGATATGGTTATAACATTATCATTTTCTTCTAAAGCAAAAGCTTCTTTAGTTTCTTTTAATTTATTATTTTCATCATAAATATTAGTTTTTATATAATCGGTATTTAATAATTTGATACCTTCTTCATTAATTTTCGTTTTATTATAAAATTGTAAATATAATTCTTTATTACTTATTAAAGCTGCATATTCAGGATAAAGTTCTATATAATCATAACCGGCAAAAATTTCTGTACCATTATAATCATAAACAGAATAACTTCCAGTATCATCTTGAATTTTAACATAACTAGGAGTTAAGCCTTTGATCTCACCTGGAATGGTTTTACTAATATTTTTACCAGTTTGATCTATTAATACCATCCGATTTTTTTGTTTTGATATATAAGTTTTATTACTATTTTCTATATACCCTAAATAATCATAATTAAATGGAATAGCAGTTTTTACTTCTTCAGTAATATTTACTACGCCATAACTTCCAGAAGTATTTTTAACTATAAAATCTGTTTC
>CANRLP010000038.1 GCA_947631515.1 uncultured Bacilli bacterium
CGAAAAAAAGTTAAATCAAACTCATTATGGAATGGAACAAGTTAAAGAAAAAGTTATTGAATATATTGGAGCTGAAGCTAGAAATAATAATATTGCTAGTCCAATTTTATGCTTGGTCGGACCAGCAGGGGTTGGTAAAACTACTTTAGCCCAATCAATCGCCGAAGCTTTAGGTAAAGAATTCTATAAAATTAGTGTGGGAGGTCTAAATGATAGTGCAGTTTTAAATGGGCATCGCCGGACTTATTTAGGAGCTAGTTCTGGTAAAATTATCGAAAGTTTGTTACGGACGAAAACGAATAATCCTTTAATCTTAATCGATGAAGTAGATAAAATGGTAAAAGATTATAAAGGGGATCCTTCCAGTGTTCTTTTAGATATTTTAGATAAATCGCAAAATCAAAATTTCGTTGATCATTATATAGAAGAACCTTTTGATTTATCAAATATATTTTTCTTATTAACTGCTAATAGAACTGAAGATATTCCTTACGAATTATATGACCGCTTAGAAGTAGTGGAATTATCTAGTTATACTTTATTTGAAAAAATTGATATTGCTAAAAAATATTTGTTTCCGAAAATCTTAACGGATCATCAAATAAACCATAAAGATATTAAAATATTAGATTCAACTTTAAAAGAAATTATTATCGGATATACTAAAGAAGCTGGGGTTCGGGAATTACAACGAATTTTAACTACTATAGTTCGAAAATTAATTATTAAGGAAAATATTACTAAAGTTAAAATAGATAGTCAGATGGTTCAAGAATTATTAGGTTCTCCTAAATATACAATAACTTCTTTATTAAATAAACCATCTATCGGTGTTGTAAATTGCTTAGGCGTTTCAGTAGCTGGAGGGCAAGTATTGCCGATGGAAGCTATATTTTATGAAGGAACTGGTCAAATTAAAATAACAGGTATGCTAGAAAGTATTATGCAAGAAAGTGTAGCTGTAGCTTTAAGTTATGTTTTAGCAAGTAAAGAAAAATACCAAATTAATGATTATTATTTTAAAACTAAAGACCTTCATCTCCATTTTTGGGATGCTTCCAGTAAAAAAGATGGGCCTAGTGCGGGAATTGCTATAGTAACTTCATTAATAAGCTTAGCAACTAATCAAACTGTGCCTAGTAATATTGCCATGACAGGAGAAATAACTTTAAATGGGTTTATTAAAAAAGTTGGGGGTATTAAAGAAAAATTAATTGGAGCTTATAATAGTAATATTACAAAAATATATATTCCTAAAGAAAATCATTTTGATTTATTAAATATTCCTAAAGAAATAACAGATAAAATCATTATTAAAGAAGTAGAATGCTATGATGATATTTATCTAGATTTATTTAAAAAATAAAGATTATTGTATTGATAATTTTTATTTTTTTGTATATTCTATATATAGAATAGGTAGGAATCAATTATGGATTATACATTTAATGAACTAGGTTTAAATCAATTAATGCAAGATGAGGAAATAATATTTTTACCCTTTGAAGCATTAACGCCAGGAATGATAGTTTCAGACGATATTTATGATAAAAATAGTTTCTTAGTAAAAAAAGATACAGTTTTAAATGAGCAAATTATTATGAATTTACAAAAAAGAAATATACAACGTGCCCCAATTTATGTTTATGGGAAGCAATTAAAATATAAAAAAGAATTAGATATTATGAGTGATAATATAAAAAATTATCTTCGTAATTTAAAATTTTTAAACGATCAAATTCTTGAAAAATTATGTGATATAGTGAAGATTTTCCCAATTTATATATTAAAACTTCAAGATATTTATGATATAGGTGAGTATAAAAATGATTTAAAATACTCTTTTGTATCGCATTCTTTAAGAGTTTGTAAATATGCTATATTAATGGCTTATAATTATAATAAAACAACTGATTCTAATAAAAAAATAAAATATGCAGATATTGCTATAGCTTCTTTATTACATGATATAGGATGTGCATGTGAAAACCATCTTATTCATTCCCAAATAAAATATGTTGCAGGATTTAATGAATTTTATCCGGGACTTCAAAAAGCTAAATTGGCAGAAGTAAAAAATAATTATATCAAAAGTTATGATCCTTATTATGCTTTTTGTATTTTATTTGACAAGCCAACAATTTCTAAAACTGCTAAATTTATGATTTTACTTTCTAAAGAAAATGAACGAGGTACAGGGCCAATCGGCTTTACTAAAATGCATTCATCGCAAAATAATATTCATGATTTACCACCCGAAATTGTTGGAGCCCAAATAATTAATATATGTTCTACATTTGACAAAGAAATGTGTAACCAAATCGGCGAAGAAACTAAATTAGAAAATATAACAGCCTTTATTCAAAGTTTAGAAAAAACTCATAGTTTTAATGCCGAACTATTAAATTTACTAGTTCAAAGCGTTCCTATTTTACCTTTTGGAACGAAAGTAAAATTGAATGATTTAAGTGACGTTGGTATAGTAATTGCTAATCATTCTAATTTAGAAGATTATCATCGTCCGAAAGTATTTTTACCATCTTTAAATAAATTAATTGATTTAAAAAATAATCCAGAAATAAAAATAATTGATATTTATGAAAAGAAAAATCCAATAGCTAAATTATTAGAAGAAAATGAAACGCCGAAATTATAGGTGTTTTTTTTGAATATAAAAGAGAAATTTTTCATAAGCTTCATTAGGAGGAGAAATTATGAAAAATATTATACCTTATTCAAAAGAAATTCCATTTGAAAGTAAATTAGCTGAGATATGTAGTATTTCTTTGGAACATGAATTACATATTAACGATAATGAAATTGAAGGAAATTTTATTATTTCGGGAGAGTATAAAAGTCATGAAGTAAGTGTAAATAAAGAAAGTTTTAATTATAAACTACCTTTTTCAGTAGATGTAACGGATAAAATTGAAAAAGATTCTTTATCTTTTGAAATTACCGATTTTACTTATGAAATTTTAGATTACTCAATTTTAAAAGTAAATATTGAATTTGCTATTAGTGCTTCCGAAAAAGAAGAAGAAAAAAAAGAAGAAGAAAATTTCGAAATAGAAGAAACTAGACCAGAATTAGATCGAGAAGAAATGATGGAAGAAATTAATGATTTATTTTTAAGTATTGAAAATAATCAAAAAGAAGAACCAAATCTTGATGAAACAATAATTTTACCGGAAGAAGATAGATTAGATCAAGAAAGTGCTGAGTTAATATTAGATTCTGCTACTAATAAAGAAGACGAATATACTACTTATTTTATTCATTTAGTAAAATCTGGAGATACTATAGAATCGATTGTTTCAACTTATCAAACGGATATTGATACCTTAAAAAAATATAATACGATTGAAAATTTAAATGTTGGTGACAAACTAATTATTCCTAGTGTTGATGAATAAATCTTTAGAAGTTTTAAAAAGTATTTATAAACCTTATCGTTATACTATTAGAGGCAATGTTCTAATTTTAGAAACAACGAGCGGCGATTTTGTGGTTAAAGAAAAAAACAAAGAAAAAAGTATGCATGAACTTTATTCTTATTTAATGAGTAGAAGTTTTACTAACTTTCCTAATTTAATTGATGATAGTAGAAGTGAAGTAAATGTTTATGAATATTTAAATGGGGTCGCGATGCCTGTGGAACAAAAGTCCTTAGATATGATTGATTTAGTAAGTCAACTTCATAATAAGACGACTTTTTATAAAACAGTTACAGAAGATACGTTTAAAGAAATTTATGATGCAATTAAAAGTAATATTGATTATTTACGAAATTTTTATGATCAAAAATATGAAGAAATAAAAAAAGACATTTATATGTCTCCTAGTAGATACCTTTTTATTAGAAATGCTTATAAAATATTTGGGGCTTTAGATTTTTGTGAAAACGAATTAAATGAATGGTTAGATTTAGTTAAAGATGAAAATAAAAAAAGAGTTAGTATGATTCACAATCATTTAAAATTAGATCATTTTTTAAAAAGTGATAAAGATTATTTAATTAGTTGGGAACAAGCACGAATTGATACACCGATTTTAGATATTGTAGAATTATATCATCAAGAATACTTTAACGTTAATTTTGATATTTTACTGGCTCGTTATTTTGGAAAAGTAAAATTAAGTGAAGATGAAAAAAAATTATTATTTATTCTTATTTCTTTACCACCCAAAATTACTTTTGATTCACAGGAATTTAAAACGTGTGAAACAATTCGTAAGTCTTTAGATTATCTTTTTATAACGGAAAATTTAGTGCGGCCATACTATGCGATAAAGCAAGAAAATTAAAACAAATAATTCTAATAATAAAACAAAGATATTAAAACGTAAGGGTAAAATTAAAGTTATAATTAATTGATAAAATATAAGAATGCAAATGGCAAAAATGGCTATTATTGAAAAAAATCCACCACCTCGATTGGGAGGGGGACAACATGGACCTTTGTTAAACATATAATCACCTACCATATTATATGTTTTTTTTATGTACTTGTTTTTAAAACTTACTTTACAAAGTATAGAAACTAAAATATAATAAAAATAAGATGGAGGATTGTGATGAAAAGAAGAAAAGGGTTTGTATTTATTGAAACTTTAGTAGTAGTTGCCATTTTAACTTTTTCTCTTTTAATGACATACTCAACTTATAATGCCGCAGTTATTCGCGAAAAGAATCGGGTTCGTTTTGATGATACTGCTTATTTATACAGAGCTTATTATTTGACTCAATTTTTTCGTAATTTTCGCTTAGATTTAGTAGAAAGTAATTTACAAGGGACAAATATTTTAGGTGGTTTTGGTTGTCAAAATCAAAGTATTTTTTTAAATGAAATAGATAATTTATATTTTTGTGAAACTTTATTTGATTCTTTACATATTAGTAATATTTATTTAACTTATAATGATTTAGGATATTTACAAGAGTGTACTAATTTTGCTGGCAATTGCGAAGTTTTAGGAAGAGTTCGAGAGGATTTGGCCAATTATTTAAAAACTATAGGTGGTAATGGCTCTAGTGGATATCGCATGATTGTCGAGTTTTCGGAAAATAAAGATGGTTCTGGTTGTTCACAGGATAATTGCACATATTATTATGCTACTTTAAGTTTGGGGGCAATCTAATGAATAAAAAAGGAATGACACTAATAGAATTAGTAATTAGTATTTCATTAATTGGTCTGGTAGTTGTTTTTTTATTTCGACTTTTTGTCGATGTTCGTCATAATGACCAAAGTACTGATTATGATCGGAATAATCAACAATCTCGAGCTTTAATTATTAAAAGTGTTCAAGACGATTTTTTAGATAATGGTTTAGTGGGCATAGATAGTATTGGTTCTACAAATAATCAATTAATTATTCATTTTACATATAAAACTGGCAAGGGCACCCTAACAGTTAATAATAATTCAGTTACATATTTAAATGCGAAAAACGAAAGAGAACGTTGGTTATTATCTTCAATAGGAACTTATAATGTCAAATGTGTAAGTTATAATCGCATAGGTTTTAATGCCGAAGATAAAGGAGATTTTTTTGCTATTCAAATTCGCATTCCTTTGTCGTTTAAAAAAGACAGTCCTAATGCTATTGATGACTTAGAGTTTAGTTATTTAGGTAAAAAAAGTGGGGTCGATTTATCTAAATTTGTGGGAGGATCCTCTTTAGGAAGTTATAATCAAAATAGTTGTTGATAAAATTAAGTGGATAACTCGGGCTTTAAAAAAAGTTTTAAAAGAAATATTAGCATCTAAAATGATGCTTTTTATTTGGCTATGAATACTTAGTCCGCCAAAAGAAATAAATACTAAAGCTAAAAATTCTTTCGCTAACAAATTTAAATTTAATTGATTTAGTTTTGCTAAACCCCCAGTAACTTCTAAAAAGCCATTTAAAAGACAATTTAAAAGAGCATTTTTCCAAAATAAATTAATTCCTTCACAAAGAATAAAATAAAAAATCATAGTTCCTAAAATATTGGTTAAAACACTAAAAGCATGTTTAATACTAGAAGTTAAAGCTTTAGCAAAATTAGGAATAATATCTTCATTTTTTAATTCAATATTTTGATAAGGGTACTTTCGAAAATAAAAAGCAATAATTAAATTAACGGAATATGTTATGGCAATTATTTTAAAGGTAAGATAAGAATCTTTGAGAATTGCTTGGAGCATGTTATATAAAAATAGAGGATTTAAAAAAAATGAATACGAAAGAATAATACTTGCATCTTTCCTGCACAAATTTTGTTCAGTGACTAACTTAGTTACAATATAGCCATTGGTAGGAGTTCCGGAGAAGATAGACATTATAAAAGTATAAGTTGCAGCATTGGAAAAAGAAAATAATTTATAAAAGAAAGGATGTAGTAAAGCATTTAAATACTTCGTAAAATGATATTCGATTAATAAGTCATTAATAATAAACATAGGCAAAAGAGTAGGAAAAACTTGTTCAAAAAAGATAAAACAACAAGAAAGAATAGTTTGTTTAAATAAGATATTATTTTTAAAAATTAAGACAATAAAAATTAGAATAATTAAAAGATAGATATCATTTTTGAAAAACTTTTTCATATTCTCCCTTTCTTTTGATATAATGTTTTAGGTGAATCATTTATGATTAATAAATTATATGAACGAATAAAAAAATTCATAAAAGAAAATTATTTATTTTTACTTATTTTAATGATTATTGGTTTTGTTTGTTTTTATGAAACTCCTTATGTTGTATATCGCCCGGGAGGAACAATTAATTTAAAAGATCGAATTGTTATTGATGAAGATTATAAAGAAACAGGTTCTTTATCGATGGCTTATGTTACGATGTCTAAGGGAAATATTCCAATCCTTTTACTTTCTTTTATATTACCTAATTGGGATTTAGAAAAAACATCGTCCATTACTTTAGAAAACGAAAGTATTGATGATACGATTAAAAGAGATCGTTTGTCTTTAGAAAATGGTTTAGATAATGCAATAATAAGTGCTTATACTATGGCTGATAAACCAATAGAAATTATAAATACGAAACATTTAGTGACTTATATTGATAGTTCTGCTAATACTAATTTAGAAATAGGAGATACATTAATTTCCATTGATGACAAAGATGTTACATCTTTAAGTGATTTACAAAATTATATTAATAACTTAAATAAAGGTGATGTAGTGAATTTTAAGGTTTTAAGAGATAATAAAGAAAAAAATTGTACAGCTACTGTTTATGAAATAGAAGGGTCTTTAAAGGTTGGGATAGCAATTATTGATCGTTATGAATATAAAACTGATCCCAAAATTGAAATAAAAACGGAATCTAGTGAGTCAGGTAGTAGTGGTGGCTTAATGACAGCTTTATCTATTTACAATGCTCTAACAGTTGAAGATATTACTAAGGGACGAAATATTGTAGGAACTGGTACTATTGATAGTCAAGGTAATGTTGGTGAAATTGGTGGTGTTAAATATAAGCTTTTAGGGGCTGAAAAAGAAGGGGCTGATATATTCTTATGCCCAAAAGAAAACTATCAAGAAGCGTTAGAAATTAAACAAGAAAATGATTTAAAATTAGATATTATATCAGTTTCAACCTTAAGCGAAGCTATTGATTTATTAAATTAATAAAAATAGGTCTTTTCAAAACCTTTTTTTTATTTTATAATAGATTATGTAGAATAGGAAAAAATAAGGTGATGAACTTATGAGATTGAGATATAGTGTGCCTTTGACCGTAATTGCAGTTATGTTTGTAATTACAGTATTTATCGGTAGTAGTTACTCATTATGGCAATATAATGGTGCACAAACAACTCCAAACGTTATAAAAACTGGTTGCTTTGAATTAGAATTTCAAGAACAATCTGGAAATATTAGTTTAACTAATTCTTACCCAATAGCAGATGAAAAAGG
>CANRLP010000039.1 GCA_947631515.1 uncultured Bacilli bacterium
TGATTATATTAAAGAAATATGGAATAATGAAAACAGAAATCAATAAATTTATAAACGATTATGAAAAGATTATTGAAGAATTTAGAAATAAAATTTCAATTAGTATTTATAACAAAGTTATATATTCAGATACTAAGAACAAATTAACAGCATTACGAAAATTTATAAAGATATAATTAAATTATTGCATATTTTTTGCAATTATGGTATATTATAAGTGTGAATGGCGATGGTGTATCTTCGGATCCCATCTGAGCAAGTTGGATGCGTCTAACTTGCTTTTTTTATTATATAAATGTTTTTTTAAAACCAATAAGTAATATTTTTTATTGATACTTCAATTAGCTATATTTATAAATTGTAGATTACTACGACATTTGCACCAGCTTGACAGGAAACTCGAACTTTTATAGTTTAAGTTTTAATATATTATAATTTATGATATATTATTTATATGTTCTAGTAGCTCAGTTGGATAGAGCGTTGGCCTCCGAAGCCAAAGGTCATGAGTTCGAATCTCATCTAGGACACCATAAATTGGTAGGTAACTCGGACTTTTATAGTTCGGGTTTTAAAATGATTAAGTTTATGATATAATACTTATTAAATTTGAAATTGATATTTGTCGATTTAGAAAACACACTTGCATATTGACAAATTCAATATACTTATGGAGGATAAGATGGATAAAAATATATTATTAATAATAAATCAATTTATTGAAAAAATGGGATATTTACAAAATGAACATGTACTAGGCATATATTTTTATGGAAGTTATTTAACTGGCTATAATAATAAGCATTCAGATATTGATTTACATGTTATTTTTGATAACAATGATTTAAAACATTTAATTAGAGGATCAATGTATATAGAAGGAATAAGAATTGAATATTTTGAAAAACCTATTGGGGATATATATTTATCTATACAAAATGATTACCAAAATCAAAATAATGCTTTGTTGTCAATCATAGGAACATCAAAAATAATAATTGATAAAAAAGGATTTTTAAAGCAATTACAAGACTATACAAAGGAAAAGTTTTCTAAACCTTTACCTCCATTAGATCAAGAAGATGCAAGAGAATATGTATCAATTATTAATAATAGAATGGAAAAATTAAGAATAGCTGCAGAAGAAAATAGTCCATATTTTATTCATTTATATCATTTAACGTTAGAAAATTAGAAAATTTTATCATCGATTAAATGGTTTACCTGAAGTTCAAACTTCAAAGGTTTTTAGAGTATATACTGATGAAAATTATAGAAAATCATTTTACAAAGATAAAATACCTGAGGATGATTTTATACAAATGTATTTACAATCAATTACTGATATGACTAATGATAAAGATTTATTGTTACAAAATGCTGAGAGTTTATTTAATTATTCAAAAAGAAATGTTGTATTAAATGAGAAAGACTATCGAATTCTGATTAAAACTCGTAATAAATAGTTGTCGCACTTCTTCCTCTTAGGACACCATAAATTGATAAAAAAAATAATGCTTTATTTAGCATTACTTTTTTTCTTTTTAGAGGCAGTTGTTTTTTTGGATTTTAATTCATCACGGATTTCTTTTAAAATAGATAATTCAGTTTCTTTTGCTTGTTCTTCTATTTCTTCTTCCTTTTTATGACCTATACTTGCAAGTTTATTAACAAATTTAACAAATATAAATACACAAAAGGCGATAATTAAAAAGTCAATTACATTTTGAATAAACATTCCATAAGTTATTTTGGCTTTACCAATTTGAATAGCTAAATTACTAAAATCAATACCTCCTAAAATTGAACCAATAATAGGCATTAAAATATCATTAACTAAAGAAGATACAATTTTGCTAAAAGCCCCTCCAATAATTACACCAACTGCCAAATCAACGACATTCCCGCGAGAAATAAATTCTTTAAATTCCTTAATCATAATATACTCCTTCAAAAAATATTATAACACGGAAATTTATTTTCTAAAAAAATATTAGTTTGGTATAATAGAGGTAGAAGAAGAGCGGAAAGTTGTTCATAAAAAGCCTTATGGTATAAAGTAGGTGATATGTTTGATAATAGCAGTTGTTGGTCCAACAGGTGTTGGTAAAACAAAATTGAGTATTGCTCTGGCGAAAAAATATGATGGTATAATTATCAATTGTGATGCTGTTCAAGTTTATAAAGAATTAAATATTGGAAGTGCCAAAATTAAAGAAGAAGAAAAAGAAGGAATTCCTCATTTTTTGTTAGATATAGTTAGTCCCAATGAGCAATATACAGTTTATGATTATCAAAAAGATATCCGTAATATTATAAATAATAATTCCCATAAAAATATAATTATTGTAGGAGGAACGGGACTTTATTTAAAAGCTGGTCTTTATGATTATCAATTTTCTAAAGAAGATAGTAAAGAAAATTTTGAAAATTTAAGTAATGACGAAATTTATGCTTTAGCTCTACAAAAAGATGCAAATTGTAAAATCCATCCTAATAATCGGCAAAGATTAATTCGGTTTTTAAATAGAGAAAAAAATTGTACTAATAGTGAACCTTTATATGATGTTTTGTATATTGGATTAACTACTGATAGAGAAGTACTTTATCAAAAAATAAACGAGCGAGTTGACGAAATGATTAAATCAGGCTTAATTGAGGAAGTAAATTATTTGGATCAAAAATATCCTCATGCCAAGATATTAGAAAATGCTATTGGTTACAAAGAAATTAAAAAATATATTCAAAAACAAGTATCTTTAGAAGAAACTATAAATGATATTAAAAAAAATTCGCGGCATTATGCTAAAAGACAATATACTTTTTTTAAAAATCAATTACCAATAACTTGGTTTAATGTTGATTATGACAACTTTGATCATACAATCGCTGAAGTTTTAAATTATTTAAATAAAAAAAATAGTTAGGAATTACTAACTATTGTCACCTCAGGATAAGTTCTTTTACTAAATAGATGATCTTTTACTTCAACATTACCAGCATCGGCTTTGATTAATTCTTCTGTCGAAATTAGAAAATATTTATGTTGTAAATAATCTTGACCATCATCACTAACTGGATCATCCCAAGTTAAATCTAAATTAACCCAATTACCATCTAAATATAAAGCATTCCAAACATGTCCTGAAATATCTTCTTGCATAAGTTCGGTGGCAATTTTAAAGTTTTTAATACCCATTTTTTCTAAAAATATGGCCATAGCATCAGTATAACCACTACAAGTTGCATAACCTTGAATTAAAGGACCATATGCTTTGTAAGATAAATATTTAGAATCTTTATTATCATTTCTTTCCACATCATATTTGGAATTATTAATAATATAATCATGAATTGCTTTTATTTTTTCATAATCAGTCATATCATTTTTAATAAGGGAATTGTAAATATTATTAACTTTTTTATTTAAAACATTAATTTCTTGCTCGGTATATAAATAATTTACATTAATATTAATTTCACCAGACTCGGCAATTATCGTTTGAATATTAGAAAAACTATTGTAAGGATGAACAAAATTATTAATATTAGTTAAAATTTCTGGGTCGTTACTAATAGAGGATATATCATCAAGGCAATTAGTATATTCGCTAGGACAATAGAAAGTAAAACTTTTATAACCACTATTTGTAATAGTATAATAAATATTTAAAATATCTTGATAACTTAAAGGTACAAAATCTTCAGTATTTTGAACATAAATATAATCATCATCTTTTTTGTAATCATTGGGGGTAGTTAAGACAACTTCGGGATTTTTTTCTAAAGATGAGGCAATTTTCGTACTAATATCATCTATATGAAAAGCCACTAAAAATATAATAATAGAACAACAAATAGCTACCAAATTATTTTTCAGAAATTTCAAGATCATCACCTATTTTCAATTTTACCATTAAAAAATGAAGTACTCAAGGTATGATTACTTCATATTTTTAATTTTATTTGATAATCTTGATTTTTGGCGAGCTGCCGTATTTGATTTTACAAGACCTTTACTTACAGCATGATCAATGTTTTTTTGCATTTCGTTAAATAAACTAGTAGCTTTTTCTTTGTCTCCAGCTTTAATTGCAATATCACAATTTTTGATTAGATTTTTAACTCTAGCTTTTAGTTCATGATTGTTATCTGTTTTTTTAGCAATAACTTTAATTGCTTTTTTTGAACTTTTAATGTTAGCCATAAAAATCTCCTTTCCGAACTGTTACTAATTTTATCAAGAAAATGGCTTTAATGCAAGTCTTTTTCCAAAATAATATAAGGACTTTTATAATAATTTAGTAGTTTGATTTTTTAAATATTTGCCATACTAAATTTGAGGTGTTAAATTTTATGAAACAAAATTTATTTTTAGACGTTGGAATCGATAAGATAGACCAAAAATATATTATTGACCATTTAAAAAATAATAATTTTGAAACTATCCATTATTTAGTAAGTAAAGAAAATAAAAAACAAGTACATAGAGATATCGGTGATTATTTTGTCATTCGTTTTAATTATGAAAAATTATATGTTAGACAAAAATTTATTGAAAAAGAAGTCGAACGCATAATTAAAAGTTTTTTAAAAAAATATGATAAAGCAGAAAAAGTTTTAGTAATAGGTTTAGGTAATTCAGAAGTTATGGGAGATACTTTAGGAATTAATGTTACTAATAAAGTTATTGCTACTAATCAATATCATGATTTTTTAACAATTCCCAAGATTGCTTTATTTAATCCATCAGTAACCCAAAAAACGGGAATTAATTCTTACAAATTAATTGAAATGGTAGTGAAAGATATACATCCAGATATTATAATTATGGTTGATTCCTTAGCTACTAAAAATGCTGAATATTTAAATAATGCCATAGAAATTAATAATACCGGTATTATTCCCGGAAGTGCTTTAAATAATGCTAAAGAAATAAATGAAAAAAGTTTTAACATTCCGATATTAACAATCGGGGTGCCATGTTGTTTTAATTATCAAAAAAAAATTTATACTAGTTGTGATGTTAAAGAAGTAATTGATTTAACTTCCAATATAATTAGTAATAGCATAAATCATATATTTATTGAACATTAATTAAAAGTGTTTTTTCAACATTTTTTTTAATTTTTTCCATATATACTCTATTAAAAGGAGCATAAGTATGGTTAGAAGATTTAAGAGCAAGAAAAAGGTCAAGTTTCGTTATCGTTTTTTTTTATTTTTAACAATTATGATAAGTGCATTTTTAGGAATATTCAATGTTTTATATAAAAACTTTTCTAAACATATTGATAATGAAAAATTTATAAATTCACTCATTAATTATAATTTAAATATTGCTGAAGAAAATAATATTTTATATGACGTTATTAGTTTAAATAGTACTTCTTTTCTGCTTAAATATACTTTAGGAGTTGATCTGGAAGAAGATACTTCGGAGGAAGTAGTTGGTTTAGAAGCTTCTTATATTGAAGATCCTTATGAAAATAAAATTAATGACCCAATAATTTATTTATATAATACTCATCAAACAGAAGGATATCAAAAAAGTAATAATGCTACTTATAATATTACTCCGAGTGTTTTAATGGCTAGTTATATATTAAGAGAATCTTTAAATGATTTAGGACTTCCAACGCTTGTAGAAACAAATGATATCACTGAAATTTTACGAATCCATAATTGGCAATATAAGTATTCTTATTCCGCTAGTAAAATTTTATTAGAAGATGCGAAAAGTAAGAATAAAAATCTAACTTATTTTATCGATTTGCATCGCGATTCAATGAATCATGATGTAACAACAACTTCAATTAATGGTAAAAATTATGCCAAAATATTATTTGTTATTGGCAAAGATTATGTTAATTATCAAGAAAATTTAGCTTTTGCTGAAAAAATAAATGAAAAAATTAAAGCTAATTACCCAACTCTCTGTAGAGGAATTAGTTTAAAAGGGGGAAGTGGGGTTAATGGTATCTATAATCAAGACATTAGTCCTAGAGCTATTTTAATTGAATTAGGAGGGCAATATAACAATATTAATGAAGTAAATAACACTTTAGAAATTTTAGCTAAAGCATTATTTGAAGTTATTGAGGAGGATTCATGAAAAAGAAAAACAAACCCAATTGGTTTTTTCGGACTTTGAATTTACTATTTTTCATTTTTATTAGTTTGTATATTGCCTTAGAAAGTGGTTATTATGATTCCAAAATTGCTAAAAAAACAGCAATGACCGAAGAAAGTATAAAACAATTTGAACAAGATATTAAAGATAATAAACCGATTGATTTAAAGGACTATACTTTTGATACCAAAAAAGACTATAGCAATAATACTACCGATGCTGCTATTTATATTAGTAGTAAAGTAGAAAAATTTATGTCCTCAGGAATTAATGATATATTTAACATATTAAAATCGTTAGTAACATAAAAACTTGCAAAATTATTCAAAATAGGTTATAGTAATACACCATTGTTAAAGGGGGATTATTATGACAGATAAAAACGTTATAAAAATTATGAAAAAATTAGAAATTGCAGCTTCTAGAAAAATTCAACAAATAAAAGAAAATTCAAATGACGATTTTGATTATAATAGCACTATAGTAAAATATCATTTTATTGAAAATATGCAAAATATTTTTGAAGATTACAATACAGATAAGAATTATACTGTTAATTATAAAATAAATAAAGTTTACACTTCTCAATTTCATTTTTTTGAAATGATGGCTTGTTTAAGTATTAATGATATCATTAAATTATTAGAAAATATTTCTGCTAAAAAAGAAAGTAAATGCGAATTTTTTAATTGGTATATGACCATATTTTTAAATTATTTTAATAAAGATGATAACGCAATAAATTTTTATTTTATGAGTATATATTTTAGCTATGTAGTTTTATATTTAAATCAAGGTTTTGATTTTGAACAAGCCCTAAAAATGGTAGCAATAAATAAATATAAACTTAACGATTATATTAATATGCCTGCTAAAGATAATATTATGGCTAAATTCCATATATTTAGTGAAAGAGCTAAAGTTATATTAGAAAATGAAGCACCTTTATTAGAAAAGTTAGATCTAATTCAACAATTATTTGGGTTTAAATTAGATTTTATGCAAGATTTATCAAATCAAATAACCGAAGAAAAGTTTAATCAAGAATTAATTAATAATCAAAATGATTTAGCAACTGATGTAAAAGAAATAGTTAATAAAAATCCTATAGATTTAGATTTAAAACCAGAAGTAAATTTAAGTAAAAATAATGAACTTAATAAAGAATATAGAGAAAAATATGAAAGACTAGCAACTTATATTGATATTCATACTTTAAAACCATTAAGAGTACTAAATAATGAAGAATTTTTAGATGTCTTATCATTAGCTAATGAATTATTTACAGAATGGGAAGTTAAAAAATTAAAATCCGAAATATTTAGTTTTAATAAGCAAGTTAAACATCAAGAACTAGCTTTACAACAAAAAAAATATATAAATGCTTTAAATATGATTTTATCTGATGAACAATTAAATATTAGAGAAAATTTATTAGCATATTTAAAGAATTCTAAAGACATTCAAGGTTACAACATAATTATTAATAATTTCTTAGCTGAAATAGATAGTTTATTAAAAGAATTTATAGCAGTTAATGATGAATTATTAATTCCAGATTATAAAGAACAAATTGACTTAATTTTTGCTGAATTAGATCCATATTTACAATATATTAATGTAGGTTTAGAGTTAAATGGTGCTAAAAGAGATTAATTTCTCTTTTTTGGTACTATAAAAGTGTAATAATTAATTACAGAAATGTAGTTGAATATTACACTTCTTTTTATTATGAT
>CANRLP010000040.1 GCA_947631515.1 uncultured Bacilli bacterium
ATTTCTGGTTTTGGGTGGTTTTACAGATTTTCTTTTATGTGTCCTTATTTTCTTTCTTTGCGAAAAATTTTTTTATTCTTTTTCTTTTGTTATTTTTTTCACTTTAAAAGGAGTGTTTTTTATTTTTCACTCCTTAACACTGATAGAATATCCAATTCTAACTTTTTGCAATAATATTCATATAGTAGCGGATTCTTTTCGGCCAAGATTCACTTTCCGCATATTTTTTTCCAATTGATTCTGGAGTAGTTAATCCTTTTTTATAATAATTTTTAGATAAATTTTTATAGAAAGCTTCTATTCCTTTATCTAAAGATTGGAATTTTTTATAAGGACCTCCACCACAACCAGGTGAACCTTTCATTCCTCCAATATTATTACATTTGCTCGTTAAAGTACTACATTTACCAGAATAACATCCTGTTTCATGAAGTACAATAGCTAAAGCTAAATAAGGATCTACTTCATATTTAATTGAATACTCAGCAAATACGCTACCATATCCTTTTAATGTGGATTTTAAATTCTTATTTAATTTTTTAGATAACTCTTCCATAGTCATTCCATCATAAACAATTTCTGGAATTTCAATTGGAACAACTACCTCTTTTTTATTTTCGTTAATCGCTAATAATTCATTATTAACATTTTCATTTTTAAATAGTTTTTCACTATTTATCTGATTTGGTAATTTATAATTGTCTAGAGCATAAGTCTGACTATTATAAATTTTGGTATTCCCATCTATTTCAGTTGCGGACAAGATGTTTATACCTATAATCGCGATTAGGGCCAATAAGGCCTTAACCGACGGTAATTTTTTCATTTAACTCTACCTCTTTTTTTTGCGGAACGGTATTCATGTTACCATAAATAAGACATATTGTCAAATTTTTACCTGTTTTTTAACATACATTTGTTCTTTTACATTCTCTTTTTTGCCATATATACGCCAAAAAAAGAAAGAAATTTTTTTAACTAAAAAATATATAAATTATTAAAAAACTGGCTAAAATTCCAATAAAATCCGCAAATAATCCCGTTGTTAAAGCATATCTAGTTTTGGAAATTTTAACACTACCAAAATATAAAGCTAAAACATATATAGTAGTATCAGTACACCCTTGTAAGACACTAGCAATTCGTCCAATATAAGAATCTGGCCCAAAATTAGCAAAAATATCATTCATAATAGCTAAAGAAGCCGTCCCCGAAATAGGTCTTATAAAAGCCATTGGTAAAATCTGTAATGGGATATTCAATAATTTTAAATAAGGTTCTAAAAAATAAAAACCTACTTCTATTATATGACTATTAAGAAAGATATTAACGGCAAAAACCATAGCTATAACGGAAGGAAAAATATGAAAAGCCGTTATTAAGCCTTCTTTGGCCCCTTCTAAAAAAGTATCATAAATCATTACTTTCTTTTTTAAACCATATAAAATAACACTAATAACAAATAAAGGAATAATAAACTTTGATAAATAACTCATTTATTCTTTCTCCTTCTAAAATAATCAAGTAATAAACCGGCAATACTAGAACAAAGAGTAGCTAAAATAGCCGGTAAAATAATTTCTTCCGGATTAGCACTTTTATACATCATTCTTAATGCTATAACAGTTGTAGGGATAATTGTTACACCACTCGTATTTAAAACTAAAAAAGTAATCATCGCATCACTAGCGGTATCTTTATTTTCATTTTCTTTTTGCATTTCTTCCATAGCTTTTAAGCCAAAAGGAGTAGCAGCATTGCCAAGACCAAGAGCATTGGCAGCAATATTAGATGTTATATAACCTAATGCTTTACTATCTTTTTTTAAAGAAGGAAATAACTTACTAAGTAAAGGTTGAACAAACTTAGCAATAATTTTTAATAACCCACTTGCTTCGGCGATTTTCATTATTCCAGACCATAGAACTAAAATAGGAATTAATTCAATAACCATATTTACCCCATTTTTACTACTTGTTAAAATTGTATCATTTAAAGAATCTAAATTACCTGTTAAAATCGTAAATATTATGCCAATTATGATAAAAAAGCCCCATATTTTATTAATCATTTTTGAACCATCCTATTAATTTTTGCCATAAACTTTGCGAATTTTTTTTAGTTACTAACTTTTTATCAACAAAAATATCGATAGTTTTTAAAATATCTTCTTTTAACTTAATATTTACAAATCCTACCTTTTCGCCATTTTGATATTTTGGTAATTTATTAAGATGTATATCTAAAGTTATATTTTCTTTTTCCCCTTTTTTTAACATAATATAAACATCATTTTTAATATACAATTTATCTTTTTTATAATAAGTTTCATTTTGAACTTCAAAATTCTTTTTATCTAAAATTAATTCATTATTGTACTCTTTAAATATTTTTTCATACAAATAAGTATGATCATGCCAATCATCAGGGTCATTTAATGAAACGATAACAATATTTTTATTATCTTTAGAAGCTGTAGAAACTAACGTCCTTCGAGCTTTATCAGTATAACCAGTTTTACCTCCAGTTGTGTATTCATAAGTCGTTAGTAGCTTATTTTTATTGGTCCAACTATAACTTTTTTTATCGGATTTAGCAACATAATTTTTTGTACTTACGATTTTTTTATATTCATCATTTTGCATAGCATAGCTTGTAAGCACAGCCATATCATAAGCAGTTGATAAATTACCTTTACCATCGTTATCTAACCCATGTGGATTATAAAAAATAGTAGAATTCATACCAATTTCTTTAGCTTTACTATTCATAAGTTCCACAAATTTATCAACAGATCCTCCAATATGTTCGGCAATTAATAAAGCTGCATCATTACCACTTCGCATCATAAGACCATATAACAAATCTCTTAATTTCATCGTTTCTCCAACCTCGATATATATAGCACTACCATAAGCTTTTAAAATCGTATCAGTTGCTGTAACCTCACTTTCCAAGTCTCCAAGTTCTAAAGCTACTACTGTAGTCATAATTTTGGTAATACTAGCAATTAAATGTTGGTCATTAATAGCTTTTTGATATAAAACTCGATTAGTATCCATATCCATAGCCACAATATTTCTGGCACTTATAGCATTTACTTTTATAGGAATCAATAACAACAAAAGAAGAAGTTTCTTCATATGCTTCACCTAAAAAATTGTATGAAAAAAAGGACTTGTTTAGTCCTTTTAAAAATTTTCTAATCATTACTATAATTATAAATACCATGAATTTTTTCTAAATCTTCGGTACTAACATTTTCAACAGTCCACTTACCATCTTTTTTAATTACTTTAAAATCTATTGTGTATTCTACCATTTTATCAGTTTTTTTCATTTGCTCTATTTTATAATCTAAAAATTTCTTAGCATCATAAACTTTATTTTCATCATTAAACTCATCTTTATGTTCTTCTTTGTATTTTAAGGCATCTTGTTGAGCTTGATATAAATCATATACTTTGATTTTGGTAGTTACAACAGCTTCATCGCCATTATAAGTTTCATCCACAATTTCATACTTTAAGTCTGAATATTGCTTTTTCATAACTTCTTTATATTTTTCTGCTTCTTCATCCGTTAAATCCTCTTCTTCTACCAAAGCATCTAGTTCCACCATTACTTCCGAATCTTTATTATTATATTTACTTAAATATTCTTTTACAGCATCACTAGCTTTAGTCATCGAACAAGCACAACCTACAGCAGCAATTAAAGTAATTAAAATTAATCCTAATTTTTTCATTTATAAAATCTCCTTTTATTTGTATTGTGAGCAATTATTTTAAAAATATTCATATTATGTTAAAATAATAAGGAAGGTGATTTAAATGAAACGAATATTAACTGGTTTACAACCAAGTGGCGAATTAACAATTGGTAATTTAATTGGCGGAATTAAACAGATGGTCAAATATCAAAATGAATATGAATCATTTATGTTTGTTCCTGATTTACATACTATTACCATACCACAAGACCCAGAAACTTTAAAAAAGAGAATTAAAAGTATTGTGGCTCTTTATCTTGCTTGTGGCATAGATCCTAATAAAAATACTATTTATATTCAATCAGAAAATTTATATCATGCTAATCTTTCTTGGATTTTAGAATGTAACACTTATATGGGGGAAGCTAGTCGAATGACCCAATTTAAAGATAAAAGCCAAAAAGTGAAAAATGTTAGTGTTGGTTTATTTACTTATCCTATTTTAATGGCAGCAGATATTCTTTTATATGATGCTGATTATGTTCCCGTAGGAATTGATCAAAAACAACATGTAGAACTAGCACGCGATATAGCTATTCGTTTTAATAATAAATATGGAAAAACTTTTACCATTCCCGAACCTTTAATTCCTCAAGTTGGCGCGAAAATTATGAAACTCCAAGATCCTACCAAAAAAATGAGTAAATCAGATGAAAACATTAAAAATTCAATCTTTATTCTAGATACAGAAGAAGACATTCGAAAAAAAATTATGAGTGCAGTTACGGATAGTGAAAATAAAATCTATTATGATCCAGAAAACAAACCGGGAATTGCTAATTTACTAACCATTTACTCTGCTTTTGCTAATTTAAGTATCGAAGAAGTCGCTAGCAAATTTAAAGAGGCTAATTATGGAACTTTAAAAAAAGAAGTTGCAGATGTAGTTGTCTCAAATATTTTAGATATTCAAAAAAAATACCAAGAATATTTAAATTCTGGTATTGTCGATCAAATTCTAGACGAAGGAAATAAAAAAGTAAACCAAATTGCTAAAGAAAAATATGAAGAAGTTTTAAGAAAAGTTGGTTTAGGTCGGATTTAATTTACTTTATTATAAGATTTTTTAATTAAATCATAAATTCTTTTTTGATTATCATCGAAACTTTTTTTCAATTCTTTTTTCATTTCTAAATATATTTTCTCAGAATCATTATTCTTTTTATTAAACCATTCATAATATATATATTTTAACTTACTAAAATTTTTTGACTCATAAAGGGTATCTATTTCACAATTTATGAGTTTTTTTATTTTAGCAATTTGTCTGATATTGTCTCTTTTCGGATACTTTGTCAATTTTTCATATGCTAATTGTTTTTCTTTCATAGTAAACATTATTTCATTTAAATTAATTTCGTCTCCTAATAGAAGTTTACTTCTACTAATCACTAACCCATCATCATTTAATTCTAATGCTAAAGCATCTTTACCATCACTTACAATTAAAGAATTACTTAAAACTTTTTGAGATGATTTTAAAATTGTTTTATTTTTTATTTCCGCTATTAATTCTTTTTCAAAACAAACTTGATATTTCATAATCTCTTGTAAATTATTAGTAGAAATTTTATACAAAGGTATTTTTTTTACAAAGTCAATATCATCTGTTTCTTCCCATTCATAAAATTCATAAATGTTTTCATTATCTTGAAAATTTAGTAGAATGTCGTAATAATAATACACTTTTTATCCATCCTCTCATTGAAAATAATATTACTAATATCCCCAGTAAAAACAGCAAACATTCCATCCTTGTACTAATAAATTGAACAAAATCTAAAAAACTATACCCTAAGGTAATTAAATTTAAGTATAAAAAAATAAATGTCAAACCAATACTACTTAATATTATACCTAAAATAATTCCTAAATAATGCACTATATCACCTTAATAATATTTTATTTCTTATTTTGCAATTTTATTATATAATTAATTAGGTGATAAATTATGAACTATATTATTTATATTCTATTAGGAATTTTACAAGGTTTTACAGAACCTTTACCAATATCGTCTAGTGGGCATTTATTTTTATTCAAGCAACTTTTCAATACTAATTTATTGCAAGATTTAAACTTTGAAATTTTTGTTAATTTTGGTTCTTTCCTAGCTATTTTATATATTTTCTTTCCAGATATTATTAAACTAGTTAAATCATTTTTTTCCTATATTTTTAATAAAGAAACAAGAAAAATTACTAAAGATGATTTTAAATATTGTATGTTAGTTATTGTTGGTAGTATTCCGGTAGCCATAGTTGGGGCTTTATTTAAAGATAATATAGAAAGTGCTTTAGAAAATATAAAAGTTCTAGGTTTAGCCTTCTTAATTACATCTATTCTTTTATTCATAGTTAAAAATAAAAGTGGTTATAAAACTGATAAAGATATAACTTATAAAGATGCTATTATTATTGGTTTATTACAAATGGTTGCTTTGTGTCCTGGTATCAGTCGAAGTGGAACTGTTTTAGTAGGTTGTTTACTTTGTGGTTTAAAAAGAGATACAGCTTTAAAATATACTTTTATGCTTTATTTCCCAGTAAGTATTGCTTCTATGGGATTAGGAGTAATAGATTTTATATCTAATCCAGCTAGTACTACTCTTTTACTTCCTTATATATTAGGTATGATTGCTTCTTTAGTTGTTACTTATTTTAGTTACAAATGGTTAAGTGAACTCGTAAAAAAAGGAAAACTATGGAAGTTTTCGATTTATTGTTTTATTTTAGCTATATTCATTTTTATTTATTTTCGTTAAGAACCTTATGGTTCTTTTTTTAATCAATCAAGAATCTTGGACGAACGCCAA
The DNA here is from genome assembly GCA_947631515.1 of uncultured Bacilli bacterium. Lineage (GTDB taxonomy): Bacteria > Bacillota_I > Bacilli_A > RF39 > UBA660 > MGBC108787. The sequence goes on from CANRLP010000040.1 coordinate 6,588, forward strand.
TAGAGCCGGACGCACCGTAGTTGGCAGAAATACCACCGCTGATGACATCAGCAAAACCAGTCGAACTAACTACATCCTTTAACCAATAGTCAAATCTATAAGTACCATAACTATTAATGAATTCAGGTTTTAATTTAAATATAGCATATTGGCGATTATCTATTCCTGTATCATACATTGAAGAAGATACTACTATCGAACCATAGACATTTATTTCACTCATTAAATCTAGTTCTCTACTATAACTTGCCCAACCGCTACTTGCTCCGTTATTGGTAATTCCAAATCGATTTGTTCTTGCTTTATCCACTTGAGTTGTTAAGTAATTATTATATTTTATTATATGATTTGTATTGTCATTACTAGTTCCAAAAACAGGATTTATATATGTACTTAATATCGTATCTAATGTTCCACCTTCTGATTTTTTAGTTTCTGTAGCTTTTTCATCTGCTCCTACTTCATATCCTACCATTGCACTTCCAGCATATCCTCCTTTTGTTGTATCTGTTTCATTCATTTTAGCTGTCATAAGTGGAATAGCTGGAATTATCGTGGCATGATGTTTAGTTACCACTGATTCTCCTATACCTGTATTTAAATAATTATCTAAATCAGCTATTAACCAAGTTACTGAATGATTGTTATTATTACTTTTTATGTAATCTCCAACAAATATATCATCAAAATGACCACTTTCTATTTCTTTAAATAAACTACCATCTGTTAATTTACTTGTTATGTCTTTTCCTCGATATGTATTTCTTCTGTAGGCTACTCCTGCGTCAATATATTCTTGATAATCTTCTTCTGTTAATTCACTATTAAATGCTAATTTACATTTTGTTCCTTTTTGGATATCTTCTACCTTTAAGTTCCAAGCATTATAATCCCATTCGGCTTTTATACCATCATCACATGTTGCTGTTACTTTGTAGTATTTATTTTTATCTGTACCTTTTGGTGTTGTTGGGATTGAATCTTTCGTTTCATTATCCACAGTTATTGCAAACTTCACATCATACGAAAAATCAGGTATTATCCCTTTGATTACATTATACTCTTTTTCATTTTCATAATAAGCATAACTCTTATATAAGAATATTCCACCAATTGTGGCACATATACCTATTATTGCTCCGATTATAAATGTTTTTCTTTTTTTATTTTTGGTAAATCTTTCTAACTCTAGGTCTTCTTTCTTATTTAATAT
>CANRLP010000041.1 GCA_947631515.1 uncultured Bacilli bacterium
CCTTGCAAAATTAATTCTTCAGCTTTTCTTCGAGATGTATATCCACTATTTGCTATTACTTTTTGCAATCTTTCCATAAAATCCACCTAACTTTCAAAATTTTTTTTAAAAATATCAGGACATTCAGCTTCAAAAACATACTTTTTCTTAGTTATGGGATGAACAAGTTCTAAATAATTGGCATGTAAGCAAAGCCGGCGATACGGATTCTTATTTGCTCCATACTTTTTATCTCCTACAATTGGACAACCAATACTTTGCATTGCGACTCTTATTTGATTTTTTCGACCAGTTAAAATATGTATTTTAACTAAACTGAATTGCTTGTTACTTTTTAAAACTTCATACTCCGTAATAGCCCGTTTACCAGTTTTATCTTTAGTATTATAAACATGCAAAGTTTTTGTTTCTAATAAATAATTTTCTATTCTTTGCTTTTTGTTTTTAGGAGTTTTACAAAGTAAAGCGGTGTACTCTCTATTGATAGCAACTTGTTCCCAATTTTTTTGAAGTAATAATTTTAGTTTTTCATTTTTAGCAAAAACAACAATTCCCGAAGTATCTTTATCTAAACGATGCACAATAAAAATTTTATTTTTAGGATTTTGTTTTTTGACATACTCTCTTGCTTGATGATAAAGGGTTCGCTCTTTTTCTTTATCTGTAGCAATAGTGAGTAGCCCCGATGGCTTGTTAATAACTAATAATTCTTTGTCTTCGTATAGAATATCCATTTTCTTTTTCATTAAATAAACCTCTTATTTATCAATCAAATTATCAATCGCTTTCATAACTCCAAGTCTACCATATTCATAAGTAAGACCACCTTGTTGATAAGCAATAAAAGGTTCTCTTAAAGGGCCATCGCAAGAAAGTTCAATGCTACTTCCTTGTGTAAAAGACCCACTCGCCATAATAATTTGATCTTCATACCCGGGCATATCTGAAGGAATGGGAGCGAAAGAAGAATCGACCGGAGAACCAGCTTGAATACCTTGACAATACTTAATTAAATCCTCACGATTGTTAAAATAAATATTTTCGACAATATCTACTCGTTCTTCATTATATTTGGGTTCTACTTTATAGCCTAATTTTTCCATCATAAGGCTTGTAAATACGGCAGTTTTTAAACTACTTGCGACAACACTAGGAGCAAAGAAAATTCCTTGTAATAAACTTTTATTAATTCCTAAAGTTGGCCCAACTTCCTTACCTTCTCCCGGAAGAGTTAATCGCTCAGCACATAAATTTATTAAATCTTTGCGACCCACAACATAAGCTCCATTCGGAGCAATGCCTCCTCCTAAATTCTTAATTAGAGATCCTACAACTATATCAGCCCCGACTTCACTTGGTTCTTTTTTAGTTACAAATTCACAATAACAGTTATCAACCATTACAATTATATTTTTATCAATACTTTTAATTAACTTAATAACTTTTTCAATTTTAGTTAAGGAAATACTTTTACGAGTTGAATAACCCTTACTTCTTTGAATTTCAATAACTTTAACTTTATGGCTATTTAAATAAGTTTTTATCGCATCATAATCAAAATCATCATTTACTAAATCAATTTGCTCATATCTTACTCCAAACGATTTTAATGAACTAGCATTTTTTTTAATTCCTATTACTTCGTGCAATGTATCATATGGTAAACCAGAAATAGAAAGCAATAAATCATTAGGTCGTAAAAGCGCAAAAAATACAGTTGACAAAGCATGAGATCCACTAATCATTTGATTACGTACTAAAGCATCTTCAGCCTTAAAAATGGAAGCAAAAATTTTTTCAATTGTATCTCTTCCTATATCATTGTAGCCGTAACCCGAAGTAGAATTAAAATGATTTTCACTCAATTCATGCTTTTGAAAAGCAGCAAGTACTTTTATTGAATTAAATTCACAAACTTTATCAATATTTTTAAAAATAGTTTGTAATTCACTTTCACAAGAGATGGCTAAATCACTAGTTTTTTGGCTTATTTTCAATAACTCGTATTCGTTCATAATTATTTTCCTTCTTTCTTTCATCTAAATGTCCTTTTAAATATTGATATAAATATCTTAATGTAAAAGTAGAATAGTCGTAAGTTAATACTACTTTTTTATTTTTATCAATAACTTGAAAAGCAATATTTTTCCAATTTTGTAATAAAAAAATTTTATTTTTTAAAAACCATTCCAGTTGATTTTTAGCAATTTTTTCTGGTAAATAAATTACAATAAATCGTAAATCTTCATCAAGAAAAATATTAAGATTAATAAAACCTAATGCTGCTATTCCTTTTTGCCAATATTCCCCATAATATGTATTGGGTTTTATTTCTAAGTTCTCCCATGATAAATTAATATTATATAAATCAACGTATTCTTTAATTTTTTGACAGTGATATTCTTCATTAGAAACTAAAGCTTCATAAGGAGGGATAGGATAATCATTTTGATTGGCAATAATAATTGTTTTTCTCATTTTACCCCACCATCTACTCTTAAAATACTTCCATTTATGTAACTTGCTTCATCACTGGCTAAAAAAGCTACGACGTTAGCAATTTCTTCTGGATGAGCAAAGCGATTTAATAAACATTTATTTTTTTCTTCTTCTAAGTAATTAGGATTCATTTCTAAAACGGAATCAGTCGAAACCCAACCTGGAGCAATGGCATTAACTAAAACATAAGGTGCAAGAGCTTTAGCAAAATTTTTAGTTAAAGAAATTATTCCGGCCTTGGAAGCATCATAATCCATTGAATATGTTTCAAAAGTATCTATAGCATTAGTAGAAGATATGTTGATTATTTTACCATTTTTTTGTTTTAACATAACTTTTCCTACATATTTAGAAACAAGAAAAGTACCAAGTAAATTAGTATTTAAAACATTTTGAAACTCTGAAACTGTTTTATCTAAAAAATAATTATCTTGGCATATGGCAGCATTATTTACTAAACAATCAATATGCTCAAATTTTTTTAATATTTGCGTAACCATATTTTTAACTTCTTCTTCCTTAGAAATATCAGCTTTTATAAGCATTGTTTGTACTCCAAAATTTTTTTCTAAATCTTGTTGCAAACAAATAGCTTTTTCTTTACTATTTAAATAGTTAATTACTACACGATAATTTAAAGAAGCCATTTTTTTGGCAATAGCTGCCCCAATTCCTCGACTTGCTCCCGTAATAAGAACTACTTTTTCCATAATTAGATGCTCCTTTTCTTACCTATTTTATCATGAAAAAAGCATCTATAAAAGACGCTATTTTCTAAATTTGAAAATGTATAAACCTATACCTAAAATAATTACTGAAAGTGTTCCTAATACTAAAGTTTTAGATATTTTATTTTCCTTTGAATCTTCTTCTGAATTTATAGTTGTTTCTTCTTGAATATTTTCTTTAGATTTATCAGTTTCTGATTTATTACTAGAATTATTTGTTGAAGAAGAATTTCCTGAAGTTTTATTATCGTTTATCGTAGTTGAACTAGATTCAGTTTTACTAGTAGTTTTATTAGAACTACTATTTTTATTAGTTTGAGTTTTATTAGTTGTAGTATTAGTAGTTGTTTCCTTTGAATTATTTGTTACTGTTTGATTACTTGAGCTACTTTGATTAGTAGAAGTGTTTTGATTTGAATTTGGAGATGTATTTTCTTGAGAAGTATTTGGAACAGTTTCACTTGTTGTAGGTTTTTGATTTTCTTCTTCGTTATTTTGTGGTTTTTCTAATATCCAATTTACTTGAGCAGTAGCTGTTCCATAATTACCTGCTTGATCTTTAAATTCAAAAGTAAAGCTGCCATTTTCGTTAAAGGTATAAGAATTTTTACCACCATTATTTAAAATAGTAACTTTTTCATTAATATTTTCAAAGTTTAAGGTTGCTACTACTGGTCCGGTTGTCGATTTTCTTATATCGTAACTCAATGAACCAGTTGGAGCTTCTTTATCAATCCAATCAACTTTAATAGTTGTTGTATTTTCATTTCCTGCTGCATCAGCGTATTTTATGTTTACAACACCATTTTTTTCAAAAGTTAACGTATGAGTTCCATCACTATGTTCTTCTAAATTCGTACTATTTTCTAAAATTTTAACATCTTCTGAAAATTTAATTTCAGCCATTACTTCTTGATTAGTAGATTTTTCTGGATAATACTTAACATTTGCTGTTGGTTTTTCGCGATCAATCCAATCAACAACTGCTTTAGCACTTCCTTTTAAGCCATTTTCATCTATAAAAGTAAAGGTAAATGAACCATTTTCTTTAAATTCGTGAGTATCTCCACCTTCACTAGTTATTGTAATCTTTCTACTTGGGTTAACTAATCTAGCTGTAACAACATCTTTATTAGTAGGTTTATCTGGACTATAAGCAATACTAGCAGTTGGAGAAGTTATTTTAGTTGCATCTTGATATAAATTAATCATCGAAGCGGTAATGAAACTTGCTTCAGTTTTGACACCAGTAAAACGAACATATTGAGTTTCTACAGCCTTAAAAGATACTTTTTTCGCATTTGTATCATTTGCCCAATCATTTGGAGTAGCAACTACTTCCCAATCTTTTCCATTTTTACTTACTTCAATTTTGGCTTCTCTAACCCGACCATTAGCTGATGTACCAGGTCTTGGAACATATTCTAAAGCCGTTAAATAAATAGGTTTATCAATTTTTATAACAATGTATTTCTCTTTGTCATTTCCACCCCAATCAGAATGCCAATGAGTATATAAATTACCATCTAAAGCATTTTTAGCATAACGCCCTTGCGCTGTAGCTTCTGTTGAACAAGATTCCACACTAAGTTTAGATGAAGGAACATATTTTTCCTCTAATGGTTGAGTATCTTTAGTAAAAGTAAATTCTTTAGTATCACTAGCTAAATAAGTACCAGTAGCTTTTCTTCGAATTTCAATTACATGATCTCCTAATAAATTTGGTGAAGAAGTAGCATATGCTTGCCAAGCACTATCACCTTTTAAACGCCATTCATAAGTTAAATCAACACCTATTACACGGTTTTCTAAATCATTTGCATATAAAGTATCATCAGGTATTTCATATTTTTCAATATTAATTTTATAAAAATTAGCATCACTATAATCAGTACCAACAATATGAATATAAATATCATTTTCTGAAGATATTCTAGCTATCTCTTGAGCAGTTAATTCATGCTTATGAGCTTGATCAGCACTAAAAGTTACTTCATGCCAATTATTTTTATTTTGTAAATCTCCATCAATATTATAATCCCAACGAACCCCATTATTATCAAAACGACTAGAAAGAACTATTTTATTAGCATCCTCACCATCAAATGAGAAACTAGCTAATGAAGTATCCATTTCATCTAGCAAATATTTAGCCATCGTTCTGGTAATACCTGGTTGATATACCCGATCAGTAGAATTATAAGTTGTGCCTTCTTTTAATAATTTAGTTTCTAATAAAGTGAATCTAAATTCATCTTTAACACTAGTAAATTTATCTTTTAATTGATCCATTAAATTAGTCATAGGAAGAGGGAATGGCATTAAAGCTTCACCAATTCTTTCGGCAAGATGGTAATAATCATTTACATTTTTAGAAAAATCAGATTTATAAATTTTAATTAATTCCCACCAAGCATCAATATTTATATTTTGAGCTTTTAAGGCTTTTTCAATATATTCTTCTTTTTTATTTAAATCATCATATACATTAGCTAAAGCAATATATTTTTCTGATTTTTCATAGTTTTCATAATCATTTAACGCTTCTTGCGCTAAAACTATATAAGTATCTGGCCAACCTGTTACATAAGGTCCATCCCCAAAACCAAGAGGCATTCTAAGACTTAATCTTTCAGTTTTACCTGATTGCGCCCAACCGGAAACGTCATTATCAATTGTCCAATAACCTTTTCCTTCGGCATATTCACGATAATAAATTAAAGCCGCATGTCCTGGTTGACTTATTACAGAAGAAGGAGTTCCGTGAACACCACGAATATTTGAACCAATTTTGGAAATACCACCACAAACAGCACCATTATCTATATTCATCCATAATTTTTGAACACCATCTTTATAAGTAACATTATATTTTGAATTAAAATTACCATATAAAGAGTCCCAATGATTAAGTTTAGCTGGATCATAATACTCAGGTTTACTATAATCTGGCCAAATATACTTCATATAAGGATGGGGTTGTAAGTAAGTTTCTTCTTTACCAGGATTAGCATCAATATATTTTTGAGTATAATCATGTAGCCATAAAATTTCTTCATCATCGATAATATTATTCAAGACAAAACGCATATCTTCAATACTTAAACGTTCAAACCATCCCGTATGATCTTGTCTTTCTGATACAACAAAATAGTTATTAGCATGCATATATTTAAATAAACGATATCGTTCAACTGAATCAGATTGATTTTCTGGGACATTAGGATTCATCCATAAACCAACATTAGTAGAATGAGTTAAAGATAAAGTAATAACCATTTTCTTATATAAATCACCAAGTCTGGTTCCAAATTTAGTTACGGTATTATTATCAAAATCACTTTTATAAGCTTCTAATAAGCGTCGTAATTCAACAAATGATTTATAATAACTACCATCAGGTGCCCCACCTAAAATATATAAACGTAAATTTTCACCATTATCGCCATTCATTAACCAATCTAAAGTTTCTTGGTTTTCTTTACTTTCTTTAGCAAAAGCATTTATAGTATATTGTCCAACATTATTAACTAGTTCTCTTTGCAATAATAGTTTTTCAAAATCAGTTAAGCCTTTTTTATTTTCGCTAATTTCTTGATTTGGATAATTTTTAATTTCGGCATCATATTCTTCAACTGTTTTAGTATAATTTTCTTCTTTATATGTTGATTTTATTAATTTTGCATCGGCCCAAACTGAGTGGTCGTTACCTTGAGCACCATTATCATTAGCATAAAGTCTTAAGTAATTAGCATCACGAATATCTATTTTGGCAAATTGGGCAGCATCACTACTTTTTAAAGCTTCAGGATTTTCGGGAGTTTTTAAATTCCAATTTTTTCCATCTACAGAAGTATAGATATAAAATTTAACACCATTACCATTATTACCAGAAGTCTCATTTACGCCATAAAAAGTTGTAAAATAAGCATAATCTTTATAATTTGTTAAATCTATATCAATTGTAGAAGTTGCATGAGCCCAGATACCTTTATCAAAAGAAAAATTAGAATGATCAATTTTGACAGTAATTGGCGTATTAGATGCTGTTGTATTTCGAAAAATTTGACCATAACCACTTGTAGCATTCATAAACTCTATATCTGAAACATACACATAATCTAATTCATTATTAGCTAAATATTCATTTATATTCTCATTATAATAATTTTTTGAATTTCTTGCTTTTAAAAAATTATGATAATCTAGAACCACAAAACTACTAATAAAAAGTAAAATTATAATAGATAATAATTTAATATCTTTTTTATTCATTTCAATTTTCATAACAAACCCTCTTTCTTTTAAGACGATATTATACATATTAAATGTTAACTTTGCAACAAAAAAATGATAAGAAAATGTCAAATACTTATCATTTCATTTAAATTTCATTATAATTTATGAAAAAAACATAAAAA
>CANRLP010000042.1 GCA_947631515.1 uncultured Bacilli bacterium
TTTTTCTTTTTGTTCTTAGTAAATCTTTCTAACTCCAGGTCTTCTTTCTTATTTAATATACCCCCCCCCCAGAGCTAGTCTGGTTGGGAGGTTATTTTTTATTTTCTTCATATAAATCCTCCTCTATTATTAACTTAATTATAGTTCATTTAACAACCATTTTCAATCATAAAAAACTTATATACATAAGTTTCTTCATTAAAATAAACGTAATATATCTTGGAAGGTTATATAAATCATTAATAACATTAAAAGAATAAAGCCAACAGTATTAAGTCCATTTTCTAAATTAGTATTAATTGGACTTCTTTTAATTTTTTCTATTATTAAAAATAATACTCTACCACCATCAAAAGCTGGGAAAGGTAATATATTAATAAATCCAACATTAATACTTAAAAAAGCAATGATATAAATAATTTGTGAAAGCCCTACACTAACAGAATCTCCAATAACTTGATAAATTCCTACTGGACCTGATAAAGCATTCATTGAAATTTTACCGGTTAATAAACTCGTAATGGTTAATCCCATAGAACTAACAACACTACCAAATTTTAAAAAGGCATATTTGATACTAGGAATAAATCCATATTCTTTCGTGCTATCTATACCAAAACCGAATTGTCTTGTTTCACTTCCATCATCATTTTTAATAGTTTGAGGAACAACTTCATACGTTTTTTCATCACCATTAGCTTTTCTTACTTTAAACTCGTAAGTATCATTTTCGGTTTTTCGATATAAAGCTATTTGTAATTTATCCCATGAAGAAGATTTAATTCCATTAATTGATAATATTTCATCCCCGGATTCTAATCCTACTTTAGAAACAGCTGAATCTTCTAATATTGTCCCAATTAATGGCTTAGTTGTGGTAGATCCCCAAATACAAGCTATTAAAAATAATAAAACTATAGCTAAAATAAAGTTATTAACTACCCCTGCAACAAGGATAATTAAACGTTGATAACCAGGTTTATTACACATAAATTTTTCTTTTTTCATTTTTTTATCGTCTTCGTAAACTTCACCGGCCATCGAAACAAATCCACCAATTGGAAAAGCTCTTAGATTATAGTCTATCTTATCTTTACCCTTATGAGTTTTTATAATAGGTCCCATTCCAATTGAAAATTCATATATATGAACACCAAATTTTTTAGCCCAGATAAAATGACCAAATTCATGTACTAAAATTATAATTCCTAAAATAAAAATTAATAAAATTAAATTAATAAACCACATATTATTCTCTCCTTTATATTATTCCAAATAAAATTACATAAGTAGTAATAACAAAAATTAAACTATCGATTCTGTCTAATATACCACCATGTCCAGGTATTAAATTACTATAATCTTTAATATGATTTTCTCTTTTAATTTTGCTAAAAAATAAATCCCCTATTTGCCCCATTACCGAAAGTAATAATGTCAGTAAAAATATTTTAACTAGAGAAATATTACTAATAGCATTTAAATAAAAAATTACAGCCACACTTGTTCCTACTATTGATCCTCCAATTGAACCTTCCCAAGTTTTTTTAGGGCTAATAACTGGTGTACATTTATGGTGTCCAATAAGCATTCCGATAAACATTGCAAAACTATCAGTAAATATAACTATCAAAGCTAAATAAATTAAAATATTTATATTAATATTACGAATTAAAATTAAACTATTAAAAACAAAGCCTAAGAATAAGACACTTCCACTCATAAACATTGCATCTTTTGTTTCATATTTTTTAGTAAATAAAATCGGAATAAACAACGTTAATAAAGTAATGGCAATAGCTCGATAACTTAAACCAAAAGCAATTGAATACCCATCAAATTCTGAAAAAGTTAATAATAATAAATCTATTATACCTAACAGAAAAATAAAATCCGGTATTTTATTATGGCTTTCTTTTAAATCAATCAATTCTTTTAATGCCAAAACTCCTAACATTCCCACTAAAATAGCAAATATTCTTCCACCTAGTATTAATATGGGAACACATATAATAATCATTAAAATGGCACTTATAATTCTTTTTTTCATATTTATCTTCCAATCTATATTTAAGTATACTTCTCAACAATTTTTATGTCAAACTTTATGATTCGCCCTCCACTTTTAAATCATTTTCAACTGTAAAGCTTGCACAATAAGGAGAATCAAGATTAAGATTTTTATCTCCTATTATAATATTATTTGAGTTATTGCATTTTAAAATATTAAAATCATTATAGGTATACAATTCCATATCGTTTTTTTCTTCTTTTTCCTTGCCTTGAATAAGCAAATCAAAAGTCATTCTTTTATCAGTTAAAACATAGCTTAATTCATAACGATTTTCATTGTCATATGTTACATATATAGAATCTAAACAACTATTATAATAATTATAAGTATCAGTCTTACTCATTAATTTTAGGTCTTCTTTACAATTTTTACTTGTCACAACATTAATTTCATAAGTATCAAAACTATTACGACTTATTATTTTAGCATCGTCCATTATAATTTCTTTATTTTGACCTTGTTTATTAATTTTAACTATCCGTCCAATAATATTGATGGAATCATATATTTTTAAATCTTCGACTTTTTCTAATTTTCCGTTGTTTAAAATTGTTAAAGTAATATTATCACTAAAATTAACTTGACCATTAATACTATTATTTAAGACTTCAAAAGTGTGCATTGTAATTGATTGAGAGCCTGAAATACTACTAATTTTACCATTTACATTTACAAATTTATTTTTGTAATCAGCAAAATTATTTTCAATATTAGCTAGTAAAGAATTTATATTTTCTTCGGGAAGAATTGTTTCACAAAGATAATTTTTTTGATAATGGCCATCAAATTTATGAGTTCCATCACAGTTATATACGCGATAAAAAAAACTATTATATGTTGACATATTGGTGGCTGATTTAATTTCATAAGCAAATATAGGAATACGATTTAAGTATTGTACTAAAATAGTATCTATACTAAATAGTAAAATGACAAGTAAGATTCCTTCAATTATGGTATAAATGGTCTTTTTTTTATTTGCCAAAACAATAAAGATAATACCTAATAATATTGTCAAAAGTCTTATAATTGAATATTTGTTTACTAAAAAAGAAATAATTATTAATAATAATCCCATTATTTTCAATAATAATGCTTTATTCATCATATCATCCTATCTATAAATAGTATACCATAACCAATATTTTTAACACAAAAAAAGTTAACACAAAGTGTTAACTTGATATATTTTTTATTAGTTAATAGCGTCTTTTAGTTTGCTACCAGCTTTAAATGATGCTACCATTTTAGCTGGGATTTTAATTGCTTCTTTTGTTAATGGATTAATTCCTTCACGAGCTGCTCTTTTTTTAGCACTAAAAGTTCCAAATCCTACTAATGTAACTTTTCCTTCTTTTTTAAGACCTTCTGTGATTGCTTCGAATGTTGCATTTACTGCACGTTCAGCATCAGCTTTTGTTAATCCAGTTGCACTTGCAACACTTTCAACTAAATCTGCTTTTCCCATAATTTTTTCTACCTCCTAATATTTTTATATTTTATAGGGCATTAGCCTTACATACTAAAAATATCAGAATTTATATCTATTTGCAAGAAAAATTAAATGATTTGATAGTTATATTACAATAGTAATTAAATTACTTGACCCTTTGTTTACAATTTTGGTAACTGTTTGGCTTAATTTATATCTCATATTTTCCGGCATTACTGCTAATTTAGCTTGAATACCTTCTTTAACTATAGCATCTATACTTCGACCAAATATTTCACTTTTCCAAATACTATTAGGATCTGTTTCATAATCTTTCATAATGTAATTAATTAATTCTTTACTTTGTAACTCACTACCAATAATTGGTTCAAATGTTGATTCAACATTAACTTTCATTAAATGAATACTAGAAGCTGTAGCTTTTAATTTCACTCCATAGCGTGATCCTTGCTTGATTATTTCTGGAGTAGATAATGTCATATCCTTGAGTGTTGGGTAAACAATTCCATAACCAGTATTTTTCGCCATTTTTAGAGCTTCTTTCATATTGTCTAATTCTTCTTTGCCATCTTTATAATCAGCAAATATTTTTAGTAAACCAGCTTTAGTAGTTACCATATCTCCCATTAAGTCTTTTAAAACTTGATTATATAAATCGTCACTACTTTCTAAATTAATAGTGATATTACCTGTTGATGTATCGACTTCACTAATATAACTTTTAGCAATTATATCGCTATCTTGAAATGATGACAAAATGTTTTCAACATCTCTAATTTTATTGACAGCAGTAACACTTTCTTTAATTTTATCAAGATAATGCTTTTTGATATAATGTTCATTATCTAAAACATCAACCCATTTAGGAATATTTATTTTGATATCTAATACTGGAAATTCATATAAAGCTTCTTTTAAAATATTTAATATTTCACTTTCGCCCATATCGACGACATTTATAGGAATTACTGGTACATCATAATTAGTAGTTAATTCTTCTTTTAAACCTCGTACATTATCAGAATTGACATTCTTAGTATTTAAAACAACAATAAAAGGTTTACCCAGTTCTTTTAATTCAGTTATAATTTTTTCTTCTGCTTCAATATAATTTTCTCTAGGAATTTCTCCAAAAGATCCATCTGTAGTAACGACAATTCCTATCGTTGCATGATCTCTTATAACTTTTTCAGTTCCGATTTCGGCTGCTTCAGTAAATGGTACAGATTCTTCAAACCAAGGAGTTTTGACCATCCGTGGATTACCATCTTCATCAATATGCCCATTAGCTCCTTTAATGACATACCCAACACAATCTACTAATTTTATATTTGTAGTAAATTCGTCAACTTTTATAGTTGCCCCACTACTAGGAACAAACTTTGGCTCAGTAGTCATAATAGTTTTTCCTTCGGCACTTTGGGGAATTTCATCCAAACATTTTCTTTTTTCGTATTCATCATTTATATTAGGTACTACTAAATTTTCTATAAAACGTTTTATAAAAGTACTTTTTCCACAACGAACTGCCCCAACGACACCCAAATAAATTTCGCCATTGCCACGTGCGGAAATTGACTTAATAATTTCATTTTTTTCCATAAAACTAATCCTTTCCTATCTTCTATTTAACCCTATGTTAATTGAAAAATATTTAGAACTTAGTTTTTTTAACTAATTAAATCCCCTACATACACTACTTGATAATTTTCTTGGCAAGTAATTAAAACAATTTCTCTTTTTTTGATATCTTTTTTAAAAATATGACTTTTATTTTTTTCGATATTATAAATTTTTTGTAATTTATAAATAAATTTATGTTTTTTATAATAAATATATATTTCATCATCAATAGTTAATTGATTTAAATTATGAAAATAGGAAATTCTACTATTACCACTATGACCAGCTAAGAATAATAAATCAATATTATTTTCGTAAAAAGAAGACTCAGGCAATATTTGAATTCCATATTTTACATTATTTTTCGCAGAAGAAATAGCATATAACCCTTTTTTTAAATTGATTTTAGGAATTTCTAAAATCATAATATAATTATTTGTTTGAAGATTATTATCTGAAACATTTTGCCAATAATTTTGAATTTTTTTATTTTCCCTATTTATTGTTGTTTTATCAACAATATTTTCTATCGACATACTACAAACATTTAATATAAGCCATATAAAAACAAATTTTTTAATTTTTTTGAGCATTTTTTCTTAAGCACAATATAAATGCCAATATAATAATTAATAAACTTTTTCCAAATATTGATTTATTTTTTTTCGTATTAGGTACATTCAATTTTACTTCTTCAAAATCATTTTCTTCAGTTTCTTCTATTATTTCCAAATTTTCTTGTTCATCTTTAATAGTTTCATTGGAAATAATTTCTTCTCTATCAAGGGTATCTTCCTTATCTTGTAAAACTTCTTCATTAGAATCTTGGTTATTTTCCTCATTATCTAATACTTCTTCATCTAATACTTCATTATCTAAATTTTCATTGTCTAGTATTTCATTATCTTGCTTGTTATCATCTTCTTCTTTATCTTCAACTTTTAATAATTCACTATTAATTTTGATAATTACTTTATCTTTATTTTTAGTAATAGAAAACGCAATTAAATCTAAATTAGGTACATAATTAGAATCATTTAATTCTTCTTTAATATAGTACTTTCCAAGAGGAAGATTTTCAATTTCAATTTGACCATCTTTATTAGTAGTTCCTAAATAAATTTGTTTTTGATTTTCATCTAGGATGGCAAACTTACTACCCACTATTCCTTTTTCGGTTATATTATCTTGATTAATTATGGTTAAAGAACCTTTAAATAAATAATTTTTAATATTTAAATTATTAGTAACTTCTTCAGTATATTGGTCTAAATATTTTAAAGTAACAAAATATTTTTGTTTATTTTCTATATAATTATCATTTATATCTAATAATCTTACTTCATAATTACCAAGTTCTAGATCATCAAAAATTACTGTTCCTAAATTATCTGTTTGGGCTTTTTTAATTAATTGATTATCTTTATATAAACCTATATTAACTTTATTAAGTAATTTGGGAATATATATAATTTCATTATTTTGATACTTTACTTCTTCTCCCCAATTTTGCACAATAATTTTTCCTTTAACTGCATAATTTATAAATTTTATAACTAAAATATCATTATTATCTTGATCTTTTATAAAAGGACTATTTTCATCTATATCAAATTGTAAAGGCGTATCATTCCATAAATAACCATTAATAGATTGATCTACTTGGCTAATTTGATACGTCGAAGTTGGTAAAAAAGTGGAAGTTATAAGTTCACCATTTTCATTTGTTTCATACTCACAATTACCATCTTCTTCACAAATGTATTTTTCATTTAATACATCATATATCTTAAATTTTACTCCCTCTATTTTAATAGGATTACCTTTAGCATCGATATTTTCTAATTTTAATTTAACTTTATAAGGTTCATTTTCTACTGTTAAATATATATCTTCTTCGCTTTGTTCGTTAATTTCAATAATTTTATCTTCTGCTAAATAATAGTTTTTTGGACCATGTATTTGCTTCATAATATAATTGCCATATGGCAACCAAATAGTAGCTTCACCTTGCTTATTAGTAGTCATACTTTGATATTTTTCTAAACTATTGGCTAAATAAATATCAAATATAGCTCCTTCTTTATCAACTAATGTAGAACCTTTATAAGTATTATTTAAATGAATATTACTTCCATATATTTCACTTTGAATTGGAATTATTGGTACATCATCAACATTTTCTTGGGTTATGGAAAAATAATAATTTTTTTTATCTAATTTATACCCTGGAGCTGGTTGAGTAAT
>CANRLP010000043.1 GCA_947631515.1 uncultured Bacilli bacterium
AAATAAGGGATTGCATTTGATTAGCCCAATCAAATGTATCCTTTTTTATTTTATGCAAGTTTCCTTGACAAATACATCATAACATAAAAACGCACTTTTATCAAGTACGTTTTCTATCTTTACTCGTATTTTTCCGAGTTTGGTATCAATCTGGTGCGAGTGGTTAAGTTATTTCAAACTTTTACTCACAAATTAGAAGTTTTATAGTTTTATATCAATTTCTAATAATATTTTAACATACTTTTTATCATTTGTATTATAAATCTTTTAATTTTTCAAAATTTTCTGGTAAATGCATTATAGATAATAATTGATTTCTATTAAGTGAACCAATTTCTTCATCATATTTAGTTATTAAATCTGATAAATTATCTATTAATGTATTAAACTTATCTTTACTTGAAAAGAACTTAATAGATATTAAAATAGCAAGCAAATCTTTTTTACCTTGTATTATATTATTATTTTTATCTTTCTTTAAATTAAATTCATTATGATATTTGGTTGTCTTAATACCTAATTTATCATCAATAAATGATAGAAGGATATCATCGTGACAACATATATTTCTAACTCTAACAAGTAGTCTTAACATATTAGCAACTTCGCTACCATTAATTTTTTCATTAGTTAATTTTTTCTTCATATAATCTTTATCATTAGTTTTAGATACATAGAACATATCACGAATCATACCAAATGATAATATTTTCATATATACCCACAATGGAATAAATGAATGATTATTCCTATAAAACATAACTGCTTTATTTTTATTACCAAAATCATTTAATTGTTTATCTAAATTAGATAATGTATCACTTAAATAATTATTTGATAGATCATAATTGTTATTATCTAATATATCATTAACCTTAAATCCATATCTATAACTATAATTATTAGTATAAATTGTTTTTAATTTTTGTTCTATTTCAAGTATAGGATCTAAAACAATTAACTTTAACATTTTATCAAACAAATATAATGAATATATATCTTCAAAAGAAGTATTATCTTTATAAGTTCCATCAATATTTTTGAAAGCAAACTTATAACCCATAATAAAATAATAATTGTTAGTTTCTAAAATATTTCTAACATTATTTTCATTTTTAATATTAATATTTTTAGATTTAATATTATTTATTAATTCATCAATAGTTAAAAAAGTTTTTTCTGACATATAATCATCACCCATAATTATTATAGCAGAAAAAGACACAAAAGAATAATCTTTTGTGTGCTCACTAATAGGAAATTATATTCCTACACTAATAATATATGTAAATATGTAATAAATATACAAAAAAAGACTGGAAGACCATAGTCTTTTCCAGTGCTCACGATTAAATAATACCAAAAATTTATGGTTTTGTCAAATCAATATAATGAATTTTGTACTTATTTAATATAATGCAGTTGAATCAGTATATGGAGAAGTAGTTTCTTCTCCTACAGAGCCATTATTATTTTTAAAATTTTTATTACAATTTTTACAATATAAAATAGTTCCATCTGGCATCATAAACATTAATTTTTCTTTACAAATAGGACACTGTAAAATATTTTTATTAATTTTATTTTTTAGCATATCAATATATTCTTGTAGTGAATCAATATCTCTCTCAAAATCATCAGAAATATCTAAAATTTTAAAATTATCATTGTTAATATCATATATTAAAAATTCATTATCATATAAATCAATTAGTGGAATTATATTTTGTCTAGAAATATTTAATTCCGAATTATAATTATTTATTTCTTCAATAGAAAGCAATTTTTTATTATCAAAAAATATGGGTTCATTACCAACAAATGATAAAATTGTTTGCAAATCACTATTGTTTATTTTTTTATAATCCATAATTTAATCCTCCCATTCTGCATATGTTTCAACTTTTTTATTTTTTAACTCATCATCATTAATTTGTTTAAATTCCCCTTTATTAGTCATAAATCTGTTATTGTTCATTATTTTTTCTTTATATTTATCAAATATATCATTAGGGTTAGATACACTATTAATTTCTTTTGTAAAATCATTAAATACTTGTTTATCTAAACTAATATTTTGTAAAAAAATAATCTTTTCTTCATCAGTTTTGTCTAAATTATCAAAATACTTTTTAATACTATTTTGCCAGAATGGATCTGGACCTGAAACTTTTTTTATTAATTCATCAACTGATTGATTAATAATGGTTTCATTTTGAAATTTATTACATTTTGAGCATACTAATGCATCATGTCCACCGTTGCTATCTTTTACACTAACTATAATTGTAGGTGCTCCACAAAATTTACAATTAGCTTTGTTTGGTTGTATATAAGCATCCATTGTTTCCTTTTTAAATTTATAACGATAAGCTAATCCACCAATTTCATCACGATTTACTTCTATTCTTATTTTTAAAGTTTTGCATTGTTCTTTTATAAGATTAAATATAGTTCCTTGAGTCAATGGATCTACCAGTGCTACTTCTTCATTACTTAATTGTAGCAATTGAGCTATTGTTGTTTCAATGTTATCTGGTAGTGTTTTAATACTATCAACTATTTTTAAAACTATTTCATTTACATTATTATTGCTTATTTCACTTTTATTTTCGTTTGACCATATTGATGATATTTCATTTCCTACAGAATCATTATTTCTTTCATAGTTTTTATTACATTTTTTACAATACAAAATAGTTCCAAATTTAATAAATGTTAATGGCTCAGAACAATTAGGACAAATAAAGTTTTTGTTAGCAATCCTTTTTGTAAAAGGAAGATTATATAACAATCCATCAACTTTTGCATTTTCCTTACTAAAGTCTAAAACTATATTTATTCTTTTACAAACTTTATTAACACAATGGTAAATGTCAAATAATTGTTTAGAAGAATATTGTGATGTTCCTAATAATTTTGATATAGAACTTTCTGTTTCATTCGGCATTTCAATAATCTTCTTTACAACTTCAAATACAGGTTTATTCCAAAAAGGATCATTATTACCAATTACTTCTTCAACGATTTTTTTAAGTTTTTCATCATTCATATTGTCATCACTCCCTTTATTTTGAGTCTTTATTTCTTCAATTAATAAATCAACAAATCCATCAAAGTTTTTTTGATTTTCAATACTTAATAATGTATTATTAATTTGTATTTTTTCAGAATCACTTGATAATGTCATGATATAAGATTCTCCTCCAAGAATACCTTCACCATTTTGGTTTTCTGACATTGTTTTAAATACAATATAATTTTTACTAATACCATCTAGTATTGATTTTATTTTATCATCATTAATTTTATACTTTATTCCATTAATGATAACATTACTTTCACCATTACTATTTATACTAATATAAAATTCATCATTTGTATTTGATGCTAAAGTAGGTGAACTTTTAATTATTTCAAATAAATTTATTTTATTTTCTTGATTCATAATTTAATACCTCCTCATTTATAAATCATTTTAATAAACCTATAATTACAAATAATGTAATTGCTCCGACTAGTATAGATATTCCAGTTAAAACTAAAATATTAACAAATCCTCCCATACCATTCATTGTTAACGAGAGGACAGGTCCTGCTTGAGCCATTTGCATTTGTGCTATTTGTGATTGTTGTTGCATAAATATATCGGGACTTATTTGAGATGCTTGTTGTTGAATTTGCTGTGCAAAAGTTTGTCCAATATTATTTACACTCATCATATTATTATTTTCTGACATTAAATTAACATTGCAATTTTGGGTAGGTTGTGTTTGTTGTATAGGTGTAGGTTGTGCAGTTGAATGCTGAACAGGTTGTTGTATTTGTTGAGTAGGTTGTTCAGTAGGCACAACATTGGTAGAACTAATAGGACTTCTTCTTGAAAAATCTACTACTGATGGTTCAATCATACCTTTTCTAAACTTTTCAGAATATTCAAAATCTTGTGCTAATAATGTTTGAGGTTCTTGACCTTCCTTAGCAGTTTGGACTGTATGATAACATCTATCTTGTTGTTCTTGATTTTTATAAACAGTAAATTGACTTCTTAAATATTCATCTTCTGGTGTTCTTTCCATCAAAGCATTTACTTTTTGTCTATATTCAACATATTCAGAATCGTTCATAGTTGATAATGGTGTATTTATTTGTTGTTGTCTTAATTGCTCTTTCATAGTCATTAATTCTTCTTTTGAAGCATATTTTATATCAGAAAAAGATTGTTCTTTACCACCAATTCCTTTATAACATGATTTATCTTTACTTAACATTAAAGATTTTAAAACTGTTTTAGTTTTACCATTTTTATCGACAAATCCAGGAATAACATCTGTAATATATAAATCATTAGAATTCAATAAAACTTCTTCCTCAGCAGTACCATAACTAGAAAATGGTGTTATTGATGTACCTTGAGTTCCTTTTGGAGCATAAATATCATAAACAACATCATAATCATCGTACTTTGCAAATGATGTATCATAAATTGGCGATGTGCTTGAATACCCGTTTTCTTCTATTTTTCTTCCAACTAGACTTCTTATATCTTCTCCTGGTGCTAATTGTTTAGTAATAAAATCACTTTTAACAGCCCTTGTTAATTTCATTGACTCAGATAGTCTAGTAGTTAAACCTTGATCTAATGAAGATAAAGTTTCATCTAAATGGGCAAGGGAATTCTTGTGCATAACAGTGCTATTAATAGCCGCCGTATATTTTCTAGAAATTCCATATTGTTCAAGATAACTTGTTGTTTTACTCCAATTTTCATGTAATGGTTTTGAATAGTCTAATCCATTAACATAGTCGTGAATTTTTGAAATATGTTCTTGTGGAAACCCATATTCTGTAAGTCTAGATTCTAGTTCTGCATCTATTCCTTGAGAAATAGTTTCTCTTGGGACACCTCTTTTTGCAGATAAAATCATATTACTGCCCGAACTATATCTATTAAACGCTTTAACACTATCAATAGTTAAATTATTTGTTTGTAAATCATTTTTAAAAGCTTCTATTTTTTCTTGACTAATACCAAGAGTATTTGGCATTTCTTCAAGTGTATAATCTTCAGAAAGTGCTTGAATTATAGATGAAAACTCATCATTTTGAAAAATAGATGAGGAAGCAATTTGTTCTGATGAAGTGTATTGTTTATATGTACCATTAACTATAACATCAATATCAGCATCAGAAAGTCCTTGCGTTTTTAACATTTCTATCAAATTACTTTTATAATTAGAATTTAAATTTAAACGTTCATCATTCATTTTTTCCACCTTTAATCTATATCATATATTTTTTTGTAAATACTAATATATATGTATATCGTTTACAATAGCGTTCACAATATTTTACATATTAATTATATACTATTTTAAATATTTTGTCTATAATTCCTTTAGTTTTATTTATAAAGACTTTACTTTCGCTACACTATAAAATAATTTTAGAAGTTTGATTGGAGGTATAGTTATGAATTTGTGTGAAATACTTGCTATTAATTTAAAATATTATCGTAAAAAATATAACTTATCTCAAGAGAAATTTGCAGAAATACTTGGCACTTCTTTATCCTATTTAAATCAAATTGAAAATAATAAAGTTGATGTTAAATCTTCAACAATAGATAAATTTGCTAAAAATATAAATGAATATGATAAAAATGCTAATATTAAATCAGAAGATTTAGTTAGATATAGTAAAAATCATATAACTAATTTTAATAGAATTGATGAAAGAAAAAAGAACTAGTTTGTAAATTAATCAAATAGTTCTTTTTATCTTTCTAATTCATCATCTTTGCTATAATTACTACTAAATTCATTTTGTATAATTTTTAAATCATCATCATCAATTATTTCTTCTTCATGTAATTCATCTATTAAATCATCATATTTATTCGAAGAAAAGAATTTATCTTGTAAGAACTTAATAAATTTATTCCATAATTCCTTAAAATAATTTAATGTTGCTTGTAATTTATCAACTTTATCTTCTAACATATCAATAGTATCATTTGCAAAATCTAATCTATTTTCTAAATCACTAATTCTATCTTCACGAGTAGTAATTTTTTTCTTTAATTCTTTAACTTCATTAGAATGATTTTTTAAATCTTGTTCATATTTATCTAAAATTACATTTATATCATTAGAATCTTTTAAATTAGAAGTAGTATCATTAGTTTGTTCTATATATTTTTTGATTTTATCTATATCAACATTCGATATAGTATAATTGTTTTTATTCATCATTGTTGGTTTTAAATTATTTATAATATTATTTATCTCATTTGATTTATTTTGTAATTGATCGGCTTTATCATTTAATTCTTTTAATTGCTTTTTATGTTTTTCTTGTTCTTTTCTAAATTTATTATAATCTTTCATATTAGCAACATTAATATCAATATTTCTTCCTTCTTCTTTATCTTTAAGAGAGTAGTTAAGATTATATATTCTATTAAATGAACTAATACAATATTCTCTCATTTTGTCTTGAATATTTACTAAACTAATTTTAGTAAACACATCTGATTTACCAACTTGTTTTTCCATACCATTTTTCATTCCATCTTTAAATGGAACACCAACAATATGTAAGTGTGGTGATGATTCATCAAAATGAATTGTTGCATTAGCTATCTTAAAATTAGGAACAATATTTTCTAAATCTTGTGCTTGTTCTTTAAAAACATCAACCATTTTATGCTTAAATTTATCATCTTTATCAGACCAAAAATCCATATCTCCAAGTTCAATAATTATCTCACAAGCAAGATCTCTTTTATTATCATTTGAGATATGATTAAAATAATTATCTATCTTTCTATCGTTTCTAGTTTGTTTTTCATTATATTTAATTCGTGCATCTTCAAATAAATCTAAGTATAAATTTTTAGTATCTTCTACAACAGAAGAAGTTCCTTTTATAGTTTTAATTAGTTCTTGCTCATCATCATATTTTCTTAAATTATGTTTATCTACTTTTGATAATTGTTGAAGATTTTGTATTGAATTATTATTAAGTGAAGTCGTTCCTGATTGATTAGACTTTGCTGTTCTTCTTGCTTTTTTAGATTTATTTTTATCATTACCTAAATGTAGTGAATAAGACAATTCTACCATTTGTTTGCACCTCCTTTTTAGAACTTACTATATGTATATAGTAAGGCTATTTTGCTATGTCAAAATTTCTAACCCCCTATATATTTTGACATCTACTTCGTTTATATCAAAATATGGGGGCTAAGGTTTTACACCTTAGGAACCATATAC
>CANRLP010000044.1 GCA_947631515.1 uncultured Bacilli bacterium
GTGAAACTACTACTGATGAAGCAATTGTGGAAGAGGAAAAAAGCATTACAACTGCTGATTTAATTACTTATTTGCCTGAAGCAATGCAAGCTGATTTTAAAGAAAGTGAAGCACTTGATATGGTATGGTATGATGATGCACATACTATGGGACAACCTAAAATTGATGATTTATTTTATAATTATCCATTAGATACTAAAGAGATATTTAATAAATTCGATACTAATGGTGATAAAATCGTTACATTTGTAGATGGCGAAGAAAAATATGATATTGATAGCTTTGCAATTTATTTTAGAATTAACAGCGATGATTTTCATAAAATCGATGCGGAGATTGATTTTACATACAAAGTACAAAATGGTCAAAATATAAGTTATTATAATAAATATGTTAAAGCTAAAGAAATTCCTATTGTTTTTACTAATACTAAAGATTATAACGAAGAAACAGCTAAAGAAGTTCAAGCAAAATTAGCTAAAATTGATTTAAACAATATAGTTGCTACAGAAATAAGTTCTGAAGATTTCCCTATAAATGGAGGAGATAGTGAAGAATACATTAAAAAAGTTGTTGAAAGTCGTTTTAATGATGACAAGATTAAAGTAGCTGTATATGGTGGTCTTGGAAGTGATATGTATAACATTGGTTTTGGTAGACAAGAAATATTAATTTTCAAAAATGATGTATTCTATGCTAAAACTTGGTTTAATTCAATTTATATGCCTCAATTAACAGTTCCAGCAAATATTAGTGAAGATGAATATGCAGATTATGCAATACCATTTATAAAAAAATATGCTGAAGAAGTTTGGTATGAAAGTTACAACGGAGAAATTACTAGTTTTGAAAAAGTCGACGATTTTCGAAAACTTCTAATGGATAAAATTTCTACTTTTGATATTGGATACAATAATATAGAAAATATTTATAAAGTAAAATTTGCAAATGCTAGTGAAGAATTTATTATTCATTTGAAACAAGATGGAGTTAAAAGTGTTGTAAAAAGTGTATACTTTGATGAAATAGATGGTGTAGATTTAAGTGGAACTACAATTGATGAGGAAACTCCAGTTTATAATACAATGAAAGATTTTATACAAGAAAAAGGTTATAAAAATATTTTTGGAGCATTTGAATTAAAAGTTGTAACTGGTGATATTACTGGTGGCTTAACATTAACATTTAATGTTGGAAAAGAACATAATGGAAAGCAAGCTTTTGTTTTACACCAAAAACATGATGGAAGTTATGAAGAGTTTACTGGAATAGTTGAAAATGGCGTAATTAAAATAACAGTAAATGAATTATCACCATTTATGGTAGCTTTAGGAGATGTTGTAGAAGAAACTACTGAACCAGTTTCAACAACTAATAATGCTGGTACTGGAACAACAAACATTTTCCTATGTGGAACTATGGCCCTAAGTGCTATTGTTGGAATGGTTTATCTAAAAAAGAATAAAAAACAAAATTAATAATCGAAAGTGAATATCATAAAATTGATGTTCATTTTTTATTTAAACATTTAATAAAAACCTAAAAAGTATTATAATATTATTAAATAAAGGGAAGTGAAGTTAGGTGTCAAAAGTAAAGAAACAAACTAAGAAAAAATTGAAATTAAAAAAGAAAAGTATCTTATTTATATTATTGCTTTTCATATTTCTATTTTCTACTTATCAAATAACTTCCTTTTTTTTAGATGCCCATCAAAATGAAGAAGAAACTAAAAGTGTTGTCGAAGAAGCAACTAAAATAGAAATTCAAGTTGATGAAGAAGGAAACGAACAAGAAGTATTTACCGTCGATTTTGATAAATTAACAAATACCAATTCCGATACTATCGGCTGGATAAGAACAAATGGGGGCAATATCAGCTATCCCGTAGTTCATACCATTGATAATGAATATTACTTAAGCCATTCTTTTAATAAAAAAAATAATAAATTAGGAGCTATATTTATGGATTATCGCAATACAAATTGGGATAATAAAAACGTGGTTGTTTTTGGGCATAATGCTTCTGATAAATCGATGTTTGGGCTTCTTCGCAATGTTTTCAATAAAGATTATTTTGATGATGAAAAAAATCATTATATAGAAATAATTACTAAAGATAACAAAACATATAAATATGAAATTTTTTCTTACTATGCCATTGAAGCTGAAGAATATTACATTACTACTGATTTTCAAACAGATAGTGAGTTTTTAGAGTTTTTAAATAATATGAAAAAACGTAGTTATAAAAATTTTGGCCTTAGTTTAAAAGCATCAGATCGGATTATTACCTTATCAACTTGTAATGGTAGTGGTAATACCAATCGCCGGACGGTAATTCATGCTAAATTAGTTGAAGAAAATTGACTTTTAAAGTATTTTAGTTTATATTTATTATGATAGTAGGTGGGTCTAGTGAGAATGAGTAATAAAAAAGGCCAAACTTTAGTAGAATACGTTTTAATAGTTGCTGTTATAAGTATCATTACCATTGCTATTGTTAGTTACTTTGGGGGTTACTTAAAAGATTATATTACCAAAACTACCTGTTCTTTAACAGAACAAGTTTTTAAAGTGGGAAGTAAACCAGGGCAAGGAGTTTGTGAACCAGAAGAAGATTTAGAAAGTTGACTTAGCAAAAAAAGGGGTGCTGTATGAAAAAAAGTGGTCAAGCTCTCATCGAATTTGTTTTGATTTTACCAATATTTATTTTTTTGATTTTAGCTATAATCGATATGGGCAAAATAATTTATTATAAAAATCGGTTAGAAAATCAAATTAATTCAGCGATAGAAGTATATTTAAATGATAGAAATCAAAACGAATTAGAAACATATGTCAAAAAATTAGATAAAAATTTTTTAATCGATATTAATTATGATGGAGATTATCTAGAATTTCAATTATCAAAGCCGATAGATATAATAACTCCAGGATTAAATTTAATTTTAAAATCACCATATAATGTTCAGGTAAAGCGAGTGATTTATGATGAATCATAAAGGTCAGACACTCGTGGCATTTTTACTTTTCATTCCAATGTTATTAATAATGTTGGCATGTATTATCGATATTTCGTATATTGAAAAAGAAAAAATTAAATTGGAAAATGTCACTAAAATGATTTTACAAACTACATATAAAGATGAAAATGAACCAGTTGATTTTGAGCAAGTAAAAAAATTATATGAAAAAAATCATATTGCTTCTGATAATTTACAAGTTAATGCATCATCTAATGGAATGACTATTAAAAATAAATATTCAGTAAAAAGTATTTTTGGATCTGTTGTTGGTTTAAAAAATTATCCGATACAAGTCAATATGCAAGCTCAATATCGAAACGGACAATTATATATAAATAAAGAATAGAGGGATTATTATGATAAGAACTAAAGGAAAATCGATTAGTATAGCATCTGCTAAAGGAGGAGTTGGTAAAACAGTTACTACCCTAAATTTAGCAGGAGTTTATGAACATTTAGAAAAAAAAGTATTAATTATAGATTTAGATTTAACAAGTGGGGGTATAAGTGTTGCTTTAAATCGACCATTTGAAAAAACTATATATAATTTTGTTGATGATTACAATAATAATCGTTATACAGATTTTGCAAATTATGTAACGAGTTATGATGATTTTATCGATATCATGCCATGCCCTAAAGATCCACGGCAAGCGAGTAAAATAGATTCCAAATTTATCGATATATTAATTGATAAAGCTGTTTTTCATTATGATATAGTCTTAATAGATACGAATCATATTTTGAATGAAACTAGTATCATGGCTTTAGATAAAGTAGATTTAATTTTATTTGTTTTAACGAATGACCCCCTTGATTTAAAAAATATGAAATCTTTATTAAGTATATTTAAAGATTCGAATATAACCAATTATAAAATATTATTAAACAATAGTCGTGATCCTTATAAAAATTATTTTACCTTATATGATATTAAAAACGTTATTGGAGCTAATATTGATTATTCTCTAACTTCTAATTTTTATTTAAAAAATATTGATTCCTATCTTATTAACGGCGAAATTATTACTTTGCATAAAAGGATGCCTTCAGTATTTAACAAAGATTATTCGACATTTATGACAATTGCTTTAGATGTTTTAGATGAAGAAAAAAAGGAGAGTAACAATGACCAAAAATAAATTAATGGATGCTTTTCAAATTGAACACAAAAATGTTAATACAAATATCGTAACTGATTATGATATTTTCCCTGATAAAGATTTATTAGATAATTTACGGACTAAAATTGTTGAAAATTTAATTGATCGAGATATTCCAGAAGATAAATCTTTAACTGAATTTATTAATGAAGAAATTGATGCCACTATTGAAGGATATGATTTATCTAATTTAGAACGAAGTCATTTATTTAATTTGATTGATAATGAAATTAATGGTTATGGACCAATTACAGAGTTATTGGAAGATAAAAATATTACCGAAATAATGGTTAATCGCCCTAATGAAATATATTTAGAAATTGATGGCCAATTGGTTAAAGATGAAAGTACATCCTTTATTAATGATGAACATATAATTAGAACTATTGAACGTTTAATTGAACCTTTGGGAAGAACTATAGATGCTACAAATCCTATGGTTGATTCTAGATTACCAGATGGATCGCGGATTAATGCCGTAATTCCTCCTTTATCTACGAGAGGACCAGTCTTAACAATTCGTAAATTTAAAGAAACGATGGGAACAGTTGAAGATTTAATTCGAGTTGGAACCCTAACACCTTATATGGCCAGATTTTTAGATGCTTCTGTCCGGGGTAAATTAAATATTATCGTTTGTGGTGGTACCGGAAGTGGTAAAACAACGCTTTTAAATATTTTAAGTGGTTGTATAGCTGATAAAGAAAGAATTATTACAATTGAAGATGCTGCTGAACTACGTTTACATCAAAATCATGTTATTTCTTTAGAAACAAGAACTACTAACTATGATCAAGAAGGCGAAATTACCATTCGTGATTTAGTAATAAATGCTTTAAGAATGCGTCCTGATCGAATAATCGTCGGCGAAGTTCGGGGTAAAGAAGCTTTTGATATGTTACAAGCAATGAATACTGGGCATGATGGATCTCTTACTACTTTACATGCTAATGGACCGGAAGATGCTCTAAATCGTTTAGAAACTATGGTTTTAATGAGTGGCTTAGATATACCTATTAAAGCTATTCGCGAATATATTGAAAAAGCTATTGATTTAGTTGTTACTATTGAAAGAATGAACGATGGTAAAAGAAAAATAACTTCTATCGCCGAATTAGATGGTTTTATCGATGATCGAATTGCTATTAAAGAAATATTTGCTTTCCATCAAAAAGGAGTTACTGAACAAGGTGAAGTAAATGGCGAATATATTTTATACAAAAAAACTCCTAAAACTTTGAAAAAATTAATGGCGCGAGGAATTAATGATTTAGAAGATATGTTTACTACTAAAAAAAAGTAGAAAGGAGGTAAATTAATGAATCATTCATTTTTAAATACTATTGTAATTCCACTTATTTTAATTGCAATTATCTTTTTAATAGCTCATAGAATACTAAAAGTTACTGAAGCAATTAAATTAGAAAGAAGATTTGAACCTTTTTCTTTATTACCAAATAGTATAGTAGTCCCTTCCATATTTGATCAAATAGCAACTAAATTGTGGCAAATTGTGCATGGTTTATCAAAATTTTTAGCTCATATTA
This sequence comes from uncultured Bacilli bacterium, assembly GCA_947631515.1. GTDB lineage: Bacteria > Bacillota_I > Bacilli_A > RF39 > UBA660 > MGBC108787. The sequence goes on from CANRLP010000044.1 coordinate 5,740, forward strand.
ATATAATTAATAAAATAAGTAAAAAATATGAAAAATATATTTCTTTTGAAGATAAAGATTATAAAAAAGGAATCGATTATATTTCAATAAAATTATTATTAGGTTTAATTTTAGTTATATCTAGTTTAATAGCTAATATATTTTGGAAAACTAAAACTAATATTATTGTTTATCTATTATTTTTTATAATTGGTTTTATTTTACCAGATATCTTTTTGAATTTGCGTTTTCATAAAAAACAAAAACAAATTGAAGAAGATTTATTTAAAGCAATTATATTAATGAATAATAGTTTTAAATCAGGAAGTAGCATTACTCAAGCGATAAATTTAGTTAGAAATGAACTAGAAGGACCAATTGCTGATGAATTTTCTAAAATTTATTTAGATATTTCTTATGGTTTAAGTATGGATGTCGTTTTTAATCGTTTCTATGAACGAGTTAAATTAGAAGATGCTCAATATATTGCCACTTCTTTAACTATTTTAAATAAAACTGGAGGTAATATAATTCGGGTATTTGCTAATATTGAAAAAGCTATTTTAGAACGAAAAAGATTACGGCATGAATTATATAGTTTGGCTGCAGCTAGTATATTTATGTTTCGTTTATTACTAGTTTTACCTCTAATTTTTGGAATAATTTTATATATATTAAATCCAACATATTTTTTACCTTTCTTTACAACCAAAATAGGAATAATGATTTTTATATTAATCGTACTATTATATATCACTTATATATTAATAATAAATAAAGTATTGAAGGTGAAGATGCCATGAAAAATAAAAGAAACTTAGCTAATCGAATATATCGTGCTAAAACAATTAAAAGAATGGAAACAAAAATTAAGTTATTAGGAATTAATTGTCATTATGATGTCATGAAATTATTAAATATTCGTTTATTTTTGGCTATTATTTTATTTATAACATTATTTATTTATACTCGTTTAGGAGCTATATGGTCCCCTATAATTACTATAATATTTTATTATGGTTATGAAAAAGTTATATTAGATTATCCAATTAAAAAACGAGCTAAAAAGTTAGAAAATGAAGCTATATTCTTTTTTGAAGTTTTAGAATTATCAATTGAATCAGGAAATGATTTAAAAAAAGCTTTAACAATAACTACTAATAATATTGATAATGAATTATCTTTAGAATTTAAAAAAACTTTAGGGGAAATGAATAAAGGTAAAAGTTTTTCCGAAAGTATCAAAGCTATGAAAGAAAGAATACCTAGTAGTAATATTAGAAATTTATTATTAAATATGGTTGAAACATCAACATTTGGTAGTAATATTTCCGAGTCAATCCAAAATCAAATTAGTTATTTAAAAGATAAACAATTATATGAAATAAAAGCTATAATGAATAAATTACCAATGAAAATAAGTGTTATATCGGTTTTATTCTTTTTGCCAATTTTATTATTGTTTGTATTATCGCCAGTGCTTATCGAATTTTTATCTCGATAAACTGGCTTTTTATTTT
>CANRLP010000045.1 GCA_947631515.1 uncultured Bacilli bacterium
AGCAAAGATCTTCTTCTTGATTTTCACATTCATATGACCCTAACTCTTCGTCATTATCATTTAAAAAGATCAGCGTTCCATTTTCGTAACGGTAATTTTCTAATTCAATAATGACATCTTCTTTTTCCGGCTCTTCATATGTTACATCCGTATTTGAATTTTTAATAAAAGCAAAAATTCCAATTCCAATTAAAATCAAGATAAGAATGAATACTATTATTAAAATAATTTTTTTATTTTTCGGTAAATTATGCCACCATTTTTTTAATTTGGTGATATATTGTTTTATTTTTTTAGGCTTCTTTTTAGGTGAAATATTTTCAGAATTTTTATCGTCTACTTCATTTGTATCATTTATTAATAAATCATCAAGTGTATCAATAGGTGTCGTAATTTCTGCATTCTTTTCTTCTTTTTGCTTAGGCATTCTTACACTCCCTATTCTATAAAAAGATTATATCATATTACTTTAAAGTTTAAAATCATTTTTTAGAATAGAATTTTTTAGCCGTTATCTAATTCTAATTTGACAATACTTTTATTGGTTCTTGATTAACAATATAATATGTGTTTTCAAAAATTAAATCCTTATTTTCATTTATAACTCCATACATAAAAATTTCAATATTCTTTTTATTAAAATAGTCAATTAATTTAGGAGTTGTTAAATTATTTAATAAACAGATAAAATCATAATTATATTCTTCTTCACTATTTAAAACATAATTTAAAATTCCTAATTTAGCAGGAACTTTATATTCTTTCAATTTATAAATTACTTTATTATGAAAACTCATAATATATATTTTTTGTTTTTTAAACTTATTAATAATCTTTATAAATTTATCATAATCAATAGAACTATCTTTAATTTCTACTAAAAAAATTTTATTAGTTTCTAATTTTAAAACTTCCTTTAAAGTGAGAATATGATGCTTTTGTTGTAATTCTTTTAAAGTTTTAAATTTAATTAAATCATCTTTAATAAAAGCATTATGATTAACAATAAATTCATGGTCTTTAGTCTCCCGAATATCAAACTCAAAACCTGCCATTCTCCTACTTTTTAAAGCATTTATAAAAGCTTCTAAAGTATTCTCTTTAAATTGGGCATTACGTAAACCTCGATGAGCAATATATTTCAAAAAAATCACCTAGTAATATATACTAAATGATTTTCTTTTTATGTTTTTTCTTAGGAAATAAAATTTTATAACTCATAAAAATTAACAATAAACAAACGCTAGGTACTATATATATTTTATATTTAAACATAAAATTTTCTTCTTCTAAATCATTAGATTTAATAGCAATTGTCGGGACTTCTTCATTATTTTTTAAGACATAGAAGTGATACAAAAGATGTTCTTCACCCTTACTAACGTTTAATGTTACTAATGAATCATTTTCTAAATCTAAATTATTTTCTACTGTAACTACATAATCATCTTCTACTTGATAGTCAAAATATATTTGAAATTCTTCATTATCTAAAGTAACAGTATATTCGGTATTATAAGGATCAAAAGGTAAAGATAGTTCCCCATTTTTAATTTGTAAATCTTTTAAACCTAAATCTTCAGCTTGAACTATTGAAGGAATTAAAAAGAAAAAACATAAAAAGAAAATTTTTTTCATTAGATTGCCTCATTCTATATCATTTTTAATAATATTTCATTCATTACATATAGTTTGCCCGGATTTATGAAAATATTTCCTTTTTTTAAAATTAAATCCTTATTTTTTAGTAATGGCTTAATAGGATAAACACTTTCCATTTGAACACCATATAAATTATAAAATTCTTCTAAATTAATACCATCAACTAGACGAAATCCTAACATCAAATGATTATCCATAATATCTTTATCAGTTAAAATTTCTTTGTCTTGACTATACTCCCCATTTAAATACTTTGTTAAAGATTTGGTATTTGTATATCTAATTTTATCAATATAACCAGATGCTGATAAACCAAAACCATAATATTCTTTATTTTGCCAATATTTTAAGTTATGAATTGATTCTTTCCCAGGTAAAGCAAAATTACTTATCTCATAATGATGATACTTTTTTTTCGAAAGTAAGCGACATATAGCTTTATACATTAAGGCATCGGTATCATCATCTATTCTTTTAAAGTGATTAATTTTTAATAATGTATTTTCTTCTAATTGTAAACTATAAGTACTTATATGTTCTGGTGCTAATTTAAGTAACATTTTTAAATCTTGAATAACTGATTTAACAGTTTCAAACCCAAAACCATAAATAAAATCAATATTGATATTAGAAAAACCGGCATTACGACACATTTTTATTTTTTCTTGGGCTTCTAAAAAAGTATGCTCTCGACCCATATATTTTAATTTCTGAGGATCAAAAGATTGAATTCCTATTGACAAACGATTTACCCCAAATTTCCTTAACATCATTAATAAACTATCATTAATATCATTAAGATTACATTCAAAAGTATATTCTTTTAAATTTTCTAGATTAAGATTTTTAATTATTTCTAATAATTGTTGTAAATATTCTAAAGATAAAGCCGATGGTGTACCTCCCCCAATATAAATAGTGTCAATGGGATCATTCATATAAATATCTTTAATTTCTTCTTTTAAACTTAAAAGATACTTTTTGGCCCATCTTTCGTTATAAAATACTTTACAAAAATCACAATACGAACAAATCGTTTTACAAAATGGAACATGAACATATACGCCTTTTGCTTCCATATATTTCCCTACCTTTATATTGAAATATTTTTTTGATAATTATCTTTTTTTATTATTGACGAAGTCTTGAATATATTCATTTCTTCTCATATTCATGTAATCATTTAATCTTTCTATTTTTTCTTTATAAATAGGATTTTTAGCTGCTAATTCATCTTCAATTAAATTAATGGTTATTTCTTTTTTTCGTTGAAAAATCGTAGAAACTTTTCTCTTACTAAGAGCATATTTCAAACGATACCTGGCTATAGCCTCTTTTTCTTTTTCGGTTAGGGTATTTATATTTTTTCCAACAGTACCATAAGCTACTGAATCATCTATTAAATGATGATGTTCAGCTATTAAATTTTGAATTTTAGCTATTTCGTCTTTATTATTCGTCTTTTTTGCTTTACTTAATTGAGATAATAATTTCTTACGTGTTTTTAAATAATTATAACCATTTATATAAGCCACACGTTCATTAATTTCATCTTCATTTATAGTTTCAATATCTAAATAATATAATGGATCATTAAAATCTTCTAAAGAGTATAATGATTCTTTTATATCTTCGATAGAAGCATTCAATAATTTACTTAAATTTTTAAAAGAAACTCGATAAGTTAAAGCCATTAAGATAATTTCTTTTAAAACATTTTTACTAAGTTTATTTAAATCTAGTGTTGGCTTTTCAGCATCATTCGGTTTATTTTGGATATGTTTTAGATTTTTCAATCTATGATGTTCTAATCTACTTTTCACTAAATCAGCTTTTTTACTATCTAATTTAGGCAGACGATTAGTTAAATCATCATAAATAATATCAAATGTTGAATTTAAATTTTCTGCTATTTCTTCAATAGTAAAGTCTTGAAGTAATAAAGAAGTAGCAGCATTTACTCTAGATTTAACTTCATCATCTTCAATTGATTTTGGCAAATGTTCGTTTATAATTGCCATAACTTTTTCATAACGATTTTTATCTAATTCCATTAATTTATTTTGCAATAAATAATGAACACTAACATGACTAATTTTAAAACCATTATCACTAGCATATTGAGCAGCTTCTCTCAAAGACGCCTTATTATCAATTATATAATCAGCTATCATCAAAATTTTTTCTTTTAATTCTTCTTCACTTAGATAAGAATAATTTTGAGCCATTATTTGTCACCTTCTTTTAATATTTCTAAAAATGCTTCTTTAGGTACTTCGACATTGCCAAGCATTTTCATTTTTTTCTTACCTTCTTTTTGTTTTTCTAATAATTTACGTTTTCTAGATATATCTCCCCCATAGCATTTAGCCAAAACATTCTTTTTCATCGCACTAATATTTTCCCGAGCAATAACTTTTGAACCGATACTAGCTTGAATAGGAACTTGAAACATTTGTCTCGGAATGATTTTTCTTAATTTTTCAACCACTTGACGACCTCGCGTATAAGCAAAATCTTTATGAACTATGTTAGATAAAGCATCTACAACCTGACCATTTAATAGTATATCCATTTTAACTAATTTACTTTCTTTATAACCACATATTTCATAATCAAAGGAAGCATATCCTTTTGTCATACTTTTTAATTTATCAAAAAAATCATAAACAATTTCTGATAGAGGAATTTCATAATGAATATTAACTCTTGTATCATCGATATATTCCATCGATTTATAAATTCCTCGTTTATTTTGACACAATTCCATTATAGGTCCAATATATTCACTAGGAACGATAATATTAGTATAGATATAAGGTTCTTCTATTGTTTTAATATAAGTAGCATTAGGCATTTTATTTGGAGAATCAATATATTCTATTTCCCCATTAGTTTTAGTAACATGATAAATTACACTAGGACTAGTAGCAATTATTTCAATATCAAATTCTCGTTCAATTCTTGTTGTAATTATATCCATATGCAAAAGTCCTAAAAAACCAACGCGAAAACCAAATCCTAGGGCATCACTAGTTTCTGGTTCAAAACTTAAGGCAGCATCATTTAATTTTAATTTTTCTAAAGCTTCTTTTAAAGCTTCAAATTTATTGGGCTCTACAGGAAATATTCCCGAATAAACCATAGGTTTCATCTTTTTATAACCTGCTAAAGGTTCGGTAGCAGGATTATTAAAATTGGTAATTGTATCTCCCACTTCCACAGTACTAATATCTTTAATACTTGCTCCAATATATCCTACTTCGCCGCTGACTAATTGATTTAATTTTTTTTCTTTAGGAGTATGGACTCCCAGTTCTGTAACTTCATAATTTGCCTCACTAGCCATCATTTTAATTACATCTTTGTTGGTTAATATTCCATCCACTACTTTTACTAGAGCTACAACCCCTTTATAAGGGTCGAATCCTGAATCAAAAATTAAAGCTCGAAGAGGTTTTTGTTCATTATTTTTAGGAGGATTAATCCTTTCTACAATAGCATCTAATAATTCTTTAACACCTACACCCGTTTTACCACTAGTTAAAAGTATTTCTTCATCTTTAAAACCTAAAACTTTTTTTAATTCTTCTTTTACTTTGGGAATATCAGCATTAGGTAAATCAATTTTATTAATAACGGGAATAATTTTTAAATCCATATCTAAAGCTAAATATAAATTAGCTAATGTTTGAGCTTCAATACCTTGAGCAGCATCAACAACTAATATAGCTCCTTCACATGCTGCTAGGCTTCTAGATACTTCATATGAGAAGTCGACATGTCCCGGTGTATCAATTAAATTTAAGATATAATCTTCATTATTATATTTATAATTTAATCTTACAGCATTTAATTTTATAGTAATACCTCGTTCACGCTCTAAATCCATACTATCTAAAAGTTGTTCTTTCATTTCTCTTTTGTCTACCGCTCCCGTAATTTCTAACATCCGGTCGGCTAATGTACTTTTACCATGATCAATATGGGCAATAATAGAAAAGTTTCGAATTTTATCTTGACGCATAAAAAACACCTAATAAGATTATAACTTATTTTATTAAAAATTAAAAGCAATTAAAAAATGTAAAATAATCAGGTATTTTACACTTTTTATTTATCCTATTAAAAATCTTGGGCGAACGCCACGTGATAAGGACGCGGCACTGACACTGGAAGAACCATCCTCTGAGGCACTAGCAAAGCCAGTCGAATTAACTACATCTTTTAGCGAATAAGTAAACTGAATTGCTCCATAACTATATTCAAATTCAGGTTTTAATTTAAATATAGCGTATTGTTTATTATCCTTTCCTATATCGAATCCTGATGATGACCATACTATAGTTCCATAGACATTTATTTCGCTCATTAAATCTAATTTTCTATCATATAAACCAGCGTCACTACTCGCTCCGCTATTGGTCATGCCAAATCGATTTACTCTTGCATTTTCCACTTTATTAGTTAAGTAAGCATTATACTGTATAACATGATCCCCAAATACTGGTGTAATATATGTACTTAATACACTTGGCAACGTTTTTGTTACCATTTCACTTCCAGCATAGCCGTTAGCGGCTGTATCTGTAGAATTCATTGATGCTTTCATAAGGGGAATTGCTGGTATTATTGTCACATGATGTTGGGTTAAAATTGGATTCCCTCCTATATTCATATAATTATCTAAATCAGCTATCAACCAAATTACTTTATTACTTTTACCTGTATATTTTTCTGTAAGATTTGTACTTATTATATAATCTCCAACAAATATATCGTCGAAGTGACCACTTTTTATCTCACTATATAATGTGCCATCAGTTAATTTACTGGTTATGTCTTTTCCTCGATATGTATTTCTTCGATAAGAAACTCCTGCTTCAATATATTTTTGATAATCTGCCTCGGTTAAGGTACTATTAAATGCTAATTTACATTTTGTTCCTTTGGTTATATTTTCTACTTTTAAATTCCAGGCATTATAATCCCATTCCGCTTTTATGCCATCATCACAAGTAGCTGTTACTTTGTAATATTTAGTTTGATTAGTTCCTTTGGGAGTCGTTGGTATATTATTTTTCTTCGTTCCATCTACTTCTATGGCAAACTTTACATCATATGAAAAATCAGGTATTATTCCTTTGATTACGTTATATTCTTTTTCATTTTCATAATAAGCATAACTTTTATATAAAAATATTCCGCCGATAGTTATACTTATTCCCAATATCAATCCGATTAAAATAAATTTTCTTTTCTTATTCTTAGTAAACTTTTCTAACTCTAGGTCTTCCTTTTTACTTAATATACCCCCCCCCCAGAGTCAGTCTGGTTGGGAGGTTACTTTTTACTTTCTTCATATAAATCCTCCTCTATTA
>CANRLP010000046.1 GCA_947631515.1 uncultured Bacilli bacterium
ATTTAGAAATCTCGTGTCTTTTTGTAATGCCTATAATATCATAAAATTTTATTATTGACAAATCTTAGAATGTCATATTTTAGCCAAGAAAAAAGGCTTTCAGCCTTGATTTAATAATTCATTTAAATTTTTTAAAGCTTTTAAAAACGCTTCTTCTTCAGCATAACGCATTAATTGAGGTTTATCAGTTTCTTTTTCTTCAATAATATTATCTAAATTTATTTTTTTAATCGAAATATCATCATCCAATATTTTTTCTTCATTATAATTAATATTGGCATTTTTATTTCTTTGGACTAATTCATCATAACTTATAATAGCCTTTTCTTCTTGTTCTTTTTCATAATTAGTCATTTCGACACTAGAATGAGGCATATTTTCTAAATTCTGAACTACTTCAGATAAATTTAAATCATCACTACTACTTATGTTATTATCTTTTTTAACAACCTCTTCTTCATCACTATTTTTAATAATATAAATTAATGAGACAACTAAAATAATAAGGACTAAAATAGCAAAATATAATAAAAAATCTATTTGACTTACATCTTTCAAAAAACCTATAATATCCATTAATGTTTGCTTCATTTTAATCGAACTCCTAAATTTATTTTATCACAGTTTCTTTTATGTGCCTACTAATAAAAAAAGATTTACATAGTTTATTGTAAATCATTTAATGTATAAGGATCATCAATTGTTCCAATCCCAGATACAAAGTTTTTCTTAGCCAAATTGATAACAGGACGAACCCCTCGATAATAATTGCCTATGCTATTAATTTGTAATTTACCATATTCATCTACTTCAAAATAAGTAATGTTAGTATTATCACTTTTAGCGGGAGTCATTGTCCACCATGAAGAGTTTTTCCCTGGTACGTATAAATAGTAAGCATTATTTTCGCCATTCTTACTAGCTCCGGCATATATTACTTCATCAGCTGTCAACAAACCAATTCTGGAACTATAAGTTTTACCTAAACAACTAAAACTTTGGTTATAATCTGTTAATAATCTCGAGTAACCTAAATAATAAACGTTATTATTGTCTGATTGTCCTTCAGAATCATCGACACAATACTTAGAAGAAACTAAATACTTACCATACTTTTCTAAATTACTTTGATAAAAATTTTCTAAAGTAGTATATATTCCACTATTCATAAAATTTAATTTATCTTCGATATTAGTTGCATCTTCATTATAATAATTAGCTGTTTCATTTAAATAGTCATTTAAAACTAATTTAACGCTACCATCTCCATTTATTTTAACAATCCGCCATAATAAATCAGCAAAACGTACATAATTATTATTTACAATACCGCGAAAATAATAAGAAACACCATAATCATCATTTGTTTGGATTAAACCTTCTTCTTTCGTTGCTACTTCCTCTCCTACTTTGGTTAGGGATTCTTGTTTTACTGAGGAATTAGCTAGAATAGTAGCTGAAAAATTATCTTGTTTCATATCTTCTACCCCAATATTTAGATGTGCTTCTAAGTTATTATGCTTATTTTCTAGAATTGCCAAAGTATATGTATGGGTAGTATTAGGTTCAATTTCTACATAGCTTGCTAAATATGTATCAGAAGAAGGAAATATTTCTTCTTGAGATTCAATTTTATTATTTTTTTCCTTTAATGTATAAGTAAAATTATCGGTACTACTTGTAATTTGATTAACTTCTATATAATAATACAATGAATAATTATTATTGTTAGTTACTGAAAAAGTTAAATTACTTGGATTTCCAATAGACTTTAAATTATTACCATTTAAATAATTTATAGATAAACCATCTTCAACTAAAACAATAGTATTAGATTCCATATCTTTTTTATAACTTAAATAAGAAACTGTGACAAAGAAAGAAAGAATTAATAATATACCAATAATATTTAAGCTTGTTTTATATCTTCGCTCCATATTTCTTCAACCCTTTTATTTATTATAAGTATAGCAATCGCTTTAATTAATGTCAAATAAAGACCATAAATGAAATGTAAAAAAACACTATTTTAAGTGCTTTTTAAAGTTTTTAAAGATAGCTTCATCATCTAATTCAGTTTCAGCTAATTCTTCTAATAATTTCTTTTGTTTTCGATTTAATTTAATTGGTGTTACTACATTTAAAATGACATATAAATCACCTTTACGTAAAGAATTAGGAACTTTTATTCCTTTACCTTTTAATTTTAATTTATCACCCGTAGATGCCCCTGGTTTAATTTCTAAAATTACATTATTTTCTAAAGTTGGAATTTCTTTTTTACATCCTAACGCTGCTTCCGCAATGGTTAAAGGAACTTCTAAATATATATTTTCATCTTCTCGGGTAAAGAATTCATGTTTTTTGACGCTAAATTCAATGTAAATATCGCCATTAGCGCCACCATTTAAACCAGCTTCTCCTTTATTAGAGATACGTAATTGATAGCCAGTATCAACGCCTTCGGGAACAGTTACTACAATTTCTTTAGTGGCTTTTACATGACCTGAACCATGGCAAGTAGAACAACTTCTTTCAAATGTATGGCCAGTTCCATGACAAGCATCACAAGTAGTTTGAGTTTGAAAAATTCCAAACATTGATTTTTGTTCAACAATAATAGTTCCCCGACCATTACATTTAGAACAAGTTTTTTCGTTAAATCCTCCTTTACCATGGCAATCTTCACAAGTTTCATTTAAATCAAGACGAATACTTTTTTTACATCCAAAAACAGCTTCTTCAAAAGTTAAATTCATCTCTACTAAACGATCTTTTCCCTTTACGGGGCCATTACTACTTCGCCTTGTAGAACCACCAAAGTTAAAGCCAAAAGAAGAACCAAATAAGTCATCAAAAATACTGCTTAAATCTATATCTTCAGCATTAAAGCCTGAGAATCCTCCACCAGCAGCTCCATCAAAAGCCGCATGCCCAAATTGGTCATATTGGCGACGTTTATCAGGATCTGATAAAATAGCATAAGCTTCCCCGATTTCTTTAAATTTTTCTTCAGCTCCTGGTTCTTTATTGACATCAGGATGATATTGTTTAGCCAGTTTTCGAAAGGCTCTTTTAATTTCTTCATCCGTAGCGTTTTTCGAAACTCCTAAGACTTCATAATAATCTTTTTTATTCATCTTGCATCACTTCTTTCAATTCATTTATTTTTTCCTCTATTAAAGAGAAAGCTTCATCAAATACTTGAGGATTTGTTAAATCTATATGGGCTTTTTTTAATATATTTAACGGATAATCACTAGTTCCACTCTTTAAAAATTCTAAATAATCTTCAACTGCATTATCTTCTTTATTAATAATCCGTTTAACAAAGATTAAAGCTACTATCAAACCAATCGCATATTTATAGACATAAAACGAAGTATAAAAATGAGGTATACGCATCCATTCATATTTTATTTCTTCATCAATAATCATTTTATCCGTGAAATATTTTTTAACTAAATCAAAATACTCATTTGACATAAATTCTTCCGTTAAAGAAATACCTTCTTGTTCTTTTTGATGCATTAAATATTCAAATTCAGCAAACATAGTTTGACGATAAATTGTAGAATGAACTCGAGATAAAAAATCTAATATTTGAGTTTTTTTACTATTATTATCTTTAGCTTCTTGATATAAATATTCATTTAATAAAACTTCATTTAAAGTACTGGCAATTTCAGCTAAGAATATGGGATTATCTTGATATTCTAATGGTTGTTTTTCCTCAGTATATAATGTATTCATAGCATGACCTAGTTCATGAGCCATAGTAGTAAGGGAATCACTAGTATTTAAATGATTTAAACTAACATACCGATGCCATTGATAAGCCCCACTTCGTTTATTTTCGCTAGGATAGTAATCAATATATTTGCTATCAAACATAAATTTTAATTTCTCTAAATAATTATTTTTTAAAGGTGCTAAAGCTTTATTTAAAATTTCTTGACATTTTTCAACGGTAAATAGACTTCGATCCTCTTTTTCAAATTCCACATAATTATCATATATGTGATAATCTTTGATATTTAAAAGTTTGCTTCGTATTTCTTGATATTCATGAGCTAAAGGCATATATTTTTGTACAGCATTTAATAAATTTTCATAAACTTTTTTATCAATATTTTCACTACTTAAAGCTAATTCTAACGCATTTTTATACTTACGAATATTGGCAATCGTATTATCTTCTACGACATTAGTTGTATATAAAGAAGCATAGGTATTACGATGATTATAATAATATTCATAATAAGTTTTAAAAACATTTTTTCGAACCGTTTGATCTTGATTGCGCATTAATTCTACATAATTACTTTGAGTTAGTTGAATTTCTTCATTATTAATTGTAACAATCCCTAAATTATTTTCTGAATCATTTAAAATATCATAAGTATCTTCAACATTACCATAAGATTTAGTAAGTTTAGTAATTAATTTTTCTTCATTTTCAGTTAAAATATGTTCTTTGCGTCGAAATAAATTTTGAAAGATAAAAGCAAATTCTTGCAATTTTGGCTCGGTTTTTAAAAGGAGATCAAACTCTTTTTCATCATGAGCGATAATTTCTGTATCAACCCAAGCCGTTTCTTGCGCAATTTTATTATTTAAATTAGTTACTTTTAAAACATAATCATTAGCTTTTGAACTAGATAAATCTTCATAGCGATTTAAATTAGCCCAAACATAAATATCTCTTAATTTTTTCTCCATCTCTGTAGATTTTTGCAAATATTCTAATAAATTAGAAGCAGAATCAAATAAGTGACCGTGATATTTTTGAATTTCATCTACAAATTCTTCCAATTCTTTAATTATTTTTAAAAACTCTTTTTCATCTTTTACTAATATTGATAAATCCCATTTATATTTTTCAGGTATTTCACTTCTTTTCTTTACTTTGTCCATATAGTTCTCCATTCTTTAAAAAAGCTCTAGTTTCCTAGAACTTTAATATTATTTTTCTTCATAGTTAGCTTCTTCAACGTCATCTTTATCTTTAGTATCGCTTGAAGCATCATTAGAGTCATTATTATTTTGATTTTCTTTAGCAGCCTCTTCATAAACTTTAGTTGCTAATTTCATAGCTACTTCATTTAAATTTTCTGTTTTCTTCTTAATGTCATCGATATCATCTTTTTCTAAAGCATCTTTTAATTCTTTCATTTTACTTTCAGCATCTTCTTTATCTTTGCTATCTACTTTATCACCTAAATCTTTAATAGCTTTTTCGGTAGCAAAAATTAAAGAATCAGCTTCATTACGAGCATCTACTTCAGCTTTTCTCTTTTCATCAGCCTCTTTGTTTTCTTCAGCTTCTTTAACCATTTTTTCAATTTCGTCATCAGAAAGACCAGTAGATGATTGAATAGTAATAGATTGTTCTTTATTTGTACCTAAATCTTTAGCTGTTACATTAACGATACCATTGGCATCAATATCAAATTTAACTTCAATTTGAGGAACTCCACGAGGTGCTGGTGGAATATTTGTAAGTTGGAAGTTACCAAGAGTTTTATTATCTTGGGCCATCTTTCGTTCCCCTTGTAAGACATGAATGTCTACGGCTGGTTGATTATCAGCAGCAGTTGAGAATACTTGAGATTTACTTGTTGGAATAGTTGTATTTCGAGGAATTAAGACAGTCATAACTCCTCCAAGAGTTTCAATACCAAGTGATAATGGCGTTACATCAAGTAAAACTAAATCTTCTACTTCCCCAGTTAAGACTCCACCTTGAATAGCAGCACCCATTGCTACAACTTCATCAGGGTTTACACTCTTATTTGGTTCTTTATCAAGTTCTTTTTTAACTAATTCTTGAATATATGGAATACGAGTTGATCCTCCAACTAATATTACTTGATCAATATCTTTCTTATCTAATTTGGCATCTTTAAGTGCTTTACGAACTGGTTCAAGAGTTGAATCAAATAAATCACGACATAAGTCTTCAAACTTAGCTTTTGTTAAATTGATTTCTAAATGAACTGGTCCATCTTCTTTTTGCGAAATGAATGGTAAACTAATTTGAGTAGAAGTCATACCAGACAAATCTTTTTTAGCTTTTTCAGCGGCATCTTTAAGTCTTTGCATCGCCATTTTATCTTTAGATAAATCAATACCTTCACTAGATTTAAACTCACTTACTAAATAATCAATAATCCGATTATCGAAGTCATCCCCACCTAAACGATTGTTACCACTAGTTGCTTTAACTTCAAAAATTCCATCACCTAGTTCAAGGATAGAGACATCGAATGTACCTCCACCTAAATCGTAAACTAAGATAGTTTGTAATTTATCTTGTTTATCAAGACCATACGCTAAAGCAGCAGCTGTTGGTTCATTAACAATTCTTTCTACTTCTAAACCCGCAATTTTACCAGCATCTTTCGTAGCTTGACGTTCTGCGTCATTAAAGTAGGCCGGAACAGTAATAACGGCTTTCGTAACGGTTTCCCCTAAGAAACTTTCGGCATCTTTTTTTAATTTCATTAAAATCTTCGCACTAATTTCTTGAGGTGTATATTTCTTACCATTAATTTCAACTTTTTCACTAGTTCCCATTTTTCTTTTAATTGATGAAACAGTATTTTTATTAGTAACAGCTTGACGCTTAGCGTTTTCACCTACTAGTTCTTCACCATTATCTTTAAATGCAACAACACTTGGAGTTGTCCGATTACCTTCGCTATTAGCAATAACAACTGGTTTTCCTCCTTCTAAGTATGCTACACATGAATTTGTTGTACCTAAATCGATACCTATAATTTTACTCATAATTTAATCACCTTTCCTTTAATCTATTCACTTACTTTAACCATAGCTGGTCTTAGTAATTTGTCTTTATACATATATCCTTTTTGAAGGACTTCCAATACTTGATTTTTAGGAATTCCTTCGACTTTATCAGTTAATACTGCTTCCATAAAATTAGAATCAAATTCTTTATTCAAACAGTCTATTTCTT
>CANRLP010000047.1 GCA_947631515.1 uncultured Bacilli bacterium
TATTCTCATTACATTAATTTTATTATTATTTAAATTAATCTCTGATTTTATTATTTCGTTATTCATATTTCCCCCCTTAATCACTAAAATAATTTTAACATGAATTATTGAATATTAAAACTCGAACTTATCAAATAATTTACAAATCCGAGTATCAATCAATCTGGTGCAACTGATTGAAATACAAACATTTAAGTCAATCATTTGTAATAAACATTGCGTCTCCAAAAGAAAAGAAACGATATTTTAAATCAATAGCTTTTTCGTAAGCTCTTAATATATTTTCTCTACCAGCCAAGGCAGAAACTAACATAACTAAAGTACTTTTAGGTAAATGAAAATTAGTAATTAAACAATCAATAGCTTTAAATTCATAACCAGGATAGATAAAAATATCTGTATTACCACTACAAGCTTTAAAACTATTATACTTACTAGCTATTGTTTCTAAGACTCTTGTTGAAGTGGTACCTACTGCTATAATTCTTCTTTTTTCTTCCTTAGCTTTATTTAAAATAACAGCTGTCTCTTCACTCATTTCATAATATTCTGAATGCATTTTGTGATCTAAAATATTTTCTTCTTCGACTGGTCTAAATGTTCCTAAACCCACATGCAAAGTAACATTGGTTATAATTATACCAACTTGTTTTAATTCGTTTAATAATTCGTTCGTAAAATGAAGCCCGGCAGTAGGTGCTGCAGCACTTCCTAAATTTTTGGCATAAACTGTTTGATACCGATCTTTATCATTTAATTTTTCTTTTATATATGGAGGAAGAGGCATTTCTCCTAATTTATCTAAAATTTCCATTAGTATACCTTCGTATAATAATTTAACATGAACAATGCCTTCATCTTTTTTTTCTATAACTTCTGCTACTAAGTCATTAGCTCCAAAAACAATTTTAGTCCCTACTTGTAACCTTTTGGCAGGACGAGATAAACATTCCCATTTATTATCTTCCAACTCTTTTAATAGTAATAATTCGATTGTGGCTCCCGTTTCTTCTTTAGTACCAATTAAACGGGCAGGAATAACTTTTGTATCATTAATAACTAAAACATCACCTTTTTTTAAGTAATTAGGTAATGAAATAAATACATCATCCTTACTTTCCCCAGTTGTTTTATTTAAGACAAGCATTCTGGAAGCACTACGATTTTTTAAAGGAGTTTGAGCAATTAATTCTTCTGGTAAATTATAATCAAATTCGTTAATATTCATTTGCTACAATGTCCTTTCTATTTTTGCTTTAAAGAAAAAGTACGATTTATCTTTAAGTAAGCTTGGTCAAAATCATCCATAGCAATTGGCATTACTTTTATTAAATTATTTTTTAATTCTTGACCCATTTTTAAATAAGCAATTTGTTGATCTATACTATTTTTTATACTAAATGATTGATAATTATGATGTGATTCGCGCATAAGACGTTTTTCATATAACTTTGTATCTTCTAAATATAGTAAACATAAGTACATTTCATAATCTAATTCCATTAATTGTTGAACTAAATTTTGATATACATCTGAAAAATCATATTCTTTATATCCTAAACGACTATAAATTTCTTCAGTAAAAAATGTCCTATCAAAAATTAAATCCATTGGAATTTCTTGCATGCTTTTTAGATAAGTAAGTAAAGCTTCATACATAATTCTACTTTTTTCTTTTCCTTCTAAAGTTTTATCACTTTGACCTGATAGACGATATAAATTAGAAGATGGTATATTTTCCCGTAAATAATTGGCGAGTGTTGTTTTTCCTGTTCCTTGAGGTCCTTCAATAATAATTAAACGATTCTTTTTTGACATAATTTTTTACCTCCTAAAATAATGTATCATTAAACGAAATTTTTAAATGTTTGTAAGCTTTTTCCGTTGCTACCCTTCCTCTAGGTGTCCTTTTAATAAATCCCTCTTGTAAAAGATAAGGCTCAACAACATCTTCAATAGTTGATACTTCTTCCCCAATACTAGTGGCTATTGTTTCTACTCCAACTGGACCCCCATTAAATTTTTCGATCAAAGAGGTTAAATATTCAATATCAATATTATCAAGACCATATTTATCGACTTTTAAACGTTTTAAAGAATCCATCGTAAGTTCATGAGTAATACAACTCTCTCCTGCTACTAAAGCAAAATCGCGAACTCTTTTAAATAAGCGATTAGCTATACGAGGAGTTTTACGACAACGTTTACTTAATTCTTTCGCTGCATCATCTTCAATAGGCATATCTAAAACTCGACTTGTCCGTTTAATAATTCCTTCTAATTCTTCTTCTTTATAATATTCTAATTTAGAAATGATTCCGAATCGATCACGTAAAGGACTAGATATATCCCCCGCCCGAGTGGTAGCTCCTACAAGTGTAAAGGGAGGTAAATCAATTTTAATATTTCTTGATTTGCCTTCGGTACCTAAAATTAAATCTATTTCAAAATCTTCCATAGCTGGATATAAAACTTCTTCAATAAATTTTGGCATCCGATGAATTTCATCAATAAATAAAACATCTCCAGGTTCAAGGGTTGAAAGAATAGCCGCCAAATCTCCAGTTTTTTCGATAGCTGGGCCACTTGCAGTTTTAATATTAGTTCCTAATTCATTAGCAATTATATGAGCTAAAGTTGTTTTACCAAGTCCAGGAGGACCATATAACAAAACATGATCTAATGGTTCACTTCTCATCAAAGCCGCTTTAATAAAAATCTGTAAATTTTCTTTTATTTCTTTTTGACCAATATATTCCGCTAAAGTAGAAGGCCGAATACTTAAATCAAAATTATCTTCTTCTTTCATATTAGCATCAATAATTCTATCTTTCATAAAATCCCTCCTCTATTATTTTAATAAAAGGCGCAAAGCTTCTTTAACTTGGTTTTCGATTGTATCATCATGATTTAATTTTGGCAATATTTTTTTAATCTCAGCTAACTTATATCCTAAACTTTCTAAGACTTCTACAACTTCTTCTAAACCACTAGTTGTACTTTCTTTATCTGTCGTTAGTTTACCTTTTAAATCTAAAATAATTTGACGAGCAATTTTTTCTCCAATTTTCGGAAATTTAGTTAAATATAAAATATTTTCGCGATCAATAGCATCAATTATACCGGCAACACTTCCAGTAGCTAACATTGGCAAAGCCATCTTTGGACCTAACCCTTTAACATTGATAAGTCTTAAAAATAATTCTTTTTCTTCTAAAGAATGAAAACCATAAAAAGAAAATTCATCTTCGCGAATATGCGTGTAAATATAAACTTTAGTTACTTCGTCCATTGTAAAACTAAAAGGATTCGCTACAAATATTTGAAAGCCAATTCCTTGATTTTCTAATGTAATATAATTTTTTTCTGTTTCGACCACTTTTCCACTAATAAAGCTAAACATCATTATCACCTAATTTCATTTTACTAAATTTTAATTATAAAGTCCATTGTTCGTACATGTCCTAGAAATCATTATACCAAACATTTGTTTTTATTAGCAATACTTTTCCTTAAAAAAAGAAAATTATTTTTTTAATTTCCTTTTTAAAGTTACAGATAAGGCACTATAAAATGGCAATCGTCCATCATAATTTCTTAAAGATAATTCAATGGCTGAAGAAATATCTCCATCATTAATATAGCAATAAGATGTTTCACTAGTAAATCTAGTTCTTAAACGATTACCATATATATCATCTAAGAATAACAAAATATTTAGGCTTTGCTCACTATTAGGATTTTCTTTATATAAACGAGCCATTTCTTTTATAAACATTGTTTCTATTTCCATTTTATTAGCAATGCTTAATTCTAAAGAATTGGGAATTACTTCTACCCCATCCACAAAAGAAGATATAATATTTTCCATAGTAGAGCTTTCTAAAACTTCTTTATATAAAGGATAATATTCTTCATATAATTTTTCTTTCCATTGATTTTTTAATTTTATTTCTAGTAAATCTTTTTTATTTTCTAATAAGATTTTTTTAGTATTTTTATTTTTGGATAATTTATTTACTTTTTTCTTTAGCAACTCAGGAGTTTCTACCATTTTTATAGTAGAAGGTTCTTGACTATCTGTTATATTTTTTGACTCTTTTAATTTTAATAATTTCTTTTTAGCGTTGGCATAATTCACATAATAACAATTAAGTTCTTTTTTGTCTGTTACTTCTGGAAGCGGAAGCCATTCGTCTAGATTTTTTCCATGTCTTAAGTACACAACTTCTTGTTGTTTCTTAGGGAGTAGTGGCACTAGTTTTAGTAATTCTTCATGTTCTATACAATTTGTAATACCTTTGGGTTTATCATGATTTATAGTTTTTACATCTTTTAATTTTAATAAGCTTTTTCGAGCATTTTCATAATTTATATAATAACGACTAAGCCCTTTTTTTCCTGATACCTTTAAAAATGGATGCCACTCATCTAAATTTTTTCCGTGCCATAAGTACACAACTTCTTGTTGTTTCTCGGAAAGTAATGGTACTAGTTTTAATAATTTATCATGATCTATACAATCTATAATGCATTTTGATTTATCATGATTTATAGTTTCTAACTCTTTTAATTTTAATAAGCTTTTTTTAGCATCGGTATAATTTGAATAATAACAATTAAGTTTTTTTCTGTCTGATGCTTCTGGAAACGAATACCATTCATCTAAACTCTTACCATGCCTTAAGTACATAGCTTCTTGTTGCTTCTCGGGAAGTAATGGTACTAGTTTTAGTAATTCTTCATGTTCTATACTATCTATAATACTTTTTGGCTTATCAAAATTTATATTTTCTGACTCTTTTAATTTTAATAAGCTTTTTTTAGCATTATCATAATTTGAATAATAATAACGAACCCCTTTTTTTTCTGAAGCTTTTGGAAAAGGATGCAATTCATCTAAATTCTTTCCATGCCTTAAGTACATAGCTTCTTGTTGCTTCTCGGGAAGGAGTGGTACTAGTTTTAGTAATTCTTCATGTTCCATATTGCTTACAATACTTTTTTTATTTTTTCTTGCCTGTTTTGGCATATCGTGATTGAGATTATCTATTCCAGTTAATTTGAATAAGCTTCTTTTGGCATTTTCATAGTTTGCATAATAACGATTAAGTTCTTTTCTTTCTAATATCTTTGGAAATGAATGCCATTCATCCAAATTTTTTCCATGTCTTAAGTACATAACTTCTTGTTGTTTTTGAGAAAGTAATGGTACAAATTTTTGTAATTGCATAGAATCTAACTCATTTAAAATATTTGTTTTGGAATAATCACATTTTTGGTTTTCTAGATTTATTTCAGGATAACTATTGGCTAATAATTTTAATTTATCTGAAATATTTTTATACATTGCACAATAATAATTTATGCTTTTATCTTTGGGCCATGGATTAAATTCATCTAAATTTTGACCATATCTTATATGCATAATTTTTTGATAATTATCATTTAATAAAGAAACTAAATACTTAAAATTATCAGCTTCGAAAATTTGTTGAAGTTCAACTGTGCTATTTTGAATCACTTCTTTGGTACTATAATCATCTGTTTTTACTCTTAACTGATTTAATACATGGTCCAAGTGATATTCTGCCTTATTTAAATCAACATAATTTTTTTCGGAATTTTCACTAAATTTATGATAAGTTAAAAAATTTTTCCCATATCTATTTTTTAAAATAGTTTGTTCTTCTAAAGAAAGATTATTTATAGCTTCCCTAATTTCTTTAAAACTATAGTCAGCGAAACGATAGCGTAAATATCTTTGACTCATCCAATATTTTAAATATATAAAAATATGCTCTTTTTCGAATTTTTCCATATTTAGATATTTTTGATATTGAATAAAAAGAATACGCAAATCTTCTTCTAATAAATTCATATGATTTTGAAAACCTTTTGAATATTCTTGCTCTTTTTTAACAGAAATTGCTTTTTCTTTCAAATGAATATTGCGATATTTTGTATAGTTCTTTAAATCACTTTGAGGTAAGATATTTAAAAGTTCAAAAAATATAGGTAAAGTCAATTCTTCATGAATATTTTTAACATCAAAGGTTGAATAAAATATTTTTTCTTTTTCCGTGTGTTTAATTAATGCTTTATTAACTTTTAAAGCTCTTTCTAATTTTTTTAAAGCCCTAGCTTCGATTTGTCGAATTCTCCCTCTTGTTACATTAAATTCCATACCAACTTCTTTTAATGTTTTAGGAGAATCATCTGTTAATCCAAATAGTAAATCAATAACTTTGGCTTCTTTTTCTGTTAACTTTTCCTCACATATTTTCTTTAAATATTCTCGATTATAATTTTGAAAAGCTTCTTGTTCCACATTTATTTTTTCATCTTTAATAAACAAGCCCAATTCTTGGTTTTCTTTGTCATCTAATGCTTCGTTTAAGGAAATAGGCAGATCGGTATATGTTTTTAATTTATTAATTTTTTGGGTGGAAACATTTAGTTCTAAAGCTAATTCTTCATCTGTTGGTTCGCGATTTAATTGAAGAGCTAATTGACTTTGAATACGACTCATTTTATTAATAGTTTCCCCTACATAAACAGGTATTCGTATAGTTCTTGCTTTATTGCATATAGATCTCATTATCGCTTGGCGAATCCACAAAATAGCATAAGTTGAAAAAGAATTATTTTTTTGATAATCAAACTTTTCTACAGCTCTTATAAGCCCAATGGTACCTTCTTGAACTAAATCTTCATAATCCATTCCAGGTATTTTATATTTAGCTGCTACGCTTTTTACTAAAGGTAGATTAGCTATAATCAGCTTATTTTTGGCTTCTTCATCATTTTGTTCTACTTTTTTAAATAGTTCAATCACTTCTTGCCG
>CANRLP010000048.1 GCA_947631515.1 uncultured Bacilli bacterium
ATAAATTTGATATAGACATGATATCTAAAATAACAGGATTATCAACTGAAGAAATAGAAAAATTAAATGTGAATTAAAATTGAAAAAAATATAAAGTGCACAGCAAACGTGATATACTAAATAGAGTAGGAGTGATGCAAATGAAATTAGTAGCAGATGCTAATAAAATATGCTCAGATATTGCTTATCTATTTAGTGAAGTAGCAAGTATTTATCCAATAACCCCATCAAGTCCGATGGCATCAAATATCGATTATTTAAATCATACTGATAAATTAAATTTGTTTAATCATAAAGTAGAATTAATAGAGATGCAAAGTGAAGCCGGAGCCTCAGGTGCTATGCATGGTGCGTTAATTACCGGATCTTTAGCAACGACATTTACGGCTAGTCAAGGTCTACTTTTAATGATACCTAATATGTATAAAATGGCAGGAGAGATGTTACCAGGAGTAATTCATGTGGCATCAAGAACAGTTGCTACTCATGCTTTATCTATCTTTGGAGACCATAGTGATATTTATGCAACTCGTGAAACTGGTTTTTGCATGTTAGCAAGTAGTAATGCCGAGGAAGTAAGAGTAAATGCTTGTGTAGCTCATTTAGCGAGTATAGAAGGAAGTTTACCTTTTTTACATTTTTTTGATGGCTTTCGAACTAGTCATGAACTAGATACTATTGAAAAATTAGATGATACTCAATTTTTAAAATTAGTAAATTATGAAAAAATTAATGAATTTAAAAACCGGATGCTAAATGTTGATCATAAGATTCAAAAAGGCTTAGCAGAAAATGAGGATATTTATTTTCAATCTATGGAAGCTCGTAATAGTACTTATAATGAAATACCTGACATTGTTAATAATTATATGCAAAAGGTAAATGAACTTGCTAAAACTGATTGTAAACCATTTAATTATTATGGACACAAAGAAGCAGAACATATAATAATTGCTATGGGAAGTGTTATTGACACTATAAAATTAGTTGTAGATGCTGAAAATAAAAAAGGCAATAAAATAGGTGTTATTGCAGTTCATTTGTATCGACCATTTAGTTTAAAATATTTATTACAAGTTTTACCCAAAACAGTTAAACGTATTGCAGTTTTAGATCGTACTAAAGAACTTGGTAGTATGGGGGAACCATTATATTTAGATGTGGTAGCAGCCCTAAAAGATTATGATATTAAAATAGTTGGGGGACGTTTTGGATTATCAAGCAAAAATACTACCCCAAGCGATATTTACAGTGTTTACAAAATGCTTGATGGCAATTTACAAAATAATTTTACAATTGGTATTGTCGATGATATTACCAATTTAAGTTTAAAAAAATATCCTTACGAAGTAGAATTAGATGCCAAAGAAATAATTATTTATGGCTTTGGTAGTGATGGAATGGTCAGCGCTAGTAAAGACTTATTAAAAATAGCTTCTTCCAAATTAGAAAAAGAAGTAGATGGGTATTTTGAATATGATTCCAAAAAAAGTGGTGGAGTAACAATAAGTAACTTGAGAATAAAAAATCAAAAATTTCATGCTCCTTACTATATTACTAAAGCTGATATAGTTGTAGTAACTAAAGATGAATATTTTAAAAAATTTGATATGCTTAGTAAATTAGCTCCTAAAGGAATATTGCTAGTAAATACAATTGATGAAAAAACTCTAGATGCAAAAATAAGTGAAGAAGATAAAAAACTAATTGAAAAAAAGAATATTATGGTACTAGGTATTCCGGCTGTTAAAATTGCCGAAGAAAATGGCTTACATGGTAAAATAAACAAAATAATGGAAGTAGTTTTATTAAGATTACTAGGTATTAAAAATGCTAAAGAATTAGTCGAAGAAACTATTGATATACAATTTAAAACTAAAGGTATTGAAGTTATAGAAAATAATAAAAAAGCCATCAGTAATGCTTTAAATGAATTATATCGTCTTAATTTATCTAGTAATAGTTACAACAAAGCTCCAGCGACAACAATATTTGAAAAAATAAATAATCGTCTAGGAAATAGTATTCCAGTTAGTGAAATAATGCCTCTTAAAGACGGAACTTTTCCTAGTGGGCTAGCTAGTTTAGAAAAAAGAAAAATCTCTGATAAAGTTGCTAAATGGATTCCTGAAAATTGTATTCAATGTGGGAGTTGTAGTTTTGTTTGTCCTCATGCTGTAATTCGAGCATTTAAAACGAAAGATAAAAATGTTGGCAAACCATTACTGGGCAATAACGATTATAATTATTTAGTAAGCATTAGCGAAGCTGATTGTACCGGATGTGGACTTTGTATTGACACATGTCCGGGATTAAAGGGCAAAAAAGCTTTGGAATTTGGCACTTTCGATGAGGAAAAACAAAAAGTAAGTGATTATTACTTTAACGAATATGAAAATCCTATTAGTGATGAAAAAAATAATGTTAAAGATTTAAGTTTTGTTAAACCAGAATTTTTCTTTAGTGGAGCTTGTGCTGGTTGTGGAGAAGCGGCCTACATACGTTTATTAACGCAGATTATTGGCAAGAAATTAATAATTGCTAATGCTACGGGTTGCTCAAGTATTTATGGTGGTAGTGCTCCTTCAACTCCTTATAATATTTCCTGGGCCAATTCTTTATTTGAGGATAATGCTGAATTTGCTTTGGGCATGTATTTATCTAATAAACAAAAACGTGATCAAATTGAAAATATAATTAAGTCTTCATTGTTAGCAGTTGAAGATAATGTTAAACAAAAATTTGAACAATGGTTGGCAAATAAGGAAAATTTTGAAGTAACTTATCAACTAAAAAAAGAATTTCAAAATTTAGAAATTCCTAAAGATTTAAAAGAATTAATTGATTATGTTCCTTCCAGAAGTATTTGGGCAATTGGTGGTGATGGTTGGGCTTATGATATTGGTTTTGGAGGGATAGATCATATTTTATCTCGCCATGATCCAGTTAAAGTTTTAGTTTTAGATACAGAAGTCTACTCAAATACAGGTGGTCAAATGTCTAAATCATCTAAGATTGGGCAAGTAGCTGAATTTGCAGATTTTGGGAAACGCAATGCTAAAAAAGATTTATTTCGAATAGCTATGTCCTATCCTAATTGTTATGTAGGAAGTATTTCTTTGGGAGCAGATTTTAATCAAACAATAAAAACAATTAAAGAAGCCGAAGCTCATGATGGCCCAGCACTTATTATTGCATATTCAACGTGTGTAGAACATGGTATAAAAGGAGGTATGACTTGTTCCTTAAAAGAACAGGACTTAGCTGTTAAATCAGGTTATCATTTACTTATGCGCTATAATCCAAAAGAAGAAAAACTTTACTTAGATAGTAAAGAACCAAATTTTGATTTATATGAAGAATTTTTAAATAATGAAACAAGATATAATGCTTTAAAAATAAAAGATGAAAAATTAGCTGAAGAATTACTGGCCTTAAATAAACAAAATGCTATAAAAAGATATCAATTTTATAAAAATATAGAATTGAACCAAAACGAAGAAAAAAGTACTAACAATTTAAGTTAGTACTTTTTAAAATTCCACAATGGAAGCTGCCCCCTGAAGACAGCTTCTAAAAGAATAAAAAGGGGTTGACTAGTGTGATACTAGCACCAATTCGCATTAAGTGAATTGGTGATATATATACTAATTGATAAGGGTATTTTTGTCAACATTTTTTTGCAAAAAAATAAAAAAATTTTTAAAAAAATTAAAGAAAAAGTAAAACCTGTACATTTGTTCTTATGTTTGCTATAATTAAACTATAATTAAGGAGTAAAACATGGAATTACAAAGTTTAAAAAAAGTAGGTCCTAAAACAATTGAGTACTTAAATAAATTAAATATTTATTGTGTAGAAGACTTATTAGATTACTATCCCTATCGCTATAATATATATAAACCAGTAAATTTAAAAGATTGTGATACCTTAGATACTATAACGATAAATGCTACAATTGAATCAACTCCTAAGTTAGCTTATATAAGAAGAAATTTAAATCGAATAACTTTTAAAGCTTTATCTAATAATTTATTAATCAATGTTTCTATATTCAATCGAAGCTTTTTAAATCAGCATTTAGATGTTGGTAAAAATATAACCTTAATAGGAAAATATGATGAAAAGAAAAATAATTTTGTAGCTAGTGATTTAAAATTTGGCTGGATAAATACTATTAAAATTGAACCTATTTATCATATTATAAAAGGTTTAAAAAATGCTAATATGAATATGTATATATTAAATGCCTTAGAACAAATAAATAATGTAAATGACTTTATCCCTGACTATATTAATAATGAATATCGTTTTATTGATAAATTGGAAGCTTTAAAAATAATTCATAATCCTGAAAATTCTAATGACTTAAAACAGGCAAGAATAAAATTGATTTATGAAGAATTATTTTTATTTATGTTAAAAATTAATTTTTTAAAAATAAAAAATCAAAAGATAGATGGTTTAGAAAGAAAGTTTGATCAAGATAAAGTAAAAAATTTTATTAAATCATTACCTTTTTCTTTAACGGTTGATCAAATGAGTGCCGTAAATGATTGTTTAAATGACTTAAAAAGTAAAAAAAGAATGAATCGTTTAATAGAAGGTGATGTTGGTAGTGGTAAAACTATTGTCGCTACAATATTAATGTATGCCAATACAATTAGTGGTTATCAAAGTGCTTTAATGGCTCCAACAGAAATATTGGCTACTCAGCATTATGAATCTA
This sequence comes from uncultured Bacilli bacterium, assembly GCA_947631515.1. Classification (GTDB taxonomy): domain Bacteria; phylum Bacillota_I; class Bacilli_A; order RF39; family UBA660; genus MGBC108787. The sequence goes on from CANRLP010000048.1 coordinate 4,730, forward strand.
TAAAAAAAATAATGGAACCATTTTCAGTAAATGTAGCTTTATTAGTAGGAAGTATGAAAAAAAGTGAGCATAAAAAAATTGTTGATGACTTAAAAAATAAAAAAATTGATATTATTATAGGAACTCATGCTCTAATTAGTAGTGATGTAGAATTTAATAATTTAGGATTAGTAATTACCGATGAACAACATCGTTTTGGAGTTAATCAACGAAGTAATTTACAAAATAAAGGTAATATGCCTGATGTTATTTATATGAGTGCAACTCCTATACCTCGTACTTATGCTCTAACAATTTATAATGATATGGATGCTAGTATTATTAAAACTAAACCGAATGGTCGCAAAGAAATAAAGACCTTCGTAAAGAAAGAAAGTGAATTAAAAAGTGTTTTAAATCATATTTTAGAGGAAGTAAAAAATGGCCATCAAATTTATGTTGTAGCTCCTAGTATTCAAGAAAATGAAGAACATAATACTTGGGATGTAGAAAGTTTAAAAAAGAGTTTTAATCAAGCTTTTCATGATAAAGTACCAACAGCTATTTTACATGGTAAAATTAAATCTAAAGAAAAAGAAAAGATTATGAATCAATTTAAAACAGGAGAAATAAAAATTCTAATTGCTACAACTGTTATTGAAGTAGGAGTAGATGTTGAAAATGCTACAACTATTGTTATTTTTAATGCAGAAAATTATGGCTTAGCAACTCTTCATCAATTAAGAGGACGCGTGGGGAGAAATAATTTAGATTCGTATTGCTTTTTAATTAGTGATAAAGAAGTTGATCGTTTAAAAGTATTAGAGGATAGTAATGATGGCTTTTATATAAGTGAACAAGATTTTTTAATGCGTAAAGGTGGAGATTTGTTTGGAACAAAACAAAGTGGTGATATGGTATTTAAAATAGCAGATTTAAGGCGAGATTTTAAAATTTTATTACAAGCTAAAAAAGATAGTGAACAATTTTTAAATTCTAAAGAAATACAAGATCCCAAATATCAAAATATTTTGAAATCAATTGCTAATCTTGATTAAATGTTGTGAATAAAATATAATAAATTAAGGAGGATTTTTATGAATAGAGTAGAGATTAAGGAGAAAGCCAAAATAATTGTTAAAGAAAATTTTCAATCTTTTTGGAAAGGATATGGAATAATTCTTGCGATATCAATATTATTAAGTTTAGGAATAGAATTATTATTTAATTCTGAATCTATGATTTATAATGTTTTGACATTGGTTGCTTCATGTTTTACTATGACTTTATCTGTAGGTTTTTATGCTTATGTGTTAAAAATGATTCGTAAAGAAAAATTTGATCGAGAAGATATTTTTAGTTATATTGGGAAAGTTTTGCCTATAGTAGTAATTTCATTATTAACACTTATTTTTACTTTGTTATGGAGTATTTTATTTATTATTCCAGGTATTATTGTAGCTATAAGTTATTCTTTTGCTTATTTAGTTTATGTAGATAATAATGAATTATCTCCTATGGAATGTTTAGAAGAAAGTAAAAAATTACTTGATGGATATAAACTGGATTATTTTGTTTTTGTTCTAAGTTTTATTGGTTGGATGCTTTTATCATTACTTATTGTACCACTTATTTATGTAATTCCTTATTATACTGTGGCTGAAATTTTGTATTACGATGAGTTAAAAAAATTGAAAGAAAAAGAATAAGAAAAAATTTGTCAAATTTGCAAAAATTTATTTGACAAAGAAAAGATTTCATTATATCATTTTATTAGCATGATAGATATCATGCTAACCTTTCGAAACGCTCTTACGATTTTATGTGAGAGTGAATCAACCAAAACCCCCTGAAGGAGCCGAAAGGCTCCATTTTTGTTG
>CANRLP010000049.1 GCA_947631515.1 uncultured Bacilli bacterium
ATGGAAAGATTGCAAAAAGTAATAGCAAATAGTGGATATACATCTCGAAGAAAAGCTGAAGAATTAATTTTGCAAGGGTTAGTTAAAGTTAATGATCAAGTTGTAAAAGAGTTAGGAGTTAAGGTAAATAATTCTGACGTTATAGAAGTAGAAGGAATCGTTTTAGGTAAAAACGAAAAAAAGGTATACTATTTATTAAATAAACCACGTGGAATTATAAGTAGTGTTAGTGATGATAAAAATCGTAAAACAGTAGTTTCTTTAATAGATACCGATGAACGAATTTATCCGATCGGCAGGTTAGATTATGATACAACTGGCTTAATTTTACTTACGAATGATGGAGAACTAGCAAATAGGTTAATGCATCCTAAAAATAATGTTGAAAAAACTTACATTGCTAAAATTGAAGGAATACTTACACCAAGTGAATTTTATGCTATTAAAAAAGGAATTGTAGTGGATGGTCGTAAAGTGATTCCTACTCATTTAAAAACTCGTAAAAATGATTTAGAAAAAAATACTCAAATTGTAGAAATTAGCATTGTCGAAGGACGAAATCATATTGTTAAAAAAATATTTGAGATGGTACATCATCCGGTTGTGAAATTAAAAAGAGAAAGTTATGCTTTTTTGACTCTTGGTTCTTTAAAATCAGGAGAATATCGTGAACTTTCTGTTAAAGAAGTAAAAAAATTATATAATTTAAAATAAAAAAAGAAGCTTAAGCAGCTTCATGGTGACAATTACAATGTCCTTCACATTGACATTCATTATCACAATTACATTCGTCATCATTTGCAAGTTCTGTTTCGCTAGAGTCTTCACCCTCTATTAGAGAAATAGCACTTGTAGGGCAAGATTCTATAGCATTTGCAATATTTTGATTATCAACAATATTTTCATTAGATATTACATTAGATTTGCCAGAATCATCAAAATCAAAATGTTCAGGATCAATGGCAACACATGCTCCACAACCAATACATAAATCTTTGGCTACTTGGATTTTTTTCATCTAAATCACTCTCCTATTTCAAAATTATAAAGTTATTAAAGAAAAAAATCAATGAATATATATTTAAAAAACGTTAAATCTATGATATCATGATTATGAGTATGGTAGGTGATATGATGGGTTCAAGAATGGATAGATATTATGAAAATCAAAGAAACATTGGTACTAGAGCCAAAAGAAATGAACAATTATATCAAGAAATTAGCCAAGGGGAACTAGAAAATGTAAATTTATCAAGTAATGCCCATGTAATTGGAGATAACGATATTGATATTGATCATATAAAAGAGTTATTAGAAAAACAATATCCAAAAGAAGAGAAAAGAACTAGCATTTTTGCTACCGAAGAAGAATCTAAGTTAGAAACTCCAGTTCAAGATGAAGAAACTAAAGAATATGATATTAATGCCATTTTAGAAAAAGCTAAATCAACAAAAGAAGTTAATTATGAACGAGATCGTTTGAAAAAAATTCATGATACACAATATGATATTTTAAAAAGCTTAGATGTTAATGAAGACAAGGAAGAAGAAAAAAGTAAAGTTATTTCGAATAAAGATGATTTAGTAGATTTAATACATACTATAACAGAAAAAGAAATGCAAAAAGATTTAGATCCGTTAGATATATTGTCTGACTTAAAAGGTAGTGAAAATACCGTTGTATTAGACGGAATTGATAAAGAAATCGAAAAAAAGGAATTACACAATACAGTCAAAGAAGAAATAAAAAAAGAAATAGATAAATCCTTTTATACCAATTCTCTTTCCTTTACGCAAAGTGATTTTGATGACTTTAATGATTTAAAAGAAGATGTTGAATCAAATAAATTAATTGTACGAGTTTTACTAGTTATTGTCGCAATAGCTTTAGTAGTAGGAATGATTTTTTTAATCAATGCTGTTTTTCATTTAAATTGGTTTTAAGAAGTTTTTACTTCTTTTTTTTTGGAAACATATAATTTAATATGAGAGCAAAATTAAATCGAAAACGAAATACAAATTTTAAAATTTCTTATGTTTTAGGGTTGATTTTTATTATTATAATATTACTAACTATCTTTTTAGTTAATAGATTTAATAAAAAAGTAACTCCTCATTTATTACAAGTAGCTGAGTCTAGTATTAATAAATTAAATGAATCAATTTTAATGCAATATCGTGTTAGCGATGTCTATAAAGAAATTCCTATAGACGAAGCAATTATAATAACCAAAAATGATAATGATGAAATAATTTCAGTCGATTTTAAATTGGATAATGCTTATAAAGCTTTAGGAGTAATTACTGAATACTTAAGAAATAATTTAAATAGCATTAATACGCGAAATCAAATTTTAAAGTATTACAATGAAGATTTAAGTTCAGGGTTAGATAGTATTGTTTTATCAATACCAATTGGAGTAGCAAGTAATGGGCTTTTTTTAGCCAATTTAGGACCTAGAATACCTGTAAAAGTTAGCTATATGGGTTATTTAGCGACTAGTGTACGAATAACCTTAGAAGATTATGGCATCAATAACGTTTTAATCTCACTTTATATTGATTCATCTATAACCAATGAAATTATAGTTCCTAGTATAGCCAAAGAAATTAATCATAGCTATAGTATTTTGCTGGCATCAAAAATAATTCAGGGAAGTGTACCGGAATATTACGGAGGCAAAATGGAGACAAAAAGTAACATTTTAAATCTTCCTATAAAATAAAAATTATGATATAATTCAAAATAGGTGAGGAGCATGGAAGACAGTATATTTGTTAATGATGCTATAAATGAAGCCATAAAAAAATATATAGAATGCAAAGATAAGCCAGAAAATGAAAATTTTGATTCTTTTTTAGTTATTGTAATTCGTGCTCTTATATTAATTTACGGAGAATTAGATATAATGAATCCTTATCGAACTCATAATGAAATAAGTTTAGGGGGATTTGATGCTAATTTAAAAAAATTTGGTTTGTCTCAAGATTTAGTTGATGAATTTAAGCAACAATGTTTAATTTTTTATCAAAATGAAAATAACCTCACAGAAGAAAAAACCTCTTTTCTTAAAATTCAAGAAATTTTAATTGATATGTTGGTGATGAAAAAAAAACATGTTTTTATAAGTGATGATGAAATAAAAGAATTTCAAAATTTACTTTATTTTGCTGAAGATAGTAATGCTAAAAAATTAGAATTATATAATAAATTAACACCTAATTCTAAAGAAATAATGAACTATTTAAGTAGTCAATTATTTTCTTTAAATCATAATTTTAACTTAAGAGAGTATAAAGATATTGTTTTAGACAAAGAAGCTTATCAGCTAGCTGGCTATAATATTGTCGAAGTAATGAATATGAAGGAAGATGAAATTTTAAATATTAATAACAAGGTATATCATTTCTTTCGGATTAAAGAAACTGACAAAAATAAAGAAAAAAGATTAGCTAGTGCTATTCTTTATTACAAAAAATATGGAAATGCTTTAACGAGTGGCAATGGCTATGTTGATACATTATTATTAGCTAGTGTTGTTGCAACAGCTTTTTTAGTAATTATTTTAATTGCTATTAATTTAGCGAGGTAATTTTATGAAAGTAACAATTAATGAAAATGATTATGTGATAGAAAGAAATATTAAAGATGCTTTTAATTTAGAAGAAGTGAAAGCTAAATTTACAGATTACTTTGATGATTTTGATTATATTTTAGGGGATTATGCTTATGGAAAATTACGCTTGAAAGGTTTTAATAATAAAAATCATAAAAACTTTAAATTGTATAATGATATTGCTAAAGTCGACGATTATATAAAAAATAATTGCGCATATGGTTGTCGTTATTTCCTTTTAGCCAAAGTAACTACTTGCAATAAATAGTTTTTATGTTATAATGATTCTAGAATAGCGAGGTATGTGTATGGCAAGTGCAGTTGTTAAATTCCCTGATGGAAGACAAGAAAACTGGGATGTTTTAACTTATTTTCAAAAAACAGGTACTGATGACAATATAGTAGTTTTTAAAACTGATAAAGTAGATAATGGTCATAAAGTTGTTGGGGTAAGTCGTTTAAAAGATGGTCTTTATGGTAACATTATTGATATGGAAGAATGGAAAAGAGCAAAAGAAAATTTAGTAGCAGGGTTGCATGGAGAACTAACTGATGACGATTATAAAGTGGTTAATCAAGAATTATTAGTAACGGAAGATCCTTATCGTCCTTTAGCTTTAAGAGATGAAAATCTAGCTTCTTTACAAGTTTATTACGAACAATTTTTAGCTAGACAAAAAGAAAAAGAAGCAACTAATGCTCCTCAATCAGCTCCAATTGTTGAACAACCAGTACAAATTAATGAAACACCTGAATTGCCAGAAGCTAATATTCCAAATGAACCAGTTATAGATTCAAACAATGTCCAAATACCTCAAAACGATTCTATGCCAAGTGTTGTAGATGCTAATCAACCTATAAATAATATGCCACAAAATTCAGTAGAAGTACCAAATAATAATTTGAATAATTCTGCGGAAGTAGTAGTACCACAAATGGTTACGCCAGAAGTTCAAACTGCTCCAGTTGCAGATACAGTTTCAAATATTCCCGAAACTGATGTATTAGATCCTTTTGCTATTGCTGATTCTTTAGATACTCAAGTTCATCAAGATATTGTTCCTCCTCAAGGAGTGGATATTGTAAACAATAGTATTGATACGGTAAGTGCACCTACTCAAAATGCTGAACCAATTGTAAATAATATTCCTAATGGACCAGTAATTACTCCAGAACCAGTTATTAATCCGGCAGTTAATATAGATAATGTTGCAAATATGCAAATGCCAGATAATAATTTAATTGGTAATATGCCAGGGGCAGCAATAACTAATGATGCAATACCAAATCCAGTAATTCCTAACCCAATGGAGCAAGTTGTAGCACCAGAACCTATGGTAGCACCACAAAGTGAAGTTATTGCTAGTGCTCAACCAGTTAATAATTCTGATTCACCTGTAACTACCAGTTATTTAAGTGGCGCTGATGGAATAATTAATCAAATGAGAGAAAAAACAGAAAATTATAAAAATGAGATGAACAATTTATTTGCAAACTATATTAAAGAAATGGAAGAATTAAGAGCTGATATTGCTAGAAATTTAGAAGAAGCTAAAGGTATAAATGAATTATCAAAACAAACTTTTGATAAAGCCCAAGCTATTAATAATTCTGTAAATAATGTTCAAACATATGGAATGCCCAATATGATGGCTAACAATGATCCAAGCCTAAATTTAACAAAAGCAGCTTAAGTATAAAACTTAGGCTTTTTTCATACTTATTATTAGTGATAACATGAAAGAACTCTTAATAAAAAATTATAATTTAAATGATAATATTGCAATAATGGAAGGGGAAAGTTATTGTTCTTTTCTTTTTCAAGATAAAAAATATTACTTTGCCCCTTATTTTCGAAGTGAAGATGAATTAAATGATTTATTGCTTTTAAATGCCGAATTATTGGAAAAAGGTATTCCAACATCGCGATTTATACCCAATATTTATAATCAATATATTACCAAAGACGCTAATAATAAATATATATTATTTGAAAGTCCTTTAAACATATCTAAAGAATATAATGTTTTAGATATGATTCATTTTGCCAATCAATTGCAAATTAGTAAAAAGAAAAGTGTTTTATATCGTAATTCTTGGGGAGAATTATGGAGCAAAAAGGTTGATTATTTTGAATATCAAGTTACTCAATTAGGTAAAAATAAACCTATTATTTTAAATAGTTTTAGTTATTATATTGGCCTGGCCGAAAATGCTATTAGCTATGTTAATAATACAATAAAAAATCATCAAATCTCTATTTATGAATCTATCACTTTGCAGCGAAAACGGATAATTTTTCCTAATATTCAATTAAATTATTTTAATCCTTTAAATTACGTGATTGATATAGAGGTTAGAGATATTGCTTCTTATTTTAAAGCATTATTTTTCGAAGATTATGATAATTTATGGATTGAAGTAAATGCCTATTTAAAAAGAAAACGTTTAAGTATTTTTGGCTATCAACTTTTATATGCTAGATTGTTATATCCTTCTTATTATTTTGATATTTATGAGAAAGTAATGGAAGGTAAAATGGAAGAAAAGGAATTATTGAAAGTTATTAATAAAGTTGATGAATATGAATTATTTTTAAAAAATATTTTTATAGAAATATCTAAATATGCACCGATTGAAAAAATAGAGTGGATTATGGATAAAAAGAAAGAATCATAGTTCGACATTTATGATTCCTTCAATTTCATCAATTTCTTTTTTTAATAATTCGTAAATATAATTTTTTAAAGTATAATCTTGAGCATTACATTCTGCACAATGACCTTTTAGTTTTACGTATACGTATTTATCTTCATATTTTATAAACTCTATATCGCCGCCATCCATATTAATATAAGGCCTAATTTCTTCTATAAGACTTTTGATTTTTTCTTCCATATATATCACCTGTTAATTATTATAGCAATATTCCATAATTTTTAAAACAAAA
>CANRLP010000050.1 GCA_947631515.1 uncultured Bacilli bacterium
CCAAGAATTTGAAAGATTAAAAAAGAATGAAGCATATCAATATAAAGTTGATTGGACAGCTAGTAGAATGCTTGCTAGATCTAATTATCATATTCATACTGATTCAATTAAAGAAAATATTATTCCTAAATTAACTGATAAACAAAAACAATTTGCGTATGCCTAAGAAGCAGACGTTTTAAATGTTGCTTTATTTGGGATGACCGCAAAAGAATGGCGAGATAAAAATCCTAATATTGAAGGAAATATTCGAGATTATACGGATTTAAGACATTTACTTATTTTATGTAATTTAGAAAATACAAATGCGGAACTTATTAACGATGGCATATCTCAAAAAGAAAGATTGATAAAGCTTAATAATTCCGCTATTAGGCAAATGAAAATATTAGCAAATGATAAATCTATAAAAGAATTAGAAAACTTAAATAAAAAATTAATAGATACTAAATAGTTATAAAAATCTCACTAATGTTATAATACATTGCATGAGCAATAAAGGAACGTTTGATTATATAGGATTGTGGTAACAATTAAATTATGAAAGTTTTAATTTCACTTAATTCCGTGAAATTAAAAATAATGAAGTTGGATATTCATCATTTACTTTAAACTCCAAAAGGTGGATTGATAGACAAAAAACATAGGATGTAGTACTCCTTTCTTTAGGACATCAAATTGATAGAAACCCAGCAAATTCGAGTGAAAATAGAATATAATACGTACTTGATAAGAGTTTGTTTTTATGTTATGATGAATATGTCAAGGATACCTTGCATAAAATAAAAAAGGAATACCTAGTTTTGATGAGTTAGGTACTATTCCAAAATTTTAGGTCAGTACCGACTTATACAGTTGGTACTATTTTTATTAATATGATTAAAATCACAATAATAAGGAGTATTATGATAGAGCAAAGATATTTCTCTGTCTTTCTCATAACTTCACCTCCTTCCACTTTAAAAAAGTAAAGGAGAATAGTACCTAAACTAACTAAGTATTCCTAAAATAATTATAACAAACATTTGTTCACAGTACAATATGTTTTTTTTACAAAAAAACTTTATATCAATTCGAATATTGTTTTTTCATTAATTTACACCTAAAAGTATACATGTTATAATGTTGACAATAATTAATTATCAAAAAGATATAGAAAGAGGCATCCATGAAAATAGAGTATACTTTGTTAAAAAAAGAAAAAAATTCTGCTGCTCGTTTGGGAAAATTGAAAACCAATTATGGGACATTTGAAACTCCGATGTTTATGCCAGTAGGAACAGAAGCAACGGTTAAGACTTTGAGTGTTGAAGAAATTAAAGATGTCCATGCTGGTATTATTCTTTCTAATACTTATCATTTGTGGTTAAGACCCGGTGAAGACATTATTGCCAGAGCGGGGGGCTTACATGAATTTATGCATTATGATGGTCCAATTTTAACTGATAGTGGAGGATACCAAGTTTTTTCGTTAGCCAAACCCAAAGATATTACAGAAGAAGGAGTTCATTTTAAAAATCATTTAAATGGTGATAATTTGTTACTTACCCCGGAAAAATCGATTGAAATTCAAAATAAATTAGATAGCGATATTGCCATGAGTTTTGATGAATGTATCGGATATCCAGCTACTCGGGAATATGTAGAAAAAAGTGTGGAACGTACACTTCGATGGGCGAAAAGGGGACTTGAAGTTCATAATAATCTAAATCAATCTTTGTTTGGTATTGTCCAAGGTGGCGAATACGAAGACTTACGTCGTCATTGTGTCGAAGAATTAGTTAAAATGAATTTTGATGGTTATTCTATTGGGGGAACCAGTGTCGGTGAAGATAAACCTACTATGTATAAAATGGTTAACTATGCAACCAAATATCTTCCTATAGATAAAGTTCGTTATTTAATGGGTGTAGGAGATCCTATAGATATTATCGAAAATGTTATTCGAGGAATTGATATATTTGATTGTGTTTCTCCCACTCGTTTAGCAAGACATGGTCACGCTTATACTAAATATGGTAAAATTAATATTAAAAATTCTCAATTTAAAGATGATTTTACCCCTTTAAGTACCGATTGTGATTGTTATACGTGTCAAAGTAAATATAGTAAAGCTTATATACGTCATTTAATTGTTGCTAATGAAACTTTAGGCGCTAGATTATTATCCATTCACAATATTCGTTTTTTAATTCATCTGACAGAAGATTTACGAGAAGCTATTAAAAATGATACTATATTAGAATATCGTGATCAATTTATTAAAGATTATTATCAAGGAGAAATTCCTTATTAGGAGGTAGTATGAATAAGAATAAAATAATTATTTATGGCACAATTTTAATTGTCATTTTACTAATTGCCATACCATCAACTTTAAAGACTGTTCAAAAACATAATCATCGTTTAGAAATGGTTACAGAGAAAAAAATTATTGAAACAGCTAAGGATTGTTATTATAATGAATCATGTGTTGATAGTCATATTACATTAAAAGAATTATATGAAAAAATGCATTTAGAAGAAATGACTAATCCTTTAACTAAACAAGTTTATAATAGTGATTCATATGTAGATGTTGATAATAACTTTAATTTTGTAATACGTTAACTATTTAATCATTTAGATTAGTTATTTTTAGGTTTATTATTTACTCCAGCAATAGCTCCTAAAATACTAGCAAACAAAAGAATTAAATAATATACAATTCGTAAAAATTTAAAAGGACTTTGATATAAAATAATATTTATTAAAAATAAAATAAAGATAAATAAGAAACCATTTTTTAAACCAGTAATGATTCCTCGGGAATCACTTTTTTTAGCTGTTTGAAAGCTTAAAATAATAACTATTAATAAAAGATATATAAAACCTATAGTATGACTTATTTTACTAGAAAAAAGAAAATAATTAAAAATGCTTAATATGATTGAACCAATAAGGAAACAAAGTAAAAATTTGCCTCCTAATAAACCATATTTTTTGATTGTATCCATCTTATCACCTAATTCATCTTATGATATGTTTAAAAATTTATGAAATAGTTCATAATAAATTTGAAAGGATGATGATTGTGGAATTATTCATCGTATTATTTCGAACAACTTTCTTTTATTTTTTTGTAGCTTTAGCTTATCGCATAATGGGTAAAAGAGAAATTGGCCAACTAGGTATTATTGATTTGATTGTGTCCATTTTAATTGCCGAATTAGTAGCAATTAGTATTGAAAATATTAAAGATTCTATGCTTTTAACCGTTATGCCAATTGCTTTATTAGTTATCTTAGAACTTTTACTAGCTTTTATTAGTATTAAATCTCGAAAGTTTCGGAATTTATTTGGAGGTAAACCATCTTTAATTATTGCTAATGGTAATGTTAATTATAAAGAAATGGTCCGTCAAAGATACAGTATGGATGATTTGTTGTTAAGTCTGCGTCAAAAAGAAATTAAAAGTATTGAAGATGTTGAATATGCTTTTTTAGAACCAAATGGTAAATTGTCTATTTTTCAATATAACTTTTTTCGTACTAAAAGTAATTATCCTATGCCTATCATTTTAGATGGTGAAGTGCAAAAAAAAGCTTTAGATTATATTAAAAAAAATGAATCATGGTTAGTCCAAGAATTAGCTAAAAAAGGTTTAAAAATTAATGATATATTTTATGCCTTTAAAAAGAAAAATCAAATCTTTTTAATTCGCAAGAGTAGCTTATGATTTTGAATAAATTAAAAAGAAGTTGCCAAAAGATCAAAAAGAAAATCTTGTTTGGGCTAGTTGGTTTAGGAGGAAGTATAATTTTTATTATCTTACTTATTTTAAATTATTTAAGTCATATTAATGTCTAGTTATAATTAGACATTACTTTTTTTATTTTATAAAAATTGGTAGTTACGACAAAAATGATATTAATAATTTCCGAAATAATTAGACCATAAATTCCGATTTTAAAAAAGGAAAAAAGAGCTAATACAATATTTTTAATAATTACTCCCCAAAAAGTAATACTCATAGTAAACTTAGCTTCACCTAAACCTTGTAAAGTACTAATCATGGGAGTTTCTAAATAAAACAATACAAAGAATGGCGCTAGTATTTTAATATAATCTAAACCGTTTGTCGTATGATATAAAACCCATAATAACTTTTCCCGAAAAAAGAATATTAAAGTAGAAAAAAATAATCCTAAGATAAAAGAAAAAAATAATGCTTGGTTAAATCTTCTTTTTACCATTAGATAATTTTTTTGTTCATGAAACTTACTTATTTCCGGAACTAGGGAAGAAGCAACAGCTCCCACAAAAAAACTAGGCATTGTAAGAAGGGCAATACTATAAGCATTATAAGCCCCATATTCTCTTAAAATAAAAGAATTAGAATATCCAACATATAATAAAATATTAGTTAAAATTATAGGTTCAAAAAAGAAACCAATATTACCAATAAAACGCGATGAAACAGTAGGCAAACTCACTTGTAAAACTTCTTTAATAGTTTTTAAATCCGGTTTAATATCTTTTTTAGTGATTTTGATATGTTTAGGTAAAAAAAGCATAAAAATAAATATTGAGGAAAGTTCCGAAATTATATTTAATAAAATCAAAGCACTAACTCCATAAATTGTTCCTTTTTGCATAAAAAATGGTAAAAAAAGAGCAATTAAAATAAGCCTAATTATTTGTTCGAAAGTATTAGATATAACATATGGAGTCATTCGTTGTTTACCAAAAAAATAACCTTTGACAATACTGGAAATACTAATAAATGGTAAAGTAATTGTACAAGCTAGTAATAAAATATAAGCTTCTTTAGTTTTTAAAAGTTCTACGGCAATGTATTTACTAATTAAAAACATTGTACTCATTAAAAGAGCATTAATAAAAATCATAATAGCGGTGCTTGAAAAAATGATTTTAATACTATGTGTTTTTTCTTCAGCTACTAATTTAGATATAGCAAGAGGCATAGCCATTGTTGCAATAGTTATTAAAAGGGAGTAGGTAGGCATGATGATAGAATATAAACTTACACCATCTTCTAAAATAATTCTTGTGTAAAGTATTTTAATTAAAAATCCTAAGAATTTAGTTAAAAATCCTCCTAAAATTAAGATAATGGTCGAAGAAATAAATTTATTTTTCATGTTATCACCTTTAAAAAATATTAACTTTGTTCTATAATATATATGTTTGAGGAAGTGAGATTATGGTAACTGAAAATTTTCGCTCGGCTGAGGAATTATATAATCATATATATCCGGCCTTACATTCTAAATGCGAAGAATTCCATGCCAAAAGACTTTCTTTTGTAACAGAAAAAATGATTTGGAAATGTTTAAAAGAATTAAAATGGAAAGAAGATAATCAATTAACCATAGCAGACATGGTTAGTGATATCTTTAATTTAGAAGCAGAAACATTATTAACATTTTTGAATAATAAAAAATAAGGACTAGGTGAAAATGCAAGAACAAGATAAACTACTACAAGAATTAATTGATAAATTAAAACCCAATTTTAAAGAAGAAGATATTGATGATATAAAAAGAGCTTATGAATTTGCAAAAGTTAAACATCAAGGTTTAAAACGCTTAACTAATGAAGATTTTATAACTCATCCTGTGCAAGTAGCTTTAATACTTAGTGATTTGCACGTTGATAAAGTGACGATAATGTCAGCTTTATTACATGAAGTAATAAATAATGGCGAAACTGAAGAAAAAGAATTATTAGAAGAATTTGGACCAGAGATTACTAATATTGTTAAAAGTATTACGACGATTAATAAATTAGAACTTCCTGATGATAAAGAGTCATCAGCAATCTATTTAAGAAAAGTTTTAGTAGGATTAGCTGAAGATGTACGCGTTTTATTTATTAAACTAGCTGATCGTTTGCACAATATGCGAACTATTTGGGCGGTAAAACCAGAAAAGCAAAAGAAAAAAGCTAATGAAACTATGACTGTGTTAATTCCGATTGCTCATCGCTTGGGTATCTATTCCATTAAAAGTGAATTGGAAGATTTATGTTTACGTTATTTAAAACCAGACGTATATGAAGATATTTTAAAACAACTAGATGCTTCCGTCGAAGAATTACATGGTGTTTTAGAAAATATGCAAGATAATATATCAGAAATGCTTATCGAACATGGTATTAAATTTACTATCAAAAGTCGAGTTAAAAGTGTTTATAGCATTTATAAAAAATTAGAAAAAGGTAAAAAATGGCGAGAAATATATGATATCTTAGCATTACGTTTAATCGTTGAAAAAGAAAGTGATTGCTACTTAGCTATTGGTTTAATCCATTCTAAATATCGTCCTCTTCCTAATCGCTTTAAAGACTATATAGCAATGCCAAAAGAAAATATGTATCAATCTTTACATACGGGAGTTTTTGATAATGATGGTCA
>CANRLP010000051.1 GCA_947631515.1 uncultured Bacilli bacterium
ATTTTTTTATTCTTTTTCTTTTGTTATTTTTTTCACTTTAAAAGGAGTGTTTTTTATTTTTCACTCCTTAACACTGAGTTAGACAAATTATTTATCTAACTCTTTTATAGCTTCTTCTAATTCTTCTTTAGTCATTTTAGTATAACCTTTTATTTTATTAGCTTTAGCTATTTCTCTTAATTTTAATAATGTTGGTTCGCCTTCTTTTAAGGTTGCCAAATTATCATCAATTTTACCTGTAGTTACTAATGACTCAATTTCTTCTTTAGTAATAGTTTCTCTTTCAATTAAAGTTTTACTCAATAACATAACTAAATCTTCATTTTCACTAAGAATTTTTTTAGCATCAGCATAGCAGCTTTCAATTATTTTACGAGCTTCTCTATCTATTTCTAATGCTACTTGATCAGAGTAATTTTTAGATTTGTTGTAATCTCTTCCTAAGAATACTCCTTCACTTTTTTGTTCATATTGCATTGGGCCAAGTTCACTCATACCATATTCGGTAACCATACTACGAGCAATGTTTGTAGCTTTTCTAAAGTCATCACTAGCACCAGTTGTTATTTCACCTAAGAATAATTCTTCAGCAGCACGACCACCAAGTAAACCAGTAATAGTAGCCAGTAATTCTTTTTCGGTCATAACAGATATTTTTTCTTCTTTAGGAAGCATCATGGTATAACCACCGGCCATTCCACGAGGAATAATGGTAATTTTATGAACTTCATTTGCGTCTTCTAGTTTAATACCGATAACAGCATGACCAGATTCATGAATACTAACAAGTTTCTTTTCTTTATCAGTTATTTTGCGACTTGTTTTGGCAGGGCCCATTAATACTCGGTCAGTTGCTTCATCTATATCATCCATAGTAATAGCATTTTCATTTTTTCTGACAGCAAGTAAAGCAGCTTCGTTAAGCAAGTTCTCTAAATCTGCTCCACTAAATCCTGGAGTACGAGAACTAACATTTTCTAATTTAACAGTATCAGCAAGAATTTTATTACGAGCATGAACTTTTAAAATTTCTTCTCTTTCTCTAGTATCCGGTAAATTAACTGTTACTTGTCTATCAAATCTTCCAGGTCTTAAAAGAGCTGGGTCTAAAACATCAGGTCGGTTGGTAGCAGCAATAATAATTATTCCTTCATTTGCTCCAAAACCATCCATTTCTGTTAATAATTGGTTTAATGTTTGCTCTCTTTCGTCATGACCTCCACCAAGACCAGCTCCACGTTGGCGACCTACTGCATCAATTTCATCAATGAATATTAAACATGGTGCATTTTTCTTAGCTTCTTTAAACATATCACGAACACGACTAGCTCCGACACCTACAAATAATTCTACGAAATCAGATCCACTTATGTAATAAAACGGAACATTAGCTTCTCCAGCAACTGCTTTAGCTAGTAAAGTTTTACCAGTTCCAGGAGGACCTACTAATAATACACCTTTAGGAATTCTTGCTCCTAATTTTTGGAATTTCTTAGGATTCTTTAAGAAATCGATTAGTTCTGATACTTCTTCTTTCTCTTCTTTTAATCCTGCTACATCACTAAATTTAACATTTCCACCATCTTCTGATAATCTAGCTCTACTTCTACCAAAATCCATAGAATTACGATTACCACTAGCCATTTTAGTAAATAAAACATAAGACGCTATAATTATAATTACTAAAGGCAAGAAATTTACTATAATATAAAGAAGGGAAATAGATCCAGGATCTTTATTAGTTTCATATACATTTAAATCTTTTTCTTTTGCATAATTGGTAATTTCAGTTAAATCTTTTTCTACTACTTTAGCAGTAAATGACTCTTTTTCTTTATAATCTGATAATTTACCTTCAATATAATAAACTGAATCAGTACTACTTGGTGTAATAGTTATTTCAGTAACATTACTACTTTCTAATTCTTTTAATAATTCCCCTGTTGTTAATTCATGTTTAATTGAACCGCCAAAGTTTAAGACAGTTAATACAAAAAAGATAACAACTACTAAAACAATATAAGGAAATAAGTTTTTCATGGTATTATTATTTTTATTATTTATCATATGTATCTCTTTTCTCCTCACTTATTACATATTTATATATTATATCATAAAATTCATCAGAATTTTTGTCGAATTTTGATTTTTTCAGTCCTGGCAACCACAATATTGTGTTGTTACTATCTATAACTACCGGCCAACTGGCTCTTTTATCTATAGCTATTTTCTCATCTATAAAAATATCTTTTAACTTTTTTCGACCTTGTAAATTTTTAATTTCCATAATATCGCCACTTTTTCGATATCTTACATATAATGGAAGTTTAATTTCTTTACTATTTAATCTTATTATATAATTACTTTTTTCTATGTCACATTTTGTTAATTTTATAATTTTTTCATTTTGAGATATTTCTACTTTATCATCCAATAACGCATGAAAAAAATCTAATGATTTGTTCTTTTGAAAATAAAGATAATTATAACTTTTTACCAATATCCGATTTTCAGGTAAATTAATAGTCGAATTAGTTTTTTTACTATTACATAATTCTAAAATCTTTTGTAAATGAATTTTATTAATTAAAATAATTTTATCTTGATATTCTTTTTTTAAAATAAACTCAACTACTCTTTTTTTTAGCAATGCATCTAATTTATTGAATTCTTGCAAGTTTACCTTATCAAAATTAATTACACCAGTCAAGGCATTATTAGTCATATTATCTAAAAATTGTAGAGTATTGTAAATTTCTTCACTAAAACTCAAAAATTTTTGATGAACGTTTTTATTTTCTTTTTTTAACAAGGGTAAAATCATTTTACGATAACGATTACGAGTAAAGTCCAGATTATCATTTGATTTGTCAAAACGATATTCTATACTATGTTCTTGATTATATTTAATTATATCATCTTTGGTCATGTTGATAAGTGGCCGTAAAAGTTCATAAGTTTCATATTTAGTTTCTTTTTTAAATCCCCCATATCCATCTAAATTACTTCCCCGAACTAAACGCATTAATATAGTTTCAATTAAGTCATCACCATGATGAGCAGTCATTAAATAATTAGCATGATATTTTTCAATTAATTGGGAAAAAAAGTCATATCTTTGCTTGCGAGCATAGTTTTCAAAATTATCATTTTGGTAAGTTTCAATTTTGTAATATTCAAAAAGACAATTATTTTTTAAAGCAAAATTTTTAACAAACTGAGCTTCTTCTTTACTTTCTGGACGAACATTGTGATTAATGTGAGCAACAATTATTTTTAAATTCAATTTATTTTGAAATGCTATTAATAGTGATAATAAACACATAGAATCTGGTCCGCCCGAAATTCCAGCAACAATAATATCGTTTGGTTTTAATTTTTTTTCTAAATATTTTATTGTTTCATGCACTTTTATCACCTATTCGTTTAAATATTTTAGGGCAAATATTTATTAATTGCAATCATTATTTACAATAGATTCATTTTTTAAAACTGATTTGATAATTGGAAAAATATCTCCATCTAAAACTTTTAAAACATTACTTGTTTCATAATTTGATCTATTATCTTTAACTAATTTGTATGGTTCTAAAATATAACTTCTAATTTGACTTCCAAAGTTGATATTATCAATTTCTCCTTTTAAGTTAGTTAATTCTTTTTCTAAAGCTTGTTGCTTTTTTTCATATAATTTGTTTTTTAGCATTTTCATAGCTTGTTCTTTATTTTGCATTTGGCTACGTTCGTTTTGACAAGTAACCACTATTTTAGTTGGCAAATGGGTGATCCTTACTGCTGAATTAGAAGTATTAACAGATTGACCTCCTGCTCCACTTGAATGATAAACATCTATTTTTAAATCACTTTCTTTGATATCTATATTTATATCAACGTTATATTCGGGAGTTACTAAGACAGATGCAAATGAAGTGTGCCTCCGTTTGTTAGAATCAAATGGAGATATACGTACTAAACGATGTACTCCTTTTTCACATTTTAAATAACCATAGGCATATAAACCTTTTACATAAAAAGTTATACTTTTTAAACCAGCTTCTTCGCCTTCTTGGCGTTCTATTATTTCATATTTATAATTCATTGAATCAAAAAATTTTTGATACATTCTGGCAAGCATACTAGCCCAGTCACAAGATTCAGTTCCACCTGCTCCAGGATGGATTTCTAAATAACAATTTAATTTATCATATTCTTGATTTAACAAACATGTAAATTCTAAATCATCTATTAAATCTGAAAGTTTATTTACTTCATCAGCAATATCTTTTAGTTCTGATTCATCGACAATGTTGATAAGTTCTAAGTTATCAACAAGATTTTTCTCAATTTTTTGATAATTTTCCAATTCTTTTTTGATTGTAGATATTTCTTGATTAACTTTATTAGCATTAGTAATGTTTTGCCAAAATTCAGGATTTTCTGTTTGATGCTCTAATTCCTGTAATTTAGCTTTTTTATTTTCTAAGTCAAAGAGACCTCCCTAAATCTTTTAAAGTTGTTAATAATTCATTCATTAGATTTTGTAGTTCATTTTTATTCATAAAAAAACCCTTTCCTATTTGTATTTATATTATAACGAATTTAACAAATAGAAAAGAGTTATTTTAATTAATTTTGCATAAAAATTTGTTGATTTTCGATAAGTGGATAACTAACCAGATTTTTACTATCTAAATTTTCATGGTGCATATCTATTCCTGTAATTTGATTATTTTCATAAGTAGTATAGTAATAAATTCCTAAATCTTGATTACAACAAGAGCTATAAATTGTTATTTCATACTTATCTTTACCCATATGAACACATCCTCTTTGTTGTTCAACAGAAGTTAATATATGAAAAAATTGGCTAATACTAGAGCTTTCTGTATCGTTTGATAGAGAATTCATCTTGGTAAATACTGCTTTAACAAAACGAGATGAAGATGATAAGTCACCTGGCAATCCTATCGCACCCATTCCTCTACTATAAGCATTTAAATTTAAAGATTTGGCAAAGTTATTAACTGCTGGCTCTGTTGATAAATTCATGTAGTTATTCAAATTAAATAATTGAATATCAAAAGTAGGGTTATTGGTTAAGATGCCAACTGGATTATCATAAACTTTTAATCCGTCCTTGATACTTTCTACAGTAATTGATTCATTTTTATCTGCAATTATCCAATGTAAGGGCGAAGCTGGAAGTTGATCACTAAAATTGATATTAGCAATATTAATATTTTTTAATAGCTTTTTTACTTCGTTTATTGTTTCACATTGAGTTAATATCCAAGGAATGAATTCAAAAGGTGCTACATTATCTTTGCCTTCTTGTTTTTCAAAATAGTGAGCGTTATCAGGAAAATTTAAACCAGCCATACAAAGTCCTTTTTCATTCATAGCATCATAATATAGTGGATAATTATCAACGATGAAAGCCATACCAATAATCGCATAATGGTTATCGATATTTTTATTATTGCGAAATTTAAAAGCATAATTTCTAGGTGTAATTGTAACGGTTTCATGATAAGAAAATTCTAAATCTAAATTTCTTCCAAAATAATGATCTTTAGTTTTATAAGTTGCTGCTGTACACATATATTTTCACTCTCTCTATATTAGATATTATATCACGTATAATACTGATTAGTAAATCGATGAAGTTGCAAATCATTGATTTATTAGTATAATAATTTTACTCATTTTTATAAAAATGAGTAAAATTTACGCGATTGAGTTTAGGCATATTATATCAAGGGTCTTATGTATCCATATGTATGACGGCCTAGCTCTTTTCTTTTTATGTTCCTAGTTTTAGAATGTGAGGATTTATTTCTATATAACAAGCGTGATGAGGAATAAGAGGTACAAAGAGTCCAATCGTAAAGAAAAGGATGGTGCTTATGTCCAATTGTTTAGCTATTGATGTAGCTAAAAGCAAAAGTATGATTACTTTAATTAGTTCTTGTGGTGAAGTCCTAATTGATCCATACGAAGTTAATCATTCTATTAATGATTTTACTAATTTACTTAATAGAATTAAAAATTTAAAATTAGATAATGTTTCTGTAATAATGGAAGCCACTGGTATTTATCATCGACCTATTGAAAGATTTTTTTTAGAAAATAATTTCAAAGTATTTGTTATTAATCCTATTTATGGAAAAATGCAAAAAAGAAATATTAGAAAAACTAAAACAGATAAAGAAGATTGTTTCAATTTAGCTAATTTATTCTTCACTAATTCTTTTAAAGAATATAGAAAACCAGAACAATTATATTTAGATTTAAATGCTTTATCTAGACAATATTTTGCTTTAGATGAATTGTGTGTAAATATTAAAAACAGATATCGAAATTTACTTTATTTATGTTTTCCCGAATATGAAGA
>CANRLP010000052.1 GCA_947631515.1 uncultured Bacilli bacterium
GTATTTTAAATAAGTTAACTGATGATTATCCAGAATTGCAAAAAAATAAAGAATTAAAAGAGATACTAACTAGTATGAAAGCAACTGATGAAAGAATCGCTGCCACAACCAGTTACTATAATAAAAATACCAATGAATTAAATGGTTATATTAGAAAGTTCCCATCTATTATCATTGGTAAGATACATCATTTTAAGATTAGTCCATTTTTTGATGGTAAAAATATGAATGATGATATTTTTGACGATTTTAAATTATAATCAGGTTAAGCCTGATTTTTTATTTATCTTTTAAATCCCAGTTAATGGGTGCTAAATGATTTTTTATTAAGAAATTGTTGGTTTGGGAAAAAGGTTTACTTCCAAAAAAACCATTATTGGCCGAAAAAGGACTGGGATGAGCAGAAGTAATGACATAATGTTTAGGATTTGTTATAAAAGCCTTTTTTTCTTTAGCAAAATTCCCCCATAAGATAAAAACAACTGGTTCTTCTTTGGCATTTAAGGTTTTTATTATATAATCGGTTAGTCTTTCCCAACCAAGATTGCGATGACTAGCCGGTTTATCTTTTTCTACAGTCAGTACAGCATTTAATAATAATACTCCTTGCAAAGCCCATTTAGTTAAATCTCCATTATCTGGAGGTGTAATACCTAAATCATTTTCTAGTTCTTTATAAATATTTTTAAGAGATGGAGGTACTTTAATTCCTTTTTGAACTGAAAAAGATAAGCCATGAGCTTCTCCTACTCCATGATAAGGATCTTGACCGACAATTACTACTTTAACTTTTTCATAAGGCGTAAGCTTTAAGGCATTAAATATATAGTCTTTAGGTGGAAAAATAGTTTTATTTTGATATTCTTCTTCAACTATATGATAAAATTTTTTAAAACCAGGACTATTAAAAACAACTTTTAAGACTTCATCCCAATCATTATTTAACATAACTACACTTCCTTTATTTATGATAAGATTCATTATTATTTATTTTGAATGCCCGATAAATTTGTTCTAACAATATACCTCGAAACAAACCATGAGGAAAGGTTAATTGGGAAAAAGATAGGGCATAATTACTCATTTCTTTTATTTTTTTTGGTAACCCAAGAGAACTACCAATAACAAAAGTAATATTACTGTTTATCATAAAAGTTTTATCAAGTAACTGAGCAAATAACGGACTAGACAATTGTTTCCCAGTAATTTCTAAAGTAATTATATAATCTTGAGGATTTATATGATTTAATAAATTTTTTTCTTCTTTTTCTAAAGAATCTTCATCTTTTAACTCAATAATTGTTAATTTATGATAACGATTAATTCTTTTTTGATAATCATTTATTAAATCAGTTAAATATTTTTCTTTTATTTTACCAGAACAAATTATTTTTATCATTATATAACCTCAGTAATTTCTGAACGTTTAGCACAGACTATATCTTGAAAATTTAATTCATATTCTTTAAAAGTTTCATGAATCATTTCTAAAGCTTTTTCTTCCGTATTATTAACATTACTTAAATGCATTAAAACAATTTTTTTGGTTTTATCTCCAATTAGTTTACTTAAATAAAAAGATGAATCTTTATTTGATAAATGCCCATAACTACCTACTACTCTGGTTTTTAACCATTTAGGATAGGGGCCGTTTAAGAGTAATTCTATGTCATGATTGCTTTCAAATAAATAAATTTCGCGATTTTTTAAAATTTCAAAGTACTTTCGATTAACATATCCCGTATCTGTTACATATACAACGCTTTGGCCTTTATTTTCAACAATAAAGTTGCGAGCATCAGGAGCATCGTGAGATGATTTGATAGTAGTTATTTTTATATCTTTTAAATATATATCATCATCATAAATTATAATATTTTCATAATCTTTTATATCGGGCAAATCATAAAACATTTTTTGGCTTAAAAGAACAGTTGTTTTATATCTATTAACAAAAGTTTTTAAAGCACTAGTATGATCTTTATGAGTATGACTTATTAAAATATAATCTATGTCTTTGGCATCAACGTTTATAGATTCCAATTTTTCTTTAATGTATTTGGCATTCCTACCTAAATCAATTATTAATTTTACTTGTTCTGTTTCAATATAAGTTGCATTGCCATCAGAACCACTTGCTAAAACTACAACGCGCATTAATTATATAACCTCCATGGGCTTATCCATGAACCCCCTTGATTTGGCATACCAATTGATACTCCAAAGTGTAAATGAGTACCAGTTGAAGAACCACTATTTCCCATATAACCTATAACTTGACCTCTAGATACTTGTTGTCCGATATAAACTGCAACATTTCTTCTTAAATGACCATATAAAGTATAAATTCCATTATCATGTTGAATTAGGATAAAATTACCATAACTACCACCACAATTACTACCTAAATAACCATTATCGTTACAAGTAGTATTGGTGTTAACAACTACCCCATCACGAGCAGCATAGATTGGTGAGCCAAATCCAGTACCAGATATATCGATAGCATTATGGAATGAACCCCAACGCCAAGCAAATTGCGATGTAATAGTATACGGACGATTAGTTGGCCAACCCCAGTCTAGTCCAGTATCTACATAGCTACCCGTAATTGCATTTGGATTATAACTATATGATGTTGGTTTTGTTCCACCTTTAGTAGTAATTTCATTTTGTACTTCCCGAATAGTAACGGTACTAATTGGTAAGTCGCCACCTTGATTTTGTTCTCCATTTACAACTTGAATTTTTTGAGTAATCCGTTCAATTCCTGTTATACCTTTTTGAGTAACCTCTTTAAATGAAGTTGGTTTGTTTTTATCATAGACAGTTTCTTTATCATAAGATTGCTCTTCATCTTTTACTTCATGAATATCTTCTATTAAAGTTAAAATGGGATTAATTAATGTAATATTTACTTTATCACCAATCGCTAAAATACTTGATTCGTCTTTAAATTTAGGATTGGCAATTAAAAATTCTTGAGGATTTAATTTGTTATCTTCAGAAATAGAAGCGATAGTATCTCCAGCTTTTACTGTATAGCTATTTTGCTCTTTGTTAGAACCAAATAATAAATATTGACTTAATTCCATAGGATCAGTATATATTTTTTCATGAACACTTATATGAGATAGTTTTAAAGTAATAGTTTCTTCAAAGTACATTTTTTCAATTATTTGTCCGACATCCTCTATTTCTTCTTGATCATTATTAATATAATCTTCAAAATCTTCTTCATCCACAAAAGCAGTTATTACATTAGTTATCGCTTGCTTAAATACATCTTCATTTAAAACATAAATAGTTAAATCTTCACTATCTTCTTTAGGAGATTTTATTTTTATAGTATAGCCTTCAATTGTAAAATCATCAGCTTCTTTAATTTTATTATAAACAGATTTTACATCAACTATTTGTTTATCATAAGTTGTACATTCTTCTATATTAAAACCATTAGGTGGATAAACAGTTTCTACATTATACGTATCTTTTATATCCTTTTGTTCCTCATTTATTAAGTTATATAACGCATCTTTATCAGCAATTAAGCCAATTTTATCGCCGTTTAAATATACTTGATAATAATTTTTAGCTGAATTATAATCTCTGGTAATCATTCCAAAAACAAACAAAATTATTCCAATAATGCTTGCTAATAATGCAGTTTTTATTTGATCTTGTTTTTTCAATTTTTATCACCCTTTAAAATACTTCTTCAATATCGGTTTTTAAATAATTTTTAAAGCAACTTTTATCTAATTCAAATAAAATTTGATATAAACCAGTTGAACCCCGACGATGTTTAGCGATTATTAAATCTACCGGAACAATTTTTGGTTTATTTTCGGCAGTTTTATTTTCAAAATAATCTTGACGATTTAAAAACATTACTAAATCGGCATCTTGTTCAATTGAACCAGATTCACGTAAGTCGGCTAGTCTTGGTTGATTAGTTTCTCTTCGTTCAGCATTACGTGATAACTGTGCTAAAGCTATAACAGGAACCTTTAATTCCATAGCCATCGTTTTAAAAGCTCTAGAAATATCAGATACTTCAACTTGACGAGATTCAGTTCGCCCACCAGTTGTTACTAATTGTAAGTAGTCGATAACTACTAAAGCTAAGCCTTTTTCACTATTAGCAAGACGACGACATTTAGCTTTAATTTCAGAAGCAGTAATCGAAGCATTATCTTCAATATAAATATTCGTATCAGCAAGTTGACTCATAGCTTCATTGTATTTTTTCCAATCGTTATGATTTAACATACCTGTTTTCAATTTATCTCCTTCAATTTGCCCAACAGCACTAATCATCCGATTAACTAATTGTTCTGCACTCATTTCTAAATTAAATACTGCAATAGCTTTATCCGTTGTAAAAGCAGCATTAGTAGCGATATTAAGAGCAAAAGCAGTTTTTCCCATACCAGGACGAGCGGCAATTATTATTAGTTCACTTTCATGAAGACCACTAGTAGCTTTATCTAAATCATAAAAACCTGTTTCCAAACCAGTTATAGCACTTTTATTTTTGGCCATTTTTTCCAAATTTTCTTGAGCATTTCTTAAAGCTTCACTGATAGGAATAAATTCACTAGTAGTTCTAGCTCGAGCTACGTCTAAAACTTTTTTTTCGGCATTTTCTAACAAAGATGATAAATTTTTATCTTCTTCATAAGTTTCAGTTATAATATTGGTCGCCGTATCAATTAATTTCCGACGAACGGCTTTTTCTTTAATGATATTTATATAAGATTCTAAATTAGCTGTTGTAGCAACGGAATCAATTATTTCACTTATATATTCAATACCACCAATAGCATTTAAGTTTTTTTGTTTATCTAACTCATTTTTGACAGTTGTAATATCAACAGGAGTATTTGTTTTATGTAATTCTTCTAATGCTTCAAATATTTTGCGATTAGCTTCGTTATAAAACATACTACTATCGACTTCTTCACAAACTTTTTCTAGCGCATATTTATTTAAAAAGCATACTCCTAAAACACTCATTTCTGCTTCGTTATTTTGGGGCATTTTTTTAACAGCCATATAAAACACCTTCTTATTGTTTTTCTTTTACTTGAATATTTATATAAAATTTAACTTTTTTATGTAACTCAATTTCAATTTTATGAACCCCTAAGGTATCAATCGGATTATTTAAATGAATACATTTTTTATCAATATTAAAACCTAAGCGTTTTAATTCTTCATGAATTTGTTTAGTAGATATATTACCAAATATTTTACCATCTTTACCAGATTTAACATTAAAAACAAAATTTTGTTTTTGAATATTTTGAGCTAGTTTACTATATTTTTGAATATTTTTTTCTTCAGTAAGTCGACGAATTTCTAATTCTGAGTCTAAAACTTCTTTACTTTTTTTGGAATAAGGAACAGCCAATTTATTTTTAATTAAAAAATTGTTAGCATAACCATCACTTACTTCAATGATAGCATCTTTTTTACCTTGACCTTTAACATCTTTTAGTAATATTACTTTCATTTTAAATCTCCTTTTGCTTAACTTTTATTATATCACGTATAATACTGATTAGTAAATCGATGAAGTTGCAAATCATTGATTTATTAGTATAATAATTTTACTCATTTTTATAAAAATGAGTAAAATTTACGCGATTGAGTTTAGGCATATTATATCAAGGGTCTTATGTATCCATATGTATGACGGCCTAGCTCTTTTCTTTTTATGTTCCTAGTTTTAGAATGTGAGGATTTATTTCTATATAACAAGCGTGATGAGGAATAAGAGGTACAAAGAGTCCAATCGTAAAGAAAAGGATGGTGCTTATGCCCAATTGTTTAGCTATTGATGTAGCTAAAGGAAAAAGTATGATTACTTTAATTAGTTCTTGTGGTGAAGTTCTAATTGATCCATACGAAATTAATCACTCTATTAATGATTTTACTAATTTACTTAATAGAATTAAAAATTTAAAATTAGATAATGTTTCTGTAATAATGGAAGCCACTGGTATTTATCATCGACCTATTGAAAGATTTTTTTTAGAAAATAATTTCAAAGTATTTGTTATTAATCCTATTTATGGAAAAATGCAAAAAAGAAATATTAGAAAAACTAAAACAGATAAAGAAGATTGTTTCAATTTAGCTAATTTATTCTTCACTAATTCTTTTAAAGAATATAGAAAACCAGAGCAATTATATTTAGATTTAAATGCTTTATCTAGACAATATTTCGCTTTAGATGAATTGTGTGTAAATATTAAAAACAGATAT
>CANRLP010000053.1 GCA_947631515.1 uncultured Bacilli bacterium
GTAATACTCCGGCGTATTTTTTAAAGGGTTATACATTTTTATCAATCACACTTTTTATATAATTAGTTATTAACATATTTAAATCAGGAGAATCTTTTTTAAAAGTTTCAACAATTTTAAACATAAGCCACCTCATTTAATTTTATGACTTTTTATGCATATTATTTAAATTTTTTTAATTGTTAATTAATAATATTAAGCACATTAAATTTTCTAAAATACTATTATTAATAAAATTGTATTTTTTATTATTTTTTATTTGGATATAATCCATATAAAATCGAATCTACTAATAAATTTACATTTGATTTTTCTTTATGCAAATAACAATCTATTAAATATTTTGTATCAATTAATAATAAAGCTATTTTTTTGTAAGATGAAGGATTATCATTTCTAGCCTTGCTTTCAGCATATCCTATATACTCAAAGTTATTTTTATAATTAAATGCATTATTATTTTTATTAAATGGAATAATAAAAGCATTATATATTTTATCTATATCGTATTCTAATGGCTCGTCAAAATTATATGGATTACTACAATAATCACCATAAGTTATTTGTTTATCAATATCTTCTGCGCCTGGCAAACTTCCATTATCAACTATACCATATTTATAATATTTTGAATCTATAATAAAAAGTTCTCTTTTAATTGTTCTTTTTATTATAGTGTCTGGTCTCATATGAGGATTTTTAACTGATTTTGGTAGATTTTGCCATTTTAATAAAGGTCTATAATTTGATATTGAATCATTTCCAAAAACTTTATCAATCATTTTTTCCCAAACATAATTGTAATTTGATGTTAATATATTTTCAACATCTTCAAAAGAATCATTAGAAAATTTACTTTTAATAATTGTTATCATATTACTTAACAGTGTTTTTTTTCTATCATTAAATGAACTGTTTAATTCTTTCGTTAATACTTGAATATAATAATTTTTACTTTTTTCATAATGTTTATAATCAATTTGTTCGATATTTCCAAATAACCATCCTATTTGTTTAATACTATAATTTATACATAGTGCATGAATTTCAGTAATAATATTTTCAATTGTTCTTTTTTTATCTACATATGGATTAATAAAAATTGCACCTTGTTCTGAAAAAAAAGGAGTAGTTTCAAAAGTTCTTTTCCAATTTATTTTTCCTTTTTGAGATTGAAAAAAAATTTTATCATTTTCATTATATAATCCATTACTTATATAATCATTAAGAATCCATAAATACGCGTTAATAGGAAATTCAATATTGTTACCTTCTTCGCTGTTATATTCGCTCTTATCATTCTTTAATTTTGATAGAGACATTGTAGTTAATATATCTATTACTGACTTTCTTTGCAAATTTATTTGCTTATCAGATGGAATATCATAACCTAAGGGAAAATAAATGTATATAGAATCTTGTTCAAATTTAATCCCGACTCTGCCAAATTCTTCTTCTAAGCTACTTTTACATTTCCACTTTCTTTCATTATTCATGATTATCAGGTTCTTCCTCGTTATATTCGTCAAATAAATCGTTAAAAACTAATAAACCATTATCATTAAAGCCAACTATTAAATCATCAAGTGTTTTATATTCAGGATTAAACCATAATTCTCTATTTAATTTTGCAACATCATCCCATAAATACATTAAAACTTTATCAGCAAATGCTTTTTTTGCGTCTTCTAAATTAGTATATGTATCTAATGTTCCATCTTCATGAACTAAACAATCGGTTCCAACAAAATATTTACCTATCTGTTTATCTTCAGCATTAACGCCATAGGAATTTTTCTCAAATATTGCAATATTAATTTTCTCAACAAATTTTTCCCAAGTAACATTGTTAGAACCTGGTATTAACATTGATTTTAGCATATTATCATATGATTCATTTTCATCAAATTTGTTTGTTAGTTTTTCCAATTTCCATCTTCTCTTAAACGCAGTATCCAAAGTATATACATTTTGGTCACTAGTATTCATTGTCGCTTTAATCCATAAGTTAGAAGGAATTTTTATTTTGTCATTTTTTAACTTATATCCTTTTTTATTAAAATATTGATTAATTATGTCATTATTTATTTCAAATTCGCTATTTCCATTATCATTTCTATCTAACAATTGAAAAATATCTCCAAAAATTGCGGAGGCATTTCCTCTGTTGATTTCTTCAATAACTAAGCAAAATTTCTGTGTTGGATATATCATTGCTTCAAACAATATCCTAGTAAAATAACCTGGTTCTATCTCATAATATATTTTACCATCGTTATCAACTTTAGGAACAACCTGACCGATAAATTCACCATTAGTATAATCAGGATAAAAAGTAGTTCTTAGTTCTTTAAAATTTTCTTTATTAATTACTTTTTGAACTTTAACACTTTTTCCACATCCTGGTGCACCATAATAAATTATATTAGTGCCACCAGTTACTCGATTTGGTTCTTCTAAATTTATTTCTTTTAAGTTATCAAATTTATTTTCATTAGTAATTTCTTTTTTTTCATCTGTTAAAAACTTTTTATATGCTGATAAAGCATTGCTAGGAATATATCTGTTAGCTTTATTCCAATTTATGTAATTTTCATCATTATTAAACTTCAATATTAATTCATCAATTATAGAAATATCATCTACTAAATATAATTCAGTATCAGTAAATTCATGTTTTTTAATATAATTAATATAATAGCAATAGTTTTTTATTGAATTTAATTTAAATTTTCCAGAATCAATCAAATATTTTTTAAATTGTTTTTTTCTTTCTTCAATTTTTTCTTCAGATTCTAGTTCAGTAGCTATTTTTTCATCACTAAGAACTTCATCAGTTATTGTTATAAGATATTCGATATATTTTTCATCATTATTTTCCAATTCATTTTTAGCCCTAATATACCCGTCATCGCCTAAATATTTTTTATTACATTTTAAAATTAAACTATTTATATTATATTTTTCCGATAAAAATAACGTATTATTACTTTCTTTAAAATAAGAAGTACTTATTAATATATTGTATAGTGCATTAATTGCTTCATTACCATTTTCATCGCAAACATCAAGCGCTTTAAAAATTTCAGATTTTGAAATTGACTTACCATTTGTATTCTTAATGTAATTAAGAACTTGATATAACGGATGAACAATTTTACCATTAACAGGCTGAATATAATTAAGCAATATAATATCGAAGTACTCTGTAATAGTTATTTCATTTTTTGCAACCTTTAATGCTAAATCATTAAGGTCTAATTTGGAATTTTTCCATATTCCCATTTCTAATCCCAATGTATATTGGCTTGAAAATTGATTTTCAGTACCTATATAGCTTCCTATTCCATTATCATACCCTCTAATGTTATCCCTAAATAAGCCATATGCATATTCTAATCTTTTATAAATGTCGTTTTTCACATTACCATCACTATTATTTTTCTTTGCATAATAAGTTGCCATAATAAATGCTAATACACTTTCTTTTTTTTGAGTTCTTATTAACGCATCAAAATACAATGTTTTATGTTCTTTTGGAAAACTTGCCATTTTATCACTCCTCCTTAACAAATTCATAAATAGCTTCGGCAATTGCCTTTGCAAAATTTACAGGAACTGCATTTCCTATCATTTTATAAGCATCTCCTTGCGATCCTATAAAGTCAAAATCATCATCAAATGTTTGTAATCTAGCTGCTTCTCTTACGGTAATTGTTCTTGCTTGTGATGAGTCATAATGTATAAATCTTAAACCATCTTTATATAAATGTGCTAAAATTGTTGTACTAGGTTCATCTTTTCTGAGAACATGATACTTATGTACATTAGTTTTACATCCAGTTGCCTCATTATAAATATTTTTTAAAACATTTGAATCAACGTATTTATTTTTCCCTGTTTCTAAATCTTCAGCTAACATCTTGAAAATTTTAACATCTCTTAACCCATGATATCTTGGTAAATGCCAAGAAACATTGTCACCAATAACTATATGGGAAGGTCTAAAATTATTATATGTCGGAAGACATTTTGGCAAATCATCTATAGCTTCTTTAACAGAAATTTTCCTTTTGCTCTTATATTTTGGTAATATTTCTGTGTAAAATTTTTTTAATTCTATTTGAATATCTTTATTTTTATAATATTCTTTATTCAAACCTATTAAAATTACTCTTTTTCTAGTTTGTGGAACATTAAAATCGCTTGCATCTAAAACCGCATATTTTTTAATATCATCGATAATTTCATACCCTTTGTTTTCAATATCTCTTTTTATTAAATCAATTATAGGAGTACCATCTGGCATTGCTGAAAGCATGCCTGGGACATTTTCAAATACAAATAAAATTGGTTTTAATCTGCTTACTACTTCAAGATAATATTCAAATAAATAATTTCTATAATCTTCTTTCATATTTTTTTTATCTCTTACCCTACCAGCTACAGAATAAGCTTGGCAAGGTGGACCACCAATAATTAAATCTATTTTTCTATTATTTATTATTTTTTTTAATCCTACATTTTTACCATATTTTGGATCATCAAATCCGTTAAATAATTCGTCAGTTCGTTGAATATCGAATTGAATAACAGATTTGTCAGCATTTTTTATTTTCCATTTGTCGTTTAAACGTTTTACTAGTGTTTCAACCGGTTTTTTTTCCCATTCTACTGATGCTATAGGTATATAATGTCCTGTTTGCATAAATCCATCTAATAATCCGCCACATCCAGAAAATAAATCTATAAAGTTATACTTTCTCATTATCTAGCACTTCCTTTATTTTTTCAGCAATAGCTTTTCCTAATAAAGGTGGAACAGCATTTCCAACTTGTTTATATTGCTGTTGTTTACTTCCATAAAATATAAAATCATCTGGAAATGATTGTAATCGAGCATTTTCCCTTACCGAGGTAATTCTATTATATTTATAATGAAAGTGAGTTCTATGACCTGTGTCAATAGTTAATGATGGCTTTTTACTACAATATCTTGTTAATGATTCATGGTATTTAAACTTTTTCGATTCTTCTGGCGGTAAATCTTTATAATTTCCTCCATCTGGAATCTTAGATATATTATCAATTGTCTTTTGGGCATGTTTTGTTGGAAAATGATTTTTAACATTTTTTGAATTTTTTCTCATTATTTTTTGATATTCACTTTTAGGTTCTGTCACGTAATCTCTTACTTTATCCAATGAATAATCATTATCATTTTCCAAACTAGGTAAATCACTAATAGCTTGTTCACAGGTAACATAGTCATCTGGATTTACTTTTGGTGTCGGATACGAAAAGTCGCCTAGTTCTTCTTTAACTCCAACAAAAACAACTCTTTTTCTTATTTGAGGAACACCAAAATTTGGAGCATATAATACTTTTGCTTTAACTTTATAACCAAGTTCTGTAAAATCATTTTTTATACGTTCTGCCACTTTACCGTCATATAATTTTAACATTCCTGGAACATTTTCTAATACAACAATTTTGGGTTGCAATAATTTTGCTGTCTTTACCATAGCAGAATATAAAATATTTCTTTTATCATTTTCTTCTCGTTTGCCAGCTAGTGAAAAACCTTGACAAGGAGGCCCTCCAACTAATACATCCAATTTAATCTTATTATCGTCCAAATATTTCTTAATTTTATTAATATTATCATGATTAAATAAATCTAAATTCATAGTTTTGGTAAATCCATGATTTGCTTCAAATGTTTGCAATGCAGCTGCATCAAAATCAACTCCTAAAACCACATCAAAATTTGCATCTAAAAATCCTCTGGACAAACCACCTGCTCCGCAGAACAAGTCAACAACCGTGTATTTTTTATTATTCATATTTTATCTCACTTCCTACAACATCTAACTTCATACAACAACCTTTTAACAAATAATAAATTTTTATAAAACTTAATTAATTATCTATTTATTGCCATTCATTTTTATAATAAAATTATAGCATTTTATCATAGTAGAGTAAATTGTTTTTTTCAGTAGTTATATGCAAGTAAAGCAAAAATATAAAAAATATTGGTTTACATTTCAAACTTTTAATGTTAAAATTTAAACTAAGAAAGAGACGATAATTATGAATGAAGTAGGTAAAAATTTAAAAAGAATAAGACTATTAAAAAACTTATCACTTAGTGATGCTGGAA
>CANRLP010000054.1 GCA_947631515.1 uncultured Bacilli bacterium
ATATTCTCTAAGCCTTTAATCTCTTTGCAAGCTCCGGGAATTTCTTTAGAATGATATAAATATTTAGCTACACTTTTATATAAAATTTCATTAATTAAAGTTGATTTCCCACTTCCCGATACCCCTGTTACACAAATAAACTTGTTTAAAGGAAATTTAACCGTAACATTTTTCAAATTATTTTCATGAGCTTTAACAACTTCTAAGAATAAACCATTACCTTTACGCCGTTTTTTAGGGACTTCAATTTTTTCTAAACCTTTTAAATAACGCCCGGTTAAGCTTTTAGGATTATTCATAACTTCTTTAGGAGTTCCGGAAGCAACGACATAACCACCTTCACTTCCGGCTTTAGGTCCTATATCTACTAAATAATCAGCAGCTAGCATGGTATCTGTATCATGTTCCACGACAATTAAAGTATTGCCCAAATCTCGCATTTCTTTTAAAGAATAAATTAATTTTTCATTATCTCGTTGATGCAGACCAATACTTGGTTCATCTAAGACATATAATACTCCTGATAACTTACTACCTATTTGGGTAGCTAAGCGAATTCGTTGAGATTCTCCACCAGAAAGAGTCCCCGCCGAACGATTTAAAGATAAATATCCTAAACCAACATTCTCTAAAAAAGTAAGACGATTAGCAATTTCTTTAACAATTAAATTACTTATTTCTTGTTCTTCATGATTTAGTTTCATATTTTTTATAAAATGATTTAAATCAGCGATACTCATAAGTGACATATCATAAATATTTTTTTTATTAATATATACAGATAAAATACTTTCATCTAATCTAGCACCATGACATATCGGACAAGTTGTTTCCACCATATAATGTTCAAGCCATTCTCTAATCCAAGTGCTAGTTGTTTCCATATATCGTCTTTCTAAGTTGTTGATAACCCCTTCATAATAATCTGTTTTTGTACTAGTATTACCAGTTTTAGAAGTATAGTGAAATTTTAGTTCTTCATCGGAACCATATAAAATTATATCTAGTTTTTTACGAGGGATATCTTTAACTGGAATAGTTATATCAATATCATAGTGTTCACAAACTGTTAAAAGTTGAGCAATATACATATTATAATCCATGTTTAAAGCAACAATTGCTCCATTTTTAATACTTCTTGTTTTATCAGGAATTAATAAATCCTCACTCATGGTAAGTTTAGTACCTAATCCTTTACATTCACTACAAGCCCCATATGGACTATTAAAAGAAAACATTCGTGGTTCAAGTTCCCCAATAGAATAATTACATTCCAAACAAGCATAATTTTCACTCATCATAAACTCTTCGCCACCAATGACATGAAAAATAACTTTACCATCAGCTAGTTTCGTACAAGTTTCGATTGATTCAAAAATACGACTTCTTTCTTCACTATTAATAACAACGCGATCAACCACAACATCGATATTATCTTTTTTATTTTTTTCTAATTTTATTTCTTCTTCTAAGCCATAATTGGTTCCATTTACGCGAACTTTAGAATAGCCTTTCGAACGTAAAGAATCAAATAAATCTTTATGAGTTCCCTTTTCACCTCGGCAGACAGGAGCTAATATTTCTAACTTAGTACCTTCAGCCATTTCCATTATTTTATTAGTCATTTCTTCAATACTTTGACTTTTTATAGGAACATGATGATTAGGACAATAAGGCGTACCAATACGAGCAAATAAAAGACGTAAATAATCATATATTTCTGTAATAGTTCCAACTGTACTACGAGGATTTTTATTAGTTGTTTTTTGATCGATTGAAATACTAGGACTAAGACCTTCTATTGAATCAACATCTGGTTTATCACTATTACCTATAAATTGCCGGGCATAAGCACTTAGACTTTCCACATATCTTCTTTGACCTTCAGCATAAATTGTATCAAAAGCTAAACTACTTTTACCACTTCCAGATACCCCAGTCATTACTATTAATTTATTTTTTGGTAGTTCTATATCAATATTTTTTAAATTATTTTCACGAGCTCCCTTAACAATAATTTTATCCATATACATCATTCCTCTGCGTTACTTATTTTACCACAAAATTAATTATTTATTGCAATAAAAAAATACCTTTTGGGATACTTGTAATAAATGCTTAATCTTACCTAATTAATTTATAATAAATTATTTTCAGTCACATATACATAATAAAGGAGGTCGTTATGGATTACGATTATAAATTTGGCAATACTTTTTATGAATATGGAGAAAAAATAGGTATTAAAAATACCAAGTATCATATTTTAGCTCCTGAACAAAGTCAAGATAAACAACCAGGATTGGAATATAAAATGACTCCTCTACCAATTTTTGATAATCCAAGTTATATAGGTAGTGGAAAGCTAAAAGATAAAGTAGCAATTATTACAGGTGGAGATAGTGGTCTTGGTAAAGCTGCCGCAATAGCTTTTGCAAAAGAAGGAGCCAAAGTAGTTATTCCCTATTTAGATGAACATATAGATGCTAATTATACAAAAGAATATATTGAAAATTTAGGAGGTGAATGCCTACTACTTTCAGGAGATATAACAAATAAAAGTTTTTGCAAAGAAATAGTAGAAAAAACAATTGCGAAGTTTGGTAAAATTAATATTTTAATTAATAATGCGGGAGTTCAATATCAAACTGATTCTTTAGAATGTATTAGTGATGAACAATTTGATCGAACTATGAAAGTAAATGTTTATGGAATGTTTTATTTAACTAGAGAAGTACTACCTTTTCTACATGCAAAAGATTCTATTATCAATTTAACATCAGTTACTACCTTTTATGGTGAACCACAATTAATTGATTATGTTACTACTAAAGGAGCAATTGTCGGTTTTACTAGAGCTTTAGCGAGAAACTTAGCTTTAAAAAATATTAGAGTAAATGCTATTGCTCCCGGATTTTTTTGGACACCTTTACAACCAGCTTGTTGGGTAAAAGAAAAAATACCTTCTTTAGGAGCTGATGCGGCGATGGCAAGAGGGGCAATGCCTTATGAACTGGCACCAACATTTGTCTTTTTAGCCAGTGATGATTCTAGTTACGTAACAGGTCAAGTTCTTCATAATAATGGTGGTCAAATAATGGGATAAAAAAAAATTATCTCTTTTTTTGGTTTTTTGTTATGACTTCTTCTTTTTTACTTTCATAAATTAAATTAGATATATCTTAACTGAAAGAAGGAAAATTATGGAAAATATATCATTAGGACAAATTGCAGCAATGATTACTTTTTTAAGTATATTTATTGGTGCTATAACTGGTTTTATAACATTTTCTAAATCATTTATTAATAAAGTATTAAATCCTATCAATCAAAAAATTGATCGTTTAGAAAAAGTTTCTATGGATAGTCGAAATAATATTGAACTCGAACTGATTAAAATGATTCTAGTTAATTTCATTAATGATGTAGAATTAGGGGTTGATAAAACACCTATTCAAAAAAAGAATGCTTATGAGTTGTATGATAGGTATGTAACTTTAGGTGGTAATAGTTATGTCCACGATAGATGGGAAAAATTAATGCAAGAGGGGAAAATTTAATGCAAATTTCTTATGTGGTAGTAGTCGCCTTAGTAACTTATATTTTAGGTTCATTCACGAAATTAAAATGGAGTACGCTTCCTCATAAATATATTCCTATTCAAAATGTTATTATAGCCATTATAAGTACCTTTATATGTTTTTTTACCAAATTAGAATCCAACTTTTTACAAGCCCTTATACTTTGCTTTACGGCCACCATGGGGGCGGGAGGAATTCATGACTTACTTAAAAGTTTTCAAACTACAGAAAATACTATGAATAGTAACAGTTAAAGTTACTATTTTTTTATTAACATGATATAATCTTTTTTAGACAGCACTAGGAAGTATGGTGGTTTGGTATGAAAGAACTTGATAAAATTATAGAAATCAATGATATCAAAAAATTAAATTTAGCCGAGAAAAAAATTTTAGCTAACGAAATTCGCGAATTTTTAATTGATAAAGTAAGTAAAAATGGAGGCCATTTAGCTAGTAATTTAGGTGTTGTAGAACTAACTATAAGTTTATGCGATGTTTTTGATTTTACCAAAGATAAAATTATATTTGATGTAGGTCATCAAAGCTATGTATATAAAATTTTAACTGGGCGCAAAGATAAGTTTGATACTTTAAGACAATTCAAAGGATTAAGAGGATTTCCTTATAAAAAAGAAAGTCCTTATGATTATTTTGAAACAGGTCATAGTAGTACTTCTATTAGTGCTGCAACTGGAATGGCTAGAGCAAGAGATATAAGTAAGGATGACTATAATGTAGTAGCTGTAATTGGTGATGGTTCAATATCAAATGGTATGTCTTTAGAAGCTATCAATGATTTAGGTTTTCGTAAAACAAAAATGATTATTATTTTAAATGATAATGGAATGAGTATTTCCAGTAATGTAGGAGGAATTTCAAGTTATCTTAGTCGTTTAAGTATAAATGAAAAATATATTAAATTAAAAAATAAAGTAAAATATAGTATGGATGATACCAAAATTGGACAATTTTCATATAAAATCTTATCTCGTTTTAAAGATGGTATGCGAAATTTTTTAGTACCTTCTAAATACTTTGAAGATATGGGTTTAACTTATATCGGTCCTATAGATGGCCATAATATTGCTGAAATGGAAAAAGTTTTAAGAAGAGCTAAGAATATTGATGCCCCCGTATTAATTCATGTTGTAACTAAAAAAGGAAAAGGTTATAAATTTGCAGAAGAAACCCCAGAAAAATATCACGGCGTTTCTGCTTTTGATAAAACAATTGGCGTCCAAAGTAGTAACAAGCCTAATTATTCTGATGCTTTTGGAGAGGCTTTATGTAAATTAGCTAAAAAAGATAAAAGAATTGTTGCTATTACAGCTGCTATGCAAAGTGGCGTTGGTTTAAATAAATTTGCTAAACTTTACCCTAATCGTTATTTTGATGTTGGTATTAGTGAAGAACATGGTGTTACTTTAGCATCTGGTATGTCAGTAGCTAACTTAAAACCCGTATTTGCTATTTATTCTACTTTTTTACAAAGAGGAATAGACCAATTAATTCATGATGTTTGTATGCAAAATTCTCCGGTTGTTTTTGCGATTGACCGGGCTGGTTTAGTAGGTAATGATGGAGAAACTCATCAAGGAATA
This sequence comes from uncultured Bacilli bacterium, assembly GCA_947631515.1. GTDB lineage: Bacteria > Bacillota_I > Bacilli_A > RF39 > UBA660 > MGBC108787. The sequence continues at coordinate 5,185 of CANRLP010000054.1, forward strand.
TTTGATTTATCTTATCTTTCTATGATTCCAAATATGACTATAATTTCACCTAAATGTTTAGAAGAAATGGAAATATTACTTAAATGGGCGACAAGCCAAAATTTCCCTGTAGCTATTCGTTATCCAAGAGGAGGAGATTACATAAGCTTAGAACCAGTAAAAAAAATAGAATTAGGAAAATGGGAAACAATAAAAAAAGGCCATAATATTGCTATTATTGCTACTGGTAAAATGGTTCAAAAAGCCTATCAAGTAAGTAAAGAATATAATTTTGATGTTACAATTATTAATGCAACATTTATCAAACCATTAGATTTAAGTTTATTAAAGAAATTAATTAAAACTCATGAAAGTATTATAACTTTAGAAGATAATTTAATTCATGGTGGTTTAGGCACAAGTATTTTATTAGCATTAAATGAGCAAAATTTTCAAGGAAAAGTTAAAATTATGGGATTTCATGATAAATTTGTTGAACAAGGTAATATTGAAGAATTATATAAACAAGAACATTTAGATAATTTATCTATTAAAAAAGAAATTGAAAAATTGTTAAAAAAATAAATGTTTATTTCTGTTAAAGATATTTATGACAAAAAGAGAATTTTCTCAATTTATTATAATATTACTCCTATTCTTAGTCGTAATTATTTTACTTCTAAAATAGCAAAAAGCATCTGATTTCAACAATCGTTGATTTCAGATGCTATCCTAAATAAGGGATTGTATTTGACTGGGCTAATCAAATGTATCCTTTTTTATTTTATGCAAGTTTCCTTGACATATTCATAATAACACAAAAACGACTTCTTAACAAGTTGTTTTATTTTTAAATAAAATATCTACTGTAGAGTTACAATTGATGTGAAACATTTGTATATAAAAAAAGTAATTCAAGTCGTATAATTGAGTTAACAAAAAA
>CANRLP010000055.1 GCA_947631515.1 uncultured Bacilli bacterium
AATCCAAAGTCTATCTTAGAAATAAGGTAGATTTTTTTAATAAAAAGGAAGAAAGGGGAATTATTATAAAAACATCAGCGAAGCTGATGATATTTTATAAGCCTAGGGATTCTTGAGTAGAAAAGTAGGCGATAAATAAAAGGTATATTTATTAAATAGATAATGAACTGGTTGGCTTATAAAATGAGGCGTGGGACACGCATTTTTATAATCGCCGGCGAAGAGGAGAATACATATATAAGCATATTTTTTTAAGTGCGTTTTTGGCGGCAAAAAGGTAGCTTGTTATTTATGTATATTAATATATATTATAAAAGATAAAAATCTGTCAGAGGCCGCTTAAATAGCCAAATATGTAATGAAATACAACGATTAATAGTTTGGAAAGCAATTAATTATATTTCACAGCAAACGTAACAACAAGTAATGCAGGTGATAGTAACAAAAAAGTAACAGGAACAGCAAAAGCACTAGCAAGTGCAACATTTGATTACGGAAGTACAATTGAACCACCACAAGATGGATTATACCCAGGATACAAATGGGTAAAAAAACTAACTGTAACTGGAAGTTGCTCTAGTAGTGGAGAATGTGATCCAATTGATTTAGTATTAACTATTAAAGCTACTGGGGCTGAAAATTTTGGTAATCATATAAAATGGGCATTATATAAAGCTAATTCAAGTGGGGATTCATATTCTTGTGAAAATACTTTAACAACTGGAACAGATGATACTTCAGGTAATAATGTATCTACATCATATTATTATGATCCAAAATGTAATGGAGATGAAGATATGAAAGAAGATTTATCTACTACAGAGACAACAACAGCAGGCCAACAAAAATATGAATATAGTGGTATTTTAAACAATGACGAAGAACATGTGGCTTTGATAGAAAATGTTGGCACTGGAACAAATGATGTATATTATTTAGTAGTGGAATATGAAAATGATACAAGCAAACCACAAAATGACGAACAAGGAAAAACATTTACAGTAGAATTAGATGTAGCACCACAAGCGTAAAAAAAATAACCAGAAATACTTAGAAATCTAAACTCTATCTTAGAAAGCGTTTTTTGAAATAGAACGGGGAATATGTTCATTTAATTATTGAAAATATAATTAATGAAAAGTTATAATAAAAATAGATAATATATATTAAAAGAGGATTAGATATGAATATAATTAAAATTAAAAATGAATTGATTGCACAGAAAAAAAGTAAGTTTAAAGGAAATATCTATCATTATTCTCAAGTGAATTTTTCTTATAATTCAAATAAAATAGAGGGTAGTAAATTAACAAGTGAACAAACGGAGGCTATTTTTGAAACATCTTCTATTTTTTCTAAAAGCGATGATTTGATTAAAATTGATGATCTTATTGAATCTAAAAATCATTTTAAATTATTTGATTATATGCTAGATAATGTTGATAATGAATTATCTAAAGAAATGATTATCGAGATGAATAAAATTTTAAAAAGAAATACAAGTGATGAAGAGAATCCAAGATATAATGTCGGTGGATTTAAAATAGCTCCTAATATAATAGGTGTAGTGGATGTTACTTATACAACTGCTCCTGAAAATGTAGAAAAGGAGCTTGATAAGTTACTTTCAGATTATAATGCTAAAAAGGATATTACTTTGGAGGATATTATAGATTTTCATTATAAATTTGAAAAAATTCATCCGTTTGGTGATGGAAATGGGCGTGTAGGACGTATTATTATGTTTAAAGAATGCCTTAAGAATAGTATAATGCCTTTTATTATTATGGATAGTGAAAAAGAATATTATTTGCGTGGATTAAGGGAATATGAAAATGATAAAATGTATTTAATAGATACAATAAAACATGAACAAGATTTATATGAAATAACATGTGAAGAATTGCTAAATTTTGAAATAAAAGAAAACGAGTAATGATATTTCACAGCAAGCACAACAACAAGCAATGAAGAAAACAATACAGTAAGTGGAACAACAAAAGCGTTAGCAAGTGCAACATTTGATTATGGAACTAAATTAGATGCACCAGCAGATGGCTTATATCCAGGATACAAATGGGTAAAAAAACTATCAGTTAAAGGAAATTGTACAGAAGGTAATACATGTGATCCAATTGATTTAGTTTTAACAATGACTCCAAGCGTTGCTGATTTTACTAATCATATAAAATATACACTATATAAAGCTGATAGTTCAGCAGATAGTAGTGTAACATGTACAAATAACAAAAATGAAACACCTTCAGATAATTTAATTCAATATTATTATAGTGGAGAATGTACACCAAGTAATGCTACTAAAACTGAATATGAAGGTACATTTGAAGATGGAGAAGATGTCACAGTATTAATAGAAAATATTAATAAAGATACCAATGATACATATTACTTAGTAGTGGAATACGTAAATGATTCAACTCAAGCACAAAATGACGAACAAGGAAAAACATTTACAGTAGAATTAGATGTAGCACCACAAGCGTAAAAAAAATAACCAGAAATACTTAGAAATCCAAAGTCTATCTTATTTATTACTGGCAAAGTTTGCCTTAAAATTTAAAAAACAATTATCTGTCTATAAATAAAGAAATAATTAAAATATTATTTTTTTGTACCAGTTAAATAATTTCAATTTTTGCTAAAAGTTCTATTTGTTAGCTCTTGCCTAACAAAAATGATTATGCTATACTTTGAATAGTAGGGAGTGTCATATTTATGGATAAAAAAGATGAAAATGTAAAAGACTATCAAGAACAATATGAAGTCCTAGTGCAAGAAGAAGAGGAAAGAGAAAGAAAGAAAAGATTTATAATTATCTTATTTTGTTTTGTAGTAATTTTCTTATCTGTTTTGGGCTCAACTTATTCATATTATAAAATAATGACTGGAACAAATAGTTCTATAAAAAATAGATTAAATTTAGATTTAGATGGTGATGGCATCCCTGATCTTAATATTGACATAAATGATGATGGTGTATGTGACGTCAATTGTGATTACGATGGCGATAATATTCCAGATACAAATATTGATTATATGGGTGATCACGTTCCACATTTTAATGTTGATACCAATGGTGATGGTAATCCTGATGAAAATTTAATTGATCAAGATACAAATAATGATGGTATATGTGATTTGAATTGTGATACAAGTGGTAATGGATTCCCTGATATTAATTTAGATTATGATAATGATAAAAAACCAGATTTAAATATTGATGTCGATAATGATCAAAAGCCTGATATAAATTTGGATACTAATGGTGACGGCAAGCCTAATTTGAATGTAGATACTGATGGCGATCAAAAACCAGATTTAAACATTGATACTGATAATGATAATATTCCAGATGTTAATATAGATAGTAATGGTGATGGTAAACCTAATATTAATGTTGATACCGATGGTGATGGTAAACCAGATTCAAATTTATTAAACCAAGATACAAATAATGATGGTATATGCGATGTTAACTGTGATAACGATAATGATGGCTTCCCAGACGTTAATGTAGATGTAAATGGGGACGGCCAATTAGATACTAATATCGATACCGATGGTGATGGTATACCAGATGTTAACATTGATACTAATGGAGATGGCAAACCAAATACTAATATTGATACTGATGGTGACGGAACTCCTGATACTAATATCGATACTGATGGTGATGGTAAGCCTGATGTAGATATAGATATTAATGGTGATGGTATACCAGATGTTAATATTGATACTGATGGCGATGGTAAACCTGATACCAATTTAACAGAACAAGATACAAATAATGATGGTATTTGTGATATTAACTGTGATAGTAACAAAGATGGAATTCCAGATACTAATATTGATATTGATGGCGATGGAACTCCTGATAAAAACATTGATACAAATAACGATGGTATTTGCGATAGTAATTGTGAAAAAAATGATGATTTAATATTTGATACTCCAAATCAAAAGAAAGAAGCAATATTAGCTGTTACTTATGTCAAAAAGGTTGAAGCTAGAAATATTGCTCCAGGATGGTCTGATACTCAAACATTTATTGTTCAAAATACTTCTAATTACACATTATTTTATGATTTAAAATGGAATGACGTTGTAAATGAATTTACAAATAAGGAAGGATTGACATATACTGTAAGAAGAAATAATACTGCTACTTCCATAAATGACGTAAATTTCCCATCTACGGATGGCTATATGGCCAAAAAAATCGAAATACCAGCTGGTCAAACTTATACTTATGAAATAACTTATAATTTTAAAAATTTAAACATTAACCAAAGTGCTGATCAAGGTAAAAGCTTTAGTGCTGCTATTGAAGTAGAAATATCTAAAGAATAGAGCTCAACAGATGTTGAGTTTTTTTTCTTGTATTTTTTTCTATACTAGCTTATAATAAAAAAGAATAGGAAGGGCTACTAATATGAAATCAAAGAGTAATTATTCAGGCTTTAAAGGTACTCTAAAACTTATTTCAACCGTAATTTCATGGACAATTTTAGTAATATTAATATTAATAGCTCTTTTTCTAGCTTATTTTACAATAGGAAGTAAATTGGCCGAAAAAAAAGGAGAAAAATTTGATCCAATTGTTTCATTATTCACAATTATAAGTCCTAGTATGACTCCTAATATCAACACTATGGATGTTGTTATGACTAAAAGAATAAGTAGCCCAGATGATATAAAAATTGGAGATGTTATTACTTTTGTTTCTACCAGTTCTATTTCTCGTGGTAAAACTATAACTCACCGGGTAATAGACATTGGTAGTGATGAAGATGGTGTAACTTATACAACAAAAGGTGATAACAATTTAAGTCCTGATGGTGCTCCTGCCAAATATAATAATGTTATAGGTAAAGTAGTACTTAGAATACCTCAATTAGGACGTCTTCAAACCTTTTTAGCTAGCCAAGGCGGTTGGTTTATCGCTATCGTAATTCCAGCCATACTTATCATAATTAATGATATATTAAAAGTTTTCAAACTAGCTGGTGTTAAAAATAAAATTGAAAAAATCGAAAAAACAGAAAAAGCTAGTAAAACTGAACAAGAAAAACGAGAAGAAATTAGAAAAGATGCCTTAAAGAAACGCTTAAAAACTGGAAGAAGTGAATATGAACCAGATCCTATACCAGTTAAAAAAAGTGCTCGAATAGTAGTTGCTGTTCCTAAAAATAAACAAAAAAAGTCGAAAAATAACGCTTAAGTTGATTTTTGGCTTTTTTTTTGCTATAATGAAGCTATCAAAGGGGTGTTTAGGATGAAAGTAAAGCAAAATTTAAATCGTTTAATTATTGCAAAAGTGGTTGAAATCATATTTGTTTGTGCATTTTTATTCCTTTCGTTTTCTTTGCGCGAAACATTTATTAATATTCAAACGTTAGCATTTGTTCCTGATAAAGATGAACTAAATTATACGAGTTTATCAGTAAATAATCCATTAAATTATGTTATGTATCCTATGAAAGATAGTGATGCCTTAGCAAAGGTAAGTGATACGACTTTAACTGTTAATAATGAAAGTTTAACTAAAGAAAATTATAGTTTGTTATTAGTTGTATCAAAAAATTCTTCTTTGGATTATAATTGTTTAAATATTGCCATTGATAATCAAATATATGCTTTAAATACCTTGCCACAAAAAGAAGATAACAATAGTTTTTACTTTGTATTAGCTAGTGATTCAATAGTTGGTAGTCAAAAAGAATATAAGATAAAAATATGGATGGATGAATCAACAGGTAACGAAATGCAAAATAAAAAAATAATTTTATCATATGATTTAGTAAAAAGCGTTAGTATTTAACGCCAGTGTTAAGGAGTGAAAAATAAAAAACACTCCTTTTAAAGTGAAAAAAATAACAAAAGAAAAAGAATAAAAAAAT
>CANRLP010000056.1 GCA_947631515.1 uncultured Bacilli bacterium
TAAACTTGAAAAACCAGGAGTATCGGCAATGTAAAAATCAGCAATATTAAATAATTCAACATGACGAGTTGTATGTTTACCCCGACCTAAAGATGCCGAAATTTCGTTAGTTTTTAAATTTAAATTAGGATTTAATTTATTTAAAAGAGTACTTTTCCCTGCTCCCGTCTGACCAGTAATAACGATAATCTTATTTTTTAAGACATTTTTTAAGTTATCTAATTCGGTATTTTTTAACACTTTATAACCAATTTTTTGATAATAATCCATAATTTTATTTATTTTTGCTAATTCTTCTTGATTTAATAAATCCAATTTAGAAAAACATAAAACTGGTTCAATATTATGAATAGACACTACCGCGATTAATTTATCTAATAATTGTAAAGAAAGATTAGGCTTTTTAACACTTGTAATAATTAAAGCCATATCAACATTAGCTACTGCTGGTCTTACTAAATAATTTTTTCGCGGTTTTATTTCTAATATATATTTATTATCATAATCAATTTGGCATTGATCCCCTACTAAAGGGGTAATTTTTTCTTGCCGAAATTTTCCTCTAGCTCGACATTCAATTACTTCATTATTTACTTTTACACTATACAAATTACTAATTATTTTAATAATTTGACCAGACATTAACATAATCCTTCTTCACATTCTCCATCTTCACTATCTTCTACTAATGCTTCTTCAGCTACTTTAATTCGTAAACTTTGACCAGCAATTATCGTATAGTCTTTTGGTTTATCTTGATAAAATATAGATCCACTTGCATATTCGGAAGTAGCAACATAATCAATTGTTAATTTAATATTATATTCGCTACAAAAAGCTTCAACGTCATCCACTGTAAAACTACCATCTGTAAAATCAGGGTATTTACTAACAATATCAGGAATATACAAAGTTATTGTATCTCCAACCGATAATTTTTCTTCGGCTTTTACCGATTGTTCAATTATTTCGCCATCTTTATAATTACCAGCTTCATCAACTTCTTTTTTCTCAATTAAAACTTGTAATCCTAAAGCTTCTAATGCTCCCTTAACTTCTAGATAATTTTTGCCTAAATAATTTTCAATGGTTATTTTAGTATCCCCGATAGATACATATAAAGTAATCTCGGTATTTTTAGTTCTTTTACTTCCTGCTGCTGGATTAGTTTTAATTATATGTCCTTCTGCTATATCATTAGAAGATTGTTCTTGTTGTTCATCATTAACTTTAAAACCACTATCTTGTAAGGTTTTAATGGCTTCCCGAATCGTCATATCTTCTACATCAGGTACAGCAATTTCTTTTTGGTTAGTAATAACCGGAATCAAAACGAATACTGTAGTAATAATTACTACTAGCCCTGTAAAAACGGAAGCTAAAACAATTAATACTTTATTTTGCTTTTTCAAATCATCTTTCGTAATTTGTTTAGCAATCGGTGTACCATCTTCATCTACTTTTTTAGGAGTATCTTTTAACATTTTGCTAATTTTTGTATCATCAAAATTATTTTCTGGATATTTAAACTCAATACGTTTTTCCCGACTTCGTGAATCATCTAAGCAAGTTTTTAAATCTTCATGCATTTCGCGAGCATCATTATAACGATTTTTAGGATTTTTAGCAGTTGCTTTTAAAATAATATTTTCAATACTATTAGGTAATGATGGCAAATCTTCTTTAATATTAGGCATTGGTTCTTTTAAATGTTTTAAAGCGATTTCTACAGCATTATCGCCACGATATGGCAATTTACCCGTCAAAAGTTCATACATTAAAATTCCCATTGAATAAATATCACTTTGTAAAGTTGCTCCTTTACCACTAGCTTGTTCTGGGGGAATATAATGGACACTACCCATAACAGAATTAGTTTGGGTAAGTTGGGTTGCATTCATCGCCATAGATATTCCAAAATCAGTTATTTTAACAATACCATTTTCTAAGATCATAATATTTTGAGGCTTAATATCACGATGAATAATATAAGAATCATGAGCAACACTCATTCCATCGGTAATTTGCATCATTATATCAACAACTTCACTCGTTGTTAATTTACCGCGTTTTTTTAATAACTCTTTTAAATGTTTCCCTTCAATATATTCCATGACAATATAGTAATCGCCATTATCTTCTCCGACATCATAAACTTCTACAATATTAGGATGATTTAAACTACTTGCTGATAAGGCTTCTCTTTGAAAACGACGTACAAATTTCTCATCGCTTGCTAAATCTCCTCGTAAAACTTTAACCGCTACATTACGATCTAAAATAGTGTCATAGGCAAGATAAACATTAGCCATGCCACCTTCACCAATACTTTTGATAATTTGATAGCGATCACTAATCTTTTGCCCCTTCATGATCATTCTTCTTCACCACTTTCCATAATTAGATAAGCAATTGAAATATTATCTGTTCCACCTCGTGCATTACATTTTCTAATTAATTTTATGATTTTTTCTTCAATTTCTAATTCTGAATCATTTAAAACTTTTTCAATTTGTTCAACAGTTAACATATTTGTTAAACCATCGCTACATAAAAGAATGGCTTCACTAGACAAATCAACATCAAAAATATCTAGTTCTACTTTCTCCATTGCCCCTAGAGCTTTCATTAAAACGTTCTTTTTGGGATGGAATTTAGCTTCTTCTTCCGTTAAGTCACCTGCACTAACCAGTAAATTTACTAAAGTGTGATCGTGAGTTACTTTATGTAAATGACCATTTTTTAAAACAAAGCCACTTGAATCTCCAATATTACCAAATATCAAATATTCTTTGGTTAAAAGAGCCAAAACAAGAGTTGTTCCAAGACCTGTAGCATTAGGATTTTCTAAAGCATAATCAATTATTTCTTTATTTATTTCATTTATATTATCATTTAACCAATTTACGGCATCTAATTTTGAACCGATCGAAGCAATTTTACTAAAACGTTTCCCTAAATGGGTTACAGCAAGACTGGAGGCAATTTCCCCCGCTCTATGGCCCCCCATTCCATCAGCTACCATTAAAAGATATTCGCCGCTAGCATTTTTAAGTATTGTTACACTATCTTCGTTATGACTTCTAACCCGTCCGGCATCTGTTAAATAAAAGCTTTTCATCTTTCCACCTCTTTGCTTCGCAACTGTCCACAAGCCGCAGATATTTTGCTTCCAAACTCTTTTCTGATAGTGACATTGATGCCATTTTGTTTTAAAGTTTCACAAAATTTACTAATCGTTTTGGCATCACTTTTTTTAAACTCTAAATGATTCGTCTCATTATAGGGAATTAAATTCACATAAACATTCATGCCATGTAAAAGATGTGCAAGTTCTATAGCACAAGTCTCACTATCATTTATTTCTTTTAGCATAACATATTCTATCGTCACTCGTCTATTAGTATGTGCAATATAGCTCTTTATAGTGTTAATAAGTTGACTAATATTATACACTTTATTTACTTTCATTATTCTATTACGAATCTCATCATTCGGAGCATGCAAAGAAATGGCTAAATTAATTTGAAGATCCATATTTTTTAACTCATCTATTTTAGGGATAATTCCACTCGTAGATAAAGTAATATGACGAATACCAATAGCTAGACCTTTGGCATCATTAATTATATGAATAAAATCCATAACATTTGCAAAATTATCTAAAGGTTCTCCAATTCCCATAATAACCACACTAGATATTCGTTCTTTAATATTTTCTTCAATTAATAAAATTTGGCAAACCATTTCAAAAGTTTCTAAATTACGTACCTTTTTAAGGCGACCACTTTCACAAAAAGCACAACCCATATTGCATCCTACTTGACTAGAAACACAAACAGAAATGCCATAATCATGATACATGACAACAGCTTCAATATAATTTTGATCATAAAGTAAAAATAAGAATTTTCGTGTTAAAGTATCTCTTTCTTGACGCACTATTTTAGGCATAGTAAAAGAAAAATCTTTTAAAATATTTTCTTGAATGGTTTTTTTTATATTACTCCAAGTATTAACATCATTATTTTTCTTTTGATACAACCATTCAAATACTTGTAAAGCTTTAAACTTTTTCTCACCAAGCGAAGTAAAATATTCTTCTAATTTAGCTCGCGTCATTCCATAAATATTTTGCATATTTTCACCAATCTCATTATATCACGAATCTATCAAAACTTTCGAATAATTCTTTTAAATTCAAACAAAATAAAGAGTGTAAAGAAGGAACGTTATGATTAAAAAAAAGATTTATTTAACAATTTGTTTAATTTCATGGCTTTTTGTTTTAAATACTATCGCCGAACTTATTTGTTGGAAAATTGATATGAATCATACTCAAAATATAACTAATAGATTACAAAGTACTTTTAAAGAAGAAGATCAAAGTCAACTTCACTTAGTTAATCCTCCCGAAGATGAAAACGATGCATATTGGCAATATATTGAAACTCCCTTTTTAAAAGTAGATTTTACGGATTTATTAAAAGAAAATACTGATACAGTAGCATGGATTCAAGTTAATGGAACTAGTATTGATTACCCCGTTGTCCAAACTGATAATAATGATTTCTATCTAACTCATTCTTTTGATAAATCTTATAATAAAGCTGGTTGGATTTTCGCTGATTTTCGTAATAATTATAAAACCTGGAATAAAAATACTATTATTTATGGTCATCGTCGCTTAGATGATACAATGTTTACAAGTTTAAAAAATTTATTGGATAAAAATTGGTTAACCAATGATCCGTTAATTAAATTATCTATGCCAAAAGAAAATAGCTTATGGCAAATTTTTAGTGTTTATGTCATTCCCGAAGAAAGTTATTATATAACTACCCATTTTGAAAATGATGAACAATACGAAACTTTTTTAAAAACAATTAAAAATCGAAGTATTTATGATTTTAATACTTCAATTTCTCAAAATGATAAAATTTTAACTCTTTCATCTTGTAAAGACAATAATGGTAATCGTATTGCTGTCCATGCTAAATTAATCAAAAAAGAAGATTGCTCTTCTTGATTTTTTTTAGGCCATATATTTTTTAGCACTCAAACCAAATGCACCTAAACTTAGTAAACCTATCATAGATGTTAAAACAATAGAATCACCAGTTTGAGGACTTGGTTGATCTTCTAAAACTGCATTTAATACTTCGTCAGTTAACTCTTCTCCAGAAGCGATAACATATTCTTTACCATTTTTTTCAATAACTGCAGCATCAGAATCACCTGGCACCCAAAGTGTTGGTTTATCGGAAGTTTCTGTTGAATTAACAATAGTAGTATTTTCATCCATAATTAAATGATTAATATCTTCTACTCCTGAACCTTGACCAAGTTCAATGCCACCAAAACCATTACCAGAAACATCAATTGTACCTTCTAATTTTACGTTTCCTCCATTAACTAATAAAGCCGCATTACCACCAGTTAATTTAATATTACGAATTGTAGCATTTGTTTTATATACTTGTAAAACATAAATTCCACCCCATACTTTATTGTCAGAACTTTGATCACTACCAAATTTACCAACATATTTAATAGTATGGTTATTACCATCAATTGTTACAGGTCTTGTAATATTAATTTTTTCAGTAGTTTCAATATCTTCTCCTAAAGAAATTATAGTAGCTTCTGTATTTTGTAAGGCAGCTTTTAAATCACTTTGATTTCTTACAGTAACAGTTGCTGCTTTAACATTCATTAGAGGAAGTATTAATGCTATAAATCCTAAGAAAAATACTTTTTTTAAATTATTCATTTTTTTACTCCTTTCTAATTTTATTCTTAACAAAAATTGTCATTTTATACTTTATTTTGTCGAATTATGTCAAAAAAAGGAA
>CANRLP010000057.1 GCA_947631515.1 uncultured Bacilli bacterium
AATCCAAAGTCTATCTTAGAAATAAGGTAGATTTTTTTAATAAAAAGGAAGAAAGGGGAATTATTATAAAAACATCATCAATTTGCTAATAGTAAACCATTTAATTAAAAAAAACCAAGTAATCTATAAATCCTTGGTATTTTGTTCTTTTAATTCTAATTCATATAAAGTTTGATATTCTTTATTTTTAGCAAGTAACTCTTGATGTGTACCTTCATCAATTACTTTTCCATTATCAATTAATAAAATACGATCACTATTAATAACAGTGGATAAACGATGTGCAATAATTAATATAGTGTATTCTCCTTGCATATTTTGGATAGATTTTTGAATTTCAGCTTGCGTTTCATTATCTAGGGCACTAGTTGCTTCATCAAATAAAATAATTTCAGTTTTTAAAATAAGAGCACGAGCAATAGCCAGTCTTTGCCTTTGACCACCGGATAAAGTCACGCCACCTTCTCCCACGATAGTATCGTATCCATCTTTAAGTGTCATAATAAAATCGTGTAAACAAGCCATCTTACAAGAGGCTACTATTTCTTTTTCTGTTACATCTTCTTTAATAATTTTCAAATTATCTCGAATACTCATATTAAATATATAAGGATTTTGACTAATGATAGATAAATTTCCACGAATCGAATCTTTATCTAATTCTGTTATAGGAATACCATCAATTAAAATAGTTCCACTTTTTGGATAATAAAGACCAGCAATTAAATTAAAAATAGTTGATTTACCACTACCACTTTTGCCAACAAAAGAAACAGTTTCATTAGGTTTAATTTTAAAACTAATTTTTCGTAATACTTCTTGGTCATCACCATATTGGAAAGAGACATTTTTAAACTCAATATTACCTTCAGCCTTTTTAATTTTTTTTGGTCCAAATACTTCTTTAGGAAATTTATCTCCTTCTAGAATATCAAATATTTTTTCTGCTGATAAATTAAATGTTTTTATAAAATCAAATAAATTTTCAAAATTAGAAGAAATACTCATAATGCGTCCTCGATATTCTAAAATGATTAACATCATCGCTATTTCCAGTTTTCCATTCACAATGAAAATAATGCCTACAATCATTATGGCAAAATCTAATAAATCGCGAATATTACCATTAATAAAACGAAAATGAGCACGAGTACGATTCATAGCATACAAAGCTTCATTTAAACTATCAACTCTCTTGTCTGCGCTTTTTATAAAACTATCTTCAGCATTTAATATTTTAATGTCTTTAACACCTCTGACCAGTTCACTAATAAAACCTGAGGTATTTTCTCTTGCTTTTTTTACTAATTCCATTTTTTCTTGAATTTTATTCGCTGCAAATTTTTGACTGAAATAAAGAATGATTAAAAATAAACAATAGATACAAAAAATTAATTTATTAAGAAAAAATATACTAATTAAAATTCCAATATTCGATAAAATATAAGTACCATAATCAACAATTTTATTAAACACATCTGCTAAATTACTTGTATCTTCATTAATTCTTTCAATAAATAAACCACTAGAATTATTATTTAAAGTGTGCATATCGATTTTTAAAGTTTCTTTCGTTAATTCCGATTGTATATTTTTTTTAACAGCAAAGTAGAAACGATTCATAAAATAGTTATTACCCAAGAGAATAAAATTTGATATTGCTTCTATCAAAAAAATAGCAATAGTTATCAAAATTAATTGTTGCCATAAAGAACTTGTTAAAGCAACAATTCTTCTAGCAGTTAATAAAGGTATTAATATACTTACGGTACAATATAAAATGCTTCCTAATAATAAGAAGATTAAATATTTTTTATCCTTTTTAGCAAATTTATAAGTTTTCTTTAAGTAAGTAAAAAAAGATTTTGAATTTTTCCTTTTTTTCATCTAAATAACTCCTTTAATTTTTTTAATTATACAGAAAAAAAATTTATTTAAAAAGTCTTTAAATAAAAAAAAATAAATGGTATAATATCTGTAGAGAAAAACAAAAATAGTAATAGGGAAACATAAAAGATGTTTCCTTGTTTTGGTTATAAAATAGTGATAAAATATATTATTGAAATTTATTTATTATTATTTTCTAATTTTATGGTTGATAACAAGTTATAGTAAGGAGGGAAGATATGTTTCAGTTAGTATCAAAGTATAATCCTAGCGGTGACCAACCAGAAGCTATCAAAGAGTTAGTTGAAGGTATTAAAAATGGCAAAAAAGAACAAGTTTTACTAGGAGCAACAGGTACAGGGAAAACTTTTACTATTGCAAATGTTATTGCAAGTGTTAATATGCCTACTTTAGTTCTTGCCCATAATAAAACCTTGGCCGGCCAATTATATAGCGAATTAAAAGAGTTATTTCCAAATAATCACGTTGAATACTTTGTATCTTATTATGATTATTATCAACCGGAAGCATATGTTCCTTCAAGCGATACTTATATTGAAAAAGATTCTTCTATAAATGATGAAATAGATGAACTTCGCCATGCTGCTACTTCATCATTAATTAATTATTCAGATACGATAGTTGTTTCCAGTGTTTCTTGTATTTATGGTATTGGAGAAAAAGAAGAATATATTAATAAAATGCTTATTTTAAATGTTGGAGATACTATTAAAAGAAGTACGATTATAAATAAGTTAATTGATATGACTTATGAGCGAAGTGACATTGATTTCCATCGTGGAACTTTTCGGGTCCGGGGCGATATCATCGATATTATTCCGGTAAATGAACACCAAAGTGGTATTCGAATTGAATTATTTGGAGATGAAGTTGAAAAAATATATAGTTTTGATCCCGTAACAGGAGCAGTAGAGCAAAATCAAAAAACGATTACCATATCTCCAGCTAGCCATTTTGTTACTAGTGATGAGAAAATGACTGAAGCAATAAGAAGAATCGAAGAAGAGTTAAAAGGACGTCTAGAAGAATTAAAAAGTCAAAATAAATTATTAGAAGAACAACGTCTTCGTGAAAGAACTCTTTATGATATAGAGATGCTTAAAGAAACTGGTTTTTGTAGTGGCGTAGAAAATTATTCTCGTCATTTAGCGTTAAGGGGCGAAGGAGAAACTCCTACCTGTTTAATTGATTTCTTTCCCAAAGATTTTTTATTAGTAGTAGATGAATCTCATGTAACCTTGCCTCAAGTAAGAGGAATGTATAATGGAGATAGAATGCGTAAGCAAACTTTAGTAGATTATGGCTTTCGTCTTCCTAGTGCTTTAGATAATCGGCCTTTAAAATTTGATGAATTTGAAAGTAAAATAAATCAAGCGATATATGTATCAGCAACTCCCGGTGATTATGAGTTAGAAAAAACAAATGGTAAGTTTGTAGAACAAATTATTCGTCCAACTGGTCTTTTAGATCCGACAATTGAAGTAAAACAAACTTTGGGTCAAATTGATGATATTATTAATGAAATAAATATTAGAAAATCCAAAAATGAGCGAGTTTTAATAACTACTTTAACTATTCGCATGAGTGAAGAACTAACTAATTATTTAAAAGAAATGAATATCAAAGTAGCATATTTACATAGTGAAATTAAAACTTTAGAACGTTTAAAAATTATTCAAGAATTAAGACAAGGAATATATGATGTTGTTGTAGGAATAAATTTATTAAGAGAAGGATTAGATATTCCCGAAGTCAGTTTAATCTGTATTTTAGATGCTGATAAACAAGGATTTTTAAGAAGTAGTAGAAGTTTAATTCAAACTATTGGTAGATGTGCTCGTAATAGTCATGGCCATGTAATTATGTATGCGGATACTTTAAGTGAAGCTATGGATATAGCAATCAAAGAAACAGCAAGACGACGAGAAATTCAAAATCAATATAATCAAGAACATGGTATTATTCCTAAAACTATTGAAAAGGAAATTAAAGAAGTTATTAGTAATGAAATTGAATCTTCTAAACCAGAAGAAAAAATGAGTAAAAAAGAAAAACAAAATTTAATGATTCGTATTGAAGAAGAAATGAAAGAAGCTGCTAAAAATTTAGACTTTGAACGCGCTATGGAACTTAGAAATCTTTTATTTGAAATGAAAAGTGAAGATAGTTAAAAAATACCTTTGTAATTATTATTTTTTGTGTTATACTAGCAAAGGTTAAAAAAGGGAAGTGAAAAAATGGAAACAATTTATATTTTCGGTCATCAAAAGCCAGATACTGATAGTGTTTGCTCTAGTATAAGTTTGTCTTATTTAAAAAATCAATTAGGTTACAAAACAGTACCTAGAGTACTAGGACATGTAAATCAAGAAGCAAAATATGCTTTAGATTATTTTAATATTAAAGAACCTGGATTTTTAAATGATGTTAAAATTCAAATTAAAAATATGCATTACAATGAAAAAGTTATTGTTTTAGAAAATTCTTCTATTTTAGATGTTTATGAATTAATGCAAGAAGAAGGAGTTACAGGAGTAGCTGTAGTTGATCAAAATAAAAAATTAAAGAGTTTAGCTACTTTAAAAGAGATTGCTAAAACAATTATAAATGGTGATAAAGACACATTAAATTCTAATTTAACTAATATTAATAAATCTTTAAAAGGAGAGATTGTTTTACAATTTGATGAAGAAATTCAAGGTAGAATATTAGTAGGAAGTTATCAAAGTGCTACATTCGCTAGTGAAATTGATTTAAAAAATGATGATATATTAATTGTTGGCGATCGTTTTAAAATTTTAGATTATGCTATTAATAGTAAAATAAAATTACTTATTTTAGTTGGAAATTATGATTTAGATCAAGAATTGTTAGAAAAAGCGAAAAAAAATAAAATTAATGTTATTAAAACTGAATTAGATACTTATCATACGATTAATAATATTTCTTTAGCCAATTATATTAGTACGGTTATTGAAA
Source organism: uncultured Bacilli bacterium (assembly GCA_947631515.1). Classification (GTDB taxonomy): domain Bacteria; phylum Bacillota_I; class Bacilli_A; order RF39; family UBA660; genus MGBC108787. The sequence continues at coordinate 4,888 of CANRLP010000057.1, forward strand.
ATAAAACTTCAATCTCTGTTTTAGATACTGATTATCGTAGTCAATTATTAGAATTAATAGATAAATATGGTCATACTAATTATGCGGTTGTTAATAAAAATAATAAGTGTTTAGGAGTTATTAGTATTAATGATGTTAATAATTATGAAAAATTAAGGGTTATGTTAGTTGATCATAATGGTTTTAATCAAAGTGTTGATGGTATTGAAGAAGCTATTATTGAAGAAGTTGTAGATCATCATAATTTATTAAATATTGGTACTCCTGATCCAATTAATTTTAGAAGTATGCCTGTAGGATGTACTTGTACAATTATTTATAATATGTTTTTAGAAAATCATATTGAAATACCTAAGGATATTGCTGGTATCATGCTATCAGCTATCTTGTCAGATACTTTATTGTTAAAAAGTGTTACAACTACTGATTTAGATTGCCAAGCCGTTTCAGCCTTAGCTAAAATTGCTGAAGTTGATGTTAAAGAATATGGTCATAATATGATTAAAGCTGGTTTCTCAATCAAAGGTAAAAAGCCAGAAGAATTATTAGAGGAAGATATTAAAACATTCCGTGTCGGCGATAAGATGGTATGTATTAATCAAATATTTACTATGGATTATGAAGATATTGCTGCAGAAGCTGATAACTTTATTAATAAAATTGATGATTTAGCTAGTGGTAAATTTGATATGGTTGTTACTTTAATAACTGATATTGAAAAAAATGGTTCTTATGTTTTCTATGATCGTAAATCTGAAGAAATTGTTAGAGATGTGTTTAACGATGAAGAATTTAGTGAAGGTACTTATATTCAAGATTTGTTATCTCGTAAAAAACAAGTTGTACCATTTGTTATAGAAGCTTTAGAAAAGAGGGCATAAGCCTTCTTTTTTTATGGTATACTATGAATGGGTGATAATATGAAAGCTTTAATTACAGGGGCTAGTAGTGGCATTGGTAG
>CANRLP010000058.1 GCA_947631515.1 uncultured Bacilli bacterium
TACAACTAAAGGTGGATATGCCGGAAGTGCAATGGTAGGATATGAAGTAGGAGATGATGGAATAGCTACGACTACTAAAAAAGAAGGAGGAGGAACATTAGATACAGTATTAACTACATATATAGAACCGGATTTTGGAAACAATAATCCTAGTAATGACAAAACAGATCATATAATAGAATATAGAAATTATCTAAGTACTGAAGTAAAAGAAGATTTACCAAATAAAAGGAATACAATAAAAGGCGCAAGTAGCAATTGGGCATGGTATAGTAGAAAATTAGATTTAATGAGTGAAATAAATGTTTATGGAACAACGGTGTGGTCATCATCAGGATTCGATACAGGAATAGATAATCGTCAGTACGCTATCTTTCAAATAAAACCTGAATTTATTAATAATAGTAGTACTTCGGGAATGAGTGGCTATTGGTTAAAAGATGTATCGACTTTGTCTACCTTTGCTAGTGTCTACGGTCGCGGCTATTCCGGCGGCGGCGTCTATGCGTCCACCGAGTATGGCGTTCGCCCAAGATTCTTAATCGGATAATTTTTCTTGACATTTTACATATATTTAATATATAATCTTATTGTTATTAGAAAAAGGAAAGAGATTGTATCCACAATCCACCTGATTGCCCAATTAGCAATAGGTTAAAAAGCCAAAGAATTAATATTAATTAATATTTAGGTTTTTAGGTGGATACTAGGTATCTGCCTTTTATAATGTATGGAGGTGCATTTATATAGCAAATAATAAAAACGAATTGCCAATTAATGATCAAATCAAAGTGCCTGAATTAATGGTAATTGGACCTAATGGAGAACAAATGGGTTTAAAGAAAATAGAAGATGCTTTAACACTCGCAAGTTATGCAGGATTAGACTTAGTACTTATGAATGCTGGAAGTACTCCTGCAGTTGCCAAAGTAATGGATTACAATAAGTATAAATATGAAAGACAAAAAAAACAAAAAGATGCTCAAAAGAAACAAAGAGAAACTAACAAAGAACTTAAAGAGTATCGATTGTCAGTAACTATTGATATTCATGATTTTGAAACACGTAAGAAAAATGCGGCATCTTATTTAGAAAAAGGGCATAAAGTTAAAGGATTTATTCGTTTTAAAGGAAGACAAATGGCTCATCCTGAACTTGGACGGGATGTCTTAAATAAATTTGCTGAGGCTTTAAGTGAATATGCAGATGTTGATACGGCTCCTAAGATGGAAGGTAAAAATATGTATATCATTTTAGCACCTAAAAAAGATAAGTAGAAAGAAGGATTGTATTATGGCAAAAGGACCAAAACAAAAAACTCATAAAGCAAGTAGTAAAGTATTCAAAAAACGTAAAAATGGTACACTTTCTTATAAATTAAGTGGTGGAAATCATAAAACTAGTAAGGATACTGCCAAACAAGTTAGACAAAGACGGAACAAAGGAACTTTAAGTAAAGGAGATACTGACAGAATTAAGTCAGTAATCTAGTAAGGAGGGTATTTAAGTGACAAGAGTTAAAGGCGGAAATGTAGCTAAAAATAGAAGAAGAAAAGTTTTAAAACAAGCCAAAGGTTACTTTGGAAGTAAACATAGATTATTTAAAACTGCACAAGAACAAGTTTTCCATAGTGGAGCTTATGCTTATAGAGATAGAAGACAAAATAAAAGAAATTTCCGAAAATTATGGATTACTAGAATTAATGCAGGATGCCGGGAAAATGATATAAGTTATTCTAAATTTATCAATGGCTTAAATATCGCTGGTATTGAAGTAAATCGTAAAATGTTAAGTGAACTTGCAATTGATGATCCTAAATCATTTAAAGAATTAGTCAAGGTAGCTAAAGATGCTTTAGCTAGTGGTAAAAAAGCTGAAGTAAAAGAAGCTAAAAAAGAAGTTAAAGTAGAAAAGAAAGTAGAGGCTGTTAAAAAAGAAGAAAAGAAAGCTACTACAGATTATAGTAAAATGACTTTAACTGAATTAAAAGCTGTTGCTAAAGAACAAGGCGTTAAAGGCTATTCTACAATGAAAAAAGATGAAATCATTTCTAATTTAAAATAATACTCTGTAAAAAGAGTATTTTTTTTAATCATTGTCATCCTTTTACTTATAGCATTACTGTTTGTAATTCTAAATTAAAAGTGCACCTAACTCAAACAGTTTGAATTAGGTGCTACACAAATTATTGGGTAACACTCAACACTGCAATATTGAATGTTCCTCTTTTTTATTTTACTCGAATTTCGAGTTTTTATTAATCTGGTAGCGCCGGGGAGATTCGAACTCTCGACCTACCGGGTATGAACCGGTTGCTCTAGCCAGCTGAGCTACAGCGCCATAAAGAATATATATTGATTATAACAAAAAGTCCATTAAAAAACAAGAAGTATTTATATCCATCTTGAAATATAAATATTTCTTGTTGTTTCTTCTTCATATCGTGTAAATATTGCTACAATACTTTCTACAACAGCTTTTAATACATTAGGACAAGATTTTTTAATTCTAACATTCATAATTTCGGTTTGCATTTTTCTTCTAAACATATAATCATCCATATATTTGCCTAAGACATAATCAATTTTTTTAACTAAGTTAATTTCTTCTTCATTCGTAATATCTATATTAAAAATATAATTTTCATAAATCTTTATTAATTTTTCTGACACTAAATCATCTTCAAAATAGTCAAAATTAATTATACGATAGAAATTAGGACATTTGCTTAGTACATATTTATTTTTGTTCAATTACTACACCCTCCAACTATCATATAACCATGATACTACACTTTAGCTATTTTGTAAATATAAAGCATGTGTTATAATTAATCTAAAGAAGAATAGAGGTAATATAATGGCGAAAAGAATGAAAATAAAAAAACAAGCAATGCAAAGTTTAATAATAATTGGAGTTATTATATTTATTGTGATTTTTGGACTAGCTTTTGGAATAAATAAATATAAAGAATATAAATATAAGCAAACCTATGAATATAAACTAATTGAACATGGTTATGATTTAGATGTTGCCAAAGAATTTTTAAAATATTTTAAAGAAGATGAGGAAATCGAAAAAGTGCTTTCTTTACCAAGAAATGAATTAATTTTAAACTTAGCAAAAGAGAAATATTATATTTATAATAATTTAGATCGATATTTAGCTTATCAAGAAAAAAATAAAGATAAAGAATTAAAAGATATTGTTGCAATTGTAAATGTTAATCGAGATTATGAATTTTATGAACATGATATTGATACTGATACTAGTGAAGGTAATTTATTAATGGTAAATAAGTATTATAAATTAAATTCTGATTTTGAACCTTCATCTTTAGTTACTATTAATTCTCAATATGCCTATGCTGATAATCAAATAACTGAAGAAGCTAATGATGCTTATGTTTCTATGTGGCATGCTGCTAAGGAAGCTGATATTCAATTAATTGTTAATTCTAGTTATCGAAACTATCAAGATCAAGAAGATGTTTATAAAAGCTTGAAACAATCTAAAGGTGAACGGGAAGCAGATAAAGTAGCTGCTAGACCAGGATATTCTGAACATCAAAGTGGACTAGCTATTGATGTATTTGAGATTCATAATCAATTAACTGGAACTTTTCAAGATTCTCCTGCTTATGCTTGGTTAAAAGAAAATGCTTATAAATATGGATTTATTGAAAGATATCCTCAAGATAAAGAGTATTTAACTGGTTATAGTGCTGAATCATGGCATTGGCGTTATGTAGGTTTAGAGGCTGCCAAAGTAGTTCATGATGAAGAAATTACCTATGATGAATATTATGCTTATTATATAGCAAATAAATAAAAAAACACTTACAAGAAGTGCTTTTTTTCTATTAATTTTTATTGTAAAAACTTTCAATTGATTCTAATACGCGATTAATATTATTTTCATTAAATGGTTTATTTAAAACATCTAGAATAGGGTAGCTGAAAGCTTTTTGGATTGTTTCTTCCGTATCGTCACCAGTAATAATAACAACTGGTAATTTATCTATTAAATTATTTTCTTTTAAATAGTTTAAAACTTCAAAACCATTTAAAGTAGGCATATTTAAATCTAAAAGTAGGGCATAGACATTATTTTGTTCAATAGCTGCTATGGCTTGTTTACCATCATTAGCTTTAATTATTCTATAATTTGCTCCCATATTTTTTTCTAAGAAATTTAAAATAATATTAGAATCATCAGCGATTAAGATAGATTTAGGTGTATTATCTGATGTAACTGTGTCTTTAAAATATTCATTTAATAGGGCAATAATTTTATTAATGGTATTTCTTATTTCGTCAAAATGACTATTGATATAAAACGCATCACTATCTTTTCCTTTTAATTCGTGTTGTAAGAATACTTCTGCTTCTTGCATGAAACCTAAATATTTTGATTCACTTTTAATACTATGAGCAAGTATAGCATAATTGTTCCAATCAGAAGCATTTTTATAAGCCTCTAAATTAGCTAATTTAGAATTTAAAGAGTCTTTAAATTCTTTTAAACTCTCATTATAAGAATCCATATCTCCCCATAAGCTTAAACTAGCTTCTACATCAACATTGTTTTGTTTTAATAAATTAACATCATTCATTATTTTTACCTCCCAATAATTTATTTAAAACTGTATCTAATTGAATTTTATCTATCGGTTTAGATAAATAATCATCAAATCCGGCATTTTTATATTTTTCTTCGGTTCCTTCAATAGCATCTGCTGTTAAAGCTACTACTGGAATATCAAAACCTTCAATTTCTTTTAAACGCCTTAATGTTTCAATTCCGTTCATCTTCGGCATCATGATATCCATAAATATTATATCATAAGTATTGGATTCTAATAGCTCTAAAGTTTCAAAACCACTTTCAGCTGTAGTTATTTCAAATTGATAAGGTTTAAATATTTGGGTAGCAACTTTTAAATTTATTTTAGAGTCATCAACTATTAAAACTTTCTTGCCAACCGCGACATTATAGTTAATTTCTTGTTTTTCTAAAGACTCTTGAGGAATATCCATACTAATAATTTGTTGCTCTAAATAAACTCTAAAATTAGATCCTTCACCATAAATGCTATTTACATTTATTTTACCACCCATCATTTCTGTTAAGCTTTTGGTAATAGCTAATCCTAGACCTGTTCCTTCTATAGTAGTATTTTTATCTTCTTCCATCCGTTCAAATTTTGTAAATAATTTATTTATATCTTGTTCCTTAATACCTCGTCCAGTATCTTTTACAGAAATGTAAAGAAGGCATTTATCTTGTTGATTCACGCAAGTAACATTGAAATTTATTTCACCTTTTTCAGTATATTTAACAGCATTAGTAAGTAAATTTAAAATAACTTGTTTTACTTTACCAACATCACCTTTTAAAACACCAGGTAGGTCAGGGGAAAGACTCATTTTAAGTTCAATCGGTTTTTCTCCAATTCTTGGTTTTACAAGAGTACATAAGGAATTAAAAACTTCTCTTGGATTATATTCTTTTTCAATAATTTCCATTTTATTAGCTTCGATTTTAGATATATCAAGAATACCATTTACAATTTCTAATAAGTTTTGAGAGGCATCTATAACATCTTTAGCAAAGCCTTTATTTTCTTCCAAATCGTTGGAAGTTAACATACATTCACTAAAACCGACAATGGCATTTAGTGGGGTTCTAATTTCATGAGACATATTAGATAAAAATTCTGTTTTGGCTTGATTAGCTTTTTCAGCTTGATCTTTAGCAATATTTAATTGTTCAACCATTTTAACGTCTGGATTTTCAATTGT
>CANRLP010000059.1 GCA_947631515.1 uncultured Bacilli bacterium
ATACCCCCCCCCCAGAGCTAGTCTGGTTGGGAGGTTATTTTTTATTTTCTTCATATAAATCCTCCTCTATTATTAATTTTATTTTACTACAATGCCAATTTCTATGCAAACAAAAAGTTATCAATCAAGATAACTTTTAACTTTTTTATAAGTAAGTTAGTAATGAAAAGATAATTAATAATACTACTAACATTATTACAAAGAATTTCCATATATGTTTTAACCATTTTTTATAAGGAATATTCAAATAAGCAAGTCCAAACATTGCCATTATACTAGTAGGCGCAATAAATTGAACTAAACCATTAATAGTTATATAAATAACATAAGCTATATTAAATGAATCTCCAAAATAATTAACCATGAAATCTCCGATTACATAACCAGTATAACCAAAATCAATATGGAATATAGAAGTTATAACTGCTGATATAGTAGTTAAAAAAGGATTGAAACCATCAGCCATCTTTAAAATCCAGTTAGAAATAGTTACAGTAAATGGTGACCAATAGATAAATACAAATATTGTATAAATTAGGAATATAACTCCTAAAGGTGCTAATATTTTCTTTAAGCCTTCTTTAACATATTCAACAACATCATCAAATTTTACTTTATAAATTAGCATAGAAAGTAATAGGACAACAGTAAGAACTACTGTAAATATATATAAATCCCATGTACCTAAAGCAACAGCATTTTCTCCTAAAATATAACTGATAATATTATAATCTCCCACTGATAAATCTTTTAACCAAGTATGAAACTTATCAAATACAGTTATTCCAAAGTTACCATTCCAATTAACATATCCTAAAATTGCAAAAGCAAAAATAATTAAGAAGAATAATGCCATTGGCCAAACTTTAACTTTTTTCTTAGAATCTTCTTCTACTTCAAATACATCTTCTAACTTATCTTCATTCTTTTTAGATTTAGCTAGTTTATTCATTCTTCTAATTGTGAAGAAGTTAAAAATAATGAATGCTAAAGCTAATATTCCAAAACGAATTCCTATTTCTAATGTTACATCTACAGTAGTATAATAATTTAAATAATTAATAAAATATACTAATCCTTCTGTACCATATGTTGCTCCTAAAATACCAACTAATATTGAGCCGAAAGTAGCTAAATAAGCAGTAATTTTATCTAACTTCAATTTAGTTGCTATATTAATAATAAATGGAACAAAGAATAACACAATATAAGTTTGAGTTAAGAATGTTGTTAATAGTGTTATAACTAATGAAGAAAGAAGAACAAATAGCTTTTCCTTTCCTTGAAATTTCTTAGCAAGACCATTTACTAGGACTTTATAACCACTAATTTTTGTAACAATACTATAGAATACACCAATGAATACTACAAAAAGAAGTTGTTGTAAAAAGAAATTAGCGCTATAAACTCCTGATAATAAAATATCAGTTAAACCTTGTCTTTTTAAACCATAACTAGTTAATTCTCCTGAAGAAAAATAACCATAAGGAATAATCCAAGATAAAATGATTGTTACTAAGATTGCTAAACATACAATTTTTACTAAATTATGTTTTTCAAACATACTTTTTATTTTTTTCATTTTCATACCTCCCAATAAAATTATAGCACAATTTAACGCAAAAAAAAGACAATTATGTCTTTTTTTGCAAAAGTTATTTTTTAATCTTTAGGTTTCATTAATGGAAATAAAATACAATCTTTAATATTTTCAGAATTGGTAATTAATTGCATCAATCGATCAATTCCCATACCCCAACCAGATATTGGTGGCATACCATATTCCATAGCTTCAATGTAATCATAATCCATTGGCATAGCTTCTTCATCACCTTGAGCTTTTAATTCTGCTTGTTTAAGTAAACGTTTTTCTTGTTCTTGTGGATCAACTAACTCAGAATAAGCATTAATTATTTCAGCTCCATTAATAACTAATTGGAAACGATCAGTCAAAGATGGATCATCATCGTTAGCTCTAGCAAGTGGCGATAAACTAATTGGATGTTTTGTTAAATAAATTGGTTCTATTATATGAGGACGAGCTACTTTTTTATACAATTGATCTACTAAATTTCCATATCCCAAATTTTCAAGTGGTACTTCACTTTCGATTTCAATTTTATCTTCTTTAATTTTTTCTAATAATTTTTCCTTTGTATTATAAATATCAATATCTATATCAGAGTATTTTAATATTAAATCTCGAAAAGAAATAGCTGGCCACTCGCCACTTAAATCGACCATTTTATCTCCAATTTGAATTTCCAAAGTACCAAATAAATTTTTAATAACAGTTTGAAGCATTTCTCTTAAAAGTTTCATATTATCTTCATAATTTAAGTAAGCACCATAACCTTCAATCATTGTAAAATCTTGTAAGTGAGTAGCATCCATTCCTTCATTACGGAAACATCTAGCGATTTCAAAAACTTTTGTAAATCCTCCAACTACAGCTCTTTTTAAATAAGTTTCTGGAGCAATTCTTAAATATAAATCAATATCTAAAGCATTATGATGTGTAATAAATGGTTTAGCTGTTGCTCCGCTAGCTTTATTGTTTAATATTGGTGTTTCAATTTCAATATAACCAAGATTTTGTAAGTAACTTCTAATCTCCCAAATAAGACGACTACGCAATAAAAATTTATATTTTGATTCATCATTAGTAATTAAATCAACATAACGATTACGATAAATAGTTTCAATATCTTCCAAACCATGAAATTTTTCGGGAAGTGGTTTTAAAGCTTTACCTAAAAATTCAAATGAAGATGCTCTTACCGTTTTTTCTCCAGTATGAGTAGTAAAAATTTCTCCTTCTACTCCAATAAAGTCACCTAAATCAAAATTTTCTTTAAATTCTTGATATTTTTCTTCTCCCACCATATCAATTTTAATAGAAATTTGAATTTTTCCCCCAATATCTCCAATGGTTAAAAAAGCCATCTTTCCCATTTTTCGCATTAAGACAATTCTTCCGGCAACTCGAACACCAGTTACACCATCTTCTAAATTAGCTGCATCTTTTATTTCATAATTAACTTCAAATCTATCAGGGTAAGGATGTTTTATATTTTTTAACTTTTCCCGTCTTACAATTTCTTGATCTGTAAATGTTCTTTCCATAAGATTCACTTCCTTAATTTATTTATGTTTAGTATACAAAAACCACTAAAAAAAAGCAATTATAACTTACTTTTTATTCATTGAAAATTCATAACTTATATCAACAAGTTCCATTATTCTATCATCCGTAATTGTTTCATCCAAAATAATTGATAACCAATATTTTTTATTCATATGATAAGCTTTATAGTAACCTTTTTCTTTTAATAATTCTAGAACTAATTTTTCTCCTAATTTAATATTCAAAACCTCTACTTGCCCAGACAATAAGTTATCTATTTTACTTTTATCGATATTCATAATAATCCCATACCATTTATTATTTTGACTATTTCTAAAAACCCCACAATGAGGATACTTATCCCACAAAAACTCCGGTTCATTATGATATTTTATTAAAATTTTATTAGTTATACGGTTTGCTTGTTCAGTAAAAAAATAGATTTCTTCAAAACAATGTTTTTTTATATCTAATAAAATAGTTTGATATTCTTCACGAATTTTATTTGTAAAAGCTCCATTATTATTTTCTATTCTAAAATTATTGTATTCTTCATCCATATTTAAATCCCAAACTTTACCTGTTACTTGGCCATCTTCTGTAATTGAGATAATAGCTTGAAAATTTTTCATAAATTTTTTTTGATATATATAGCCATTATCTTTTTTAGTAAAACCATATTTAATTAAAGAAGAATTTTTTAACTTTGTATATTTAAAAATATCATTTTCTATTTTCATTTTTCAACTAAAAAAGAAAGTTTTTTACTTTCTATTACGATATCTTTCTTTAGGATCTAAATATTTTTTCCGTAAACGAATACTTGTAGGAGTTACTTCAACATATTCATCATCTTCAATAAATTCTAGAGCTTCTTCTAAAGTAAATGTTTTAGGAGTAGTTAAATTAATTGCTTCATCTGCTCCACTACTTCTGGTATTAGTTAAATTTTTATTTTTACAAGGGTTAACATCTAAATCATTATCACGGTTATGGATTCCTACAATCATACCAACATATACATCAGTAGCTGGTTCAATAATTAAAGTTCCTCTATCTTGTAAATTCCATAATGAATATCCTAAAGCTTTACCATTTTCCATAGAAACTAGTACACCATTTTTTCGTCTTGTGATATCTCCAACATATGGTTTATAATCTTCAAAACTTCGAACCATGATTCCTTCTCCTCGGGTGTTGGTAATAAATGAACTACGATATCCAATTAAGCCCCGCGTCGGAGCTGAAAATTCTAAGTGAGCCCCACCATTTTCAGAAGACACTACTAATAGTTGACCTTTTCTTTCTTGTAAATCATTAATAACTGTTCCTGAATATTCTTCGGGACAATTAACGATTACTCTTTCAAATGGTTCATACTTTTTGCCGTCTCTTTCTTCAAATAATACTTCTGGTTTAGAAACTGAAAGTTCATAACCTTCGCGACGCATATTTTCTAGTAAAATAGATAAATGAAGTTCCCCTCGACCACTTACTTTAAAACCGTCGGCATTTTCTAATTCTTCAACAACAAGACCTACATTCGTTTGTAATTCTCTTTCCAATCGATCTTTAATATGACGAGTAGTTAAAAATTTACCACTTTGTCCTGCAAAAGGAGAGTTATTAACTAAAAAATTCATAGATAAAGTTGGTTTTTCTATTTCAATTGGTGGTAAGGCTTCAATATGATCTTTAGAACAAATAGTATCACCTATTGATATATCACTACATCCTGCAACTGTTACAATATCTCCATAATATGCTTCTGTTTTTTCTACTCTTTTTAATCCTTCATTTACAAACAATTTCGTAACTTTAAATGTCTCAACTTTACCATCATTTTTTGATAAGGAAACCATTTCTCCAGATTTTATTGATCCTTTTGTTATTCGCCCAATTCCTAAACGACCAATATATTCATCATATCCCAAATTAGAAATTTGTAATTGTAAATTATCATTTTCATTTCCTTCAAAAGGTTTTACTACTTCTAATATTGTATCAAGAAGTGGAGCAATAGAATCAGATTCTTCGTCTAAACTTTTTTTAGCAATTCCGTCTCTTGCTACCCCGTAAATAATAGGAAAATCAAGTTGTTCATCTGTAGCATTAAGTTCCATAAACAAATTAAAAGTCATATCAACTACTTCTAAAGGTCTAGCATCTTTCTTATCAATTTTATTAATAAATAAAATAGGTCTTAAATTTTGCTCTAAAGCTTTTTTAAGAACAAATCGAGTTTGAGGCATAGGTCCTTCTGCCGAATCAACAAGTAATATAACTGTATCAACTGTTTTAATAACTCGTTCAACTTCACTAGAAAAATCAGCATGCCCAGGAGTATCTACAATGTTGATTTTAATATCTTTATATCGAATAGCACAGTTTTTAGAATAAATAGTTATTCCTCTTTCTCTTTCGATATCATTACTATCCATAACACAATCTACAACTTCTTCATGTTCACTAAATACACCATTTTGTTGCAACAATGCATCTACTAAAGTACTTTTCCCTGCATCAACATGGGCAACTACTGCAATATTAATAATTTTGTCCATAAAAAAACACCTCTTTTTAAATGTCTTATTGATTTTACAACAAAAAAAGGTATTTTGCAATAAAATTATTAATTATTACCGATTAAGAAT
>CANRLP010000060.1 GCA_947631515.1 uncultured Bacilli bacterium
CCATATGTCCGTAAAAATGTCCGCAATAAAGATTTTGATAAAGCCATATTAGAAGTTCAAAAACTGGTCAAAAATGGCCATAAAGAAATTGTTTTAACAGGTATTCATACTGGGTCTTATCAAGGAAAAAATAATGAAGATCTAGCTGATTTGATTCATGAGATAAGTAAAATAAAAGGCTTAGAAAGGATTCGTTTATCTTCAATTGAAGTTACGGAATTAAATGCTAAAATGCTTAATGAAATAAAAAATAATGCCAAATTAGTTAATCATTTTCATATTCCTTTGCAAGCCGGAAGCGATGAAATTTTAAAACGAATGAATAGAAAATATAACTTAGAATATTTTAAAAATAAAATCGCCGAAATTAGATCTATTAAAGAAGATGTAAGTATTACTACTGATGTAATAGTTGGGCATCCTTATGAAACTAACCAATTATTTAGTCAAACTTTAGATACTTGTAAAGATATTGGTTTTGCTAAAATTCATGTATTTCCTTATTCTAAAAGAGATGGAACTTTAGCTAGTAAAATGCCTAATCAAGTTGATCCTATAGAAAAGAAAAGAAGAAGTCATATTTTAAATACCTTAAGTCAAGAATTAGAATTACAATTTTTAAATAAGCATTTAAATGAAACTATGGATGTATTAATTGAAGAAGTTTTTGATGATTATTCTCTTGGTCATACTACTAACTATATTTATGTTAAAATTGAGGGCAAATTAGTTAAAAACGAAATTTATCCTGTTTTATTAAAAAGGCTTGAAGGAACGAATATGATAGGAGAAGTTATAAAAAAAGAAGCTTAGTTTTTAGAACGTAGAGCTTCTTTAATTTTTTGCGTATTTTTAAAATTTAATTTGGCAACTTCTTCTAATTTATTTAAACCATATTTTTTAATAATAGATATACCAACTTCATCGACGATATCATTTGCTCCTTTAGGTATTGTTATACCAAGTTCTTTTGATAATTCCGACATTTTCATTAAAAATATATATCTACTAATAATACTTGAAACTGCGACACTTGCACATTTACTTTCAGCTTTCGTAGTGAAAGTAATATCAGTAACTTTTTGGGTAGCTTCTAGGATATGTTCAAAATATTTTCTTGGATAAACAAATTGATCGACGACAATTTTTTGATAAGGATATTTTTCTTCTTTATGAGTTAAACTATATAATACTTTATTATGTAATATAGCTTTAATTTTGTTCATATTATAACCTAAATTTTGATATTTATTATAATCGGCATTATTAAGGGTAAAAGTAACATAGGGTATTTCTTTCATTAAAAGAGGAGCAATTTTTAAAATTTTTTCATCGGTTAATTTTTTCGAATCTTTGACACCCAATTCATTAATAAAATCAATTTTACTTTTATCAACGTAACTAGCTGTGACAACGATTGGGCCAAAATAATCGCCGGTTCCTACTTCATCAGAACCAATGGTAGAAATACTATAATAATATTTTAATTCGTCCTTATATTTATCTTGTTTTTTTTGATTTTCTGATATGTCAATTAAACGATTATTTAATTTTTTTTCCATATCTACCCAAATATTGGCATCAATATCAGCACTAACACCTTGAAACATTGCTTTACCACTTTCATAAAGCGTAATTATAGTATCAGCTTCCATGGCTTGAAAAATAGCGTAGGGAGGAGTTTTCTCTCTTTTAGCATCTTGATAATACTCAATCATTTTTTTTTGAACATTAGGACTAACTTTAAATACAATTGTCAAAAAGTATCACCTCAAAATTAATGATATCACAATTTTCTTTCTTTTTCATTAAGAATATAATATAATTATAGTAGATTAGGAGAGAGAAAAATGAGTATTATTGATGCTGTAATTATTTTATTTTTACTTTTAGGAGTGGTTTTAGGATTTAAACGTGGTTTTATTCGCAGTGTAGTATCTTGTCTCGGAACAATTGTAATTGTTTTACTGGCTTTTTGGCTTAAAGATCCACTATCGGTAATTTTATATACCCATTTACCATTCTTCCATTTTCCTATTAGTGCTGTAAATATTTTATTATATGAATCTATTGCTTTTGTTCTTATTTTTGCTTTATTATCAATAGTTTTAAGAATCGTAATAAGAATATCTGGCCTATTAGAAACTTTACTTAAATTTACTGTTATTTTGGCTATTCCATCTAAAATTTTAGGAGCAATTTTTGGCTTTTTAGAATATTATGTTTTTACTTTCGCAATTTTATTTATCTTTGCTTGTTGTAATATAAATAGTAAATTAATTAATGAAAGTAAACTAGCTCATAAAATTTTAGCCAATTCTCCTGTTATATCGGCGATAGCTGATAATACCTATCAAGTAATAAAAGAATTTACAGATATAAGTAAAGATAATAAGACAATTTCTGACAAAAATAAAGAAGCAGTAAATGTATTATTAAAATATAATGTTATTAGTGAAAATAATTTGGCCAAATTAAATGAAAAAATGGATATCACTGAATAATTATTTAAAAGGAGAAATATTATGATTAAATATTTAGAAAAAGAAAATTTAGATGATTTAATAAAAGAAGGTATTTTTGTAGTAGATTTTTATGCCGATTGGTGTGGACCTTGTCAAATGATGGGTAAAGTATTAGAAGCTATGACTGATTTAAACATAATTAAAGTAAATACTGATACTCATGAAGATTTAGCTCAAAAATTTGGAGTTATGAGTATTCCGACTCTTGTTTTCTTTAAAGATGGAAAAGAAGTAAAAAAAGAGATTGGTTTTAAAAGTGAAGAAGAAATTAAAAATATATTAAATGAATTATAAAAAAATAATATTTATGACAATATTATTTTTTTATTTTAATACTTCTTTTATAGCATTCGAATAAGCTCGTAAAAGTCCTCCAGCTCCCAATTTTATACCCCCAAAATAACGAACCACAACTAATAAAATATTATCTAATTTTTCTCTTTCTATATATTGATAAATAGGACTTCCTGCTGTACCACTGGGTTCTTTATCATCACTTTTTTTAACAATTGAGCCAATTTTATAAGCATAGGGGATATGTCTAGCTTTTTTATGTTCTTTTTTAATATTAATAAGAATTTGCTCAGCTTCTTCTTTAGAATCTATTTGATAATAATAAGCAATAAATTTGGATTTTTTAATTTCATATGTTGAAGTATTGATTAATTTCATAAAAAACACCTTACATTTATTATACAATTTTATTTCTCAATAGTAAATTTGCAAATTTATAGTATAATAAATTACAAAAGGAGGAATTATTATGTTCAAAGAAAAATTAGCTTTAGTGCCTAATTTACCCGGAAGTTATCAAATGCGTAATGAAGATGGCGTAATTATTTATGTTGGTAAAGCTAAAAATTTGCATCGACGTGTTTCCTCTTATTTTAATCGAACCCAAACAGGTAAAACGGCCAAGATGGTTAGTGAAATTGCCGACTTTACTTATATTGTTGCTAGTAGTGAATTAGAAGCTTTTATTATCGAAATAAATTTAATTAAAGAATTTAATCCTAAATATAATATTTTATTAAAAGATGACAAAAGCTATCCCTATATTGAATATATTAGTAAGCCTTATCCAAGAGTAAAAGTATCTAGATATTTAAATATTCGCAAAAAAGATAATAAAAAATTATTTGGTCCTTATCCCAATGCCTATGCTGCGCGCCGAATTGTTAATTTATTAAACCGAGTATATCCTTTAAAAAAATGTGAAGGAAAACCGAAAGAACTTTGCTTATATTATCATATTCATGAATGTTTAGGTTATTGCAGTAAAGAATTAAAGCAAGATGAATTAGAGCATATGGAAAAAGAAATCTTAAGTTTTTTAAATGGTAATGATAAAATTTTAACAGATCGTTTAGAAAAAAAGATGGTTGAATATAGTAATGCTCTAAATTTTGAAATGGCCTTAGATATGAAAAAAGAACTTGAATATATCAAAATTGTGATGAATAAACAAAAAGTTGAACTTCATGATTTAGTTAATCGCGATATTGTGGGTTATTATTTTGACAAAGGTTATATTAGTATTCAAATATTTTTCTTACGTAATGGTAAGTTAGTAGGAGGGAAATCGGATATTTTTCCTATTATTAGCGAGTTAACTGATGATTTAGAGTTATTTATTGCTGAATTTTATACCCGTCATGAAGTGCCGAAAGAAATATTAATTCCCGATAATTTGAACCAAGAAATTTTAGAGGGTTTAATTCCTACCAATTTTTTAGTGCCTAGTAGAGGAACCAAAAAGAAATTATTAGATATGGCTATTTTAAATAGTAAGTTAAATTTAGAACGAGAAATTGAATTAATTAAAAAAGATGAGTATAAAACTGAAAAAGCTAATGAAGAATTAAAAGAGTTATTAGGTTTGAAGCATTTATATCGCATAGATTTATTTGATAATTCCAATCTTTTTGGGAGTTTTTCAGTAAGTGGGATGGTAGTGTTTAAAAATGGTCATCCTAGTAAAAATGATTATCGTAAATTTAAAGTAAGTGTCGATAAAAATGATGATTATAATACTATGCGTGAGGTAATACATAGAAGATACTCAAGAATGAAAGAAGAAGCCAGTGAAGTACCTGATTTAATTATTGCTGATGGGGGAGAAAAACAAGTAAAAGCTTGTCAAGATGTTTTGCATGAATTAGACCTTAATATAATGGTTTGTGGACTAAAGAAAAATGATCGTCATCGTACCAATGACTTAGTTTTAGCAGATTTAAGTGTAGTAGAAATAGATCGTACTAGTAATTTATTTCATTTTTTAACGAGAATGCAAGATGAAGTTCACCGTTATACCATCAATTATCATCGAACCATTAGAAGTAAAGGAAGTATATCGAGTATTTTAGATAATATTACCGGTATTGGAACAATTAGAAAAAAAGAATTAATCAAAAAATATGGTAGTGTTGCTAAAATGAAACAAGCTTCAATTGAAGAATTGACGGAAATTTTACCCAATGAAGTTGCTAAAAATCTTTATGAATTTTTAAAAGAATTTAAATAGAAATAGAATACTATATGTTGTATAATAAAATTGGTGAAGTACATGAAATTAATAAAACTCGATAAAGATTATAATATTAAGTTAAAAAGTCAGGTAGTCAATTTTTTAGATACAGATTATATATACATTCCCATAGAAAATCGCTCTTTACCTTTTCATAAAAATCAAGAAGTAAAAAAGGAAGAAATGCTTTTTTTAAATGTTTATTCGCCCATTTCGGGGAATATTATTGGTATTACGGATTGTAAATTAGCTAGTGGCAATACTGGCAAATGTTTAGTAATTGCTAATAATTATCAAGAAAAACAAATTAAAAGAAATGCTTCCCGTAAAAAAATAAATGCTGTTAGTGCTTCAGAATTAATAAATAAAATATTTAATGAGCATTTAAAAGAAGTACTAGCTACAAAGGAAGTTTCCCATATTATTATTTCCGGTATTGATGATGAGCCTTATTTTGGCAACGAATCTTTTATTCAAAAAGAAAATACTAAAGAATTATTAGAAATGATTGATGCTTTACAAAGCTTTTATCCGACGTGTAAAGCTCATATAGTTATTAAAAATATTGATTCAGAAAATATTACCAATTATACCAATTTTATGGGTACTTATCAAAATATTGAATTAAATTTAGTAGATGATTTGTATTTAATAGGTAAAGAAGAAAAACAAATGTCACTATTTGAAGATAAAAATTTAAATAATAATGAAAAATTAGATAA
>CANRLP010000061.1 GCA_947631515.1 uncultured Bacilli bacterium
TTTTGTTGTTCCACTTACTGTTTTTTTATCATCACCTTGTGTTGTTGTGCTTGCTGTGAAATATGCAAATGTGGCACCTACTACTGCTACTAATAATGTAGCGATTGCAATAACCGTTAATAGAATTGTATTCTTTTTTTCCATACTTTTTTAAATCCTCCTTACAATAAAAATATTATCAAATAAATTTGATTGTTGCAATATATTTTTTAGTCAAAAATGTAAAAATTATGTATTTTTCTAGTTTTGGATTTTTTTGTAGCCAATTTGCATATATTATAGTACAATACTTTTTGACAAAAATAGTATTTTATATTACAATTATTGTTATGGGTCTATAGCCAAGTGGTAAGGCGTGGGACTGCAACTCCCTGATGCGTTGGTTCAAATCCGACTAGGCCCTCCAAATTTTGTTTACGACTTGTATAAATACTAATTCTATGTTATTATGTATTTAGCAAGAAAATTTGCATAAAATAAAAAGGAACATTCAATAATCGCATGTTGAGTGTAGCCTAAAAAATTATTTGACTCCACCTAAATCATTTTATTGCTGAGTTTGGTGGATTTCTTTTATATTAAGACTATAAATAGTAAAAATAATAAAAGGAAGATAATTATTACTAAAGATAGAATTAAAAGAATTAAAAAATCCTTCTTGTTCATATTCTCGCCTCCTTCAATTAAGAAGTTTGGCTAATAAAGATAATTTTTTTTATGTTACTGACGAATTTAGAAAAAATTGCCTTAAATATCGCTAAAAAAGTCATTTATAGATTCAATTTTTAAAAATTCTTTAGCCGTAAAAAACAAAAAAAAGTAGTTTTTTACGGTTGAAGCCGTAAAACTTAACAAATTTATAAAAAATGTTTTATATTTATTAGAATTTGTGTAAAATAAAAAGAAAACCTTATTGGCAAAGTAAGATTTTCTTTTTATTTTAAGTTAATTGTATAACGCTTATTACGAATGGTAATAAGAAGATTAATATGATCAGCATTTTTTACTTCTTCTCTTAATTCAAAAACTAAAACATCTTTTAAATTTTCTGGAGTACGATTTCTTAAACTTAATATTTTTGTGGTATCTCCTTTTTGATATTCTAAAGATAAGAAATTATCAAAGAATTTATTGTCAGAACGAATATTATCAGCGTAGATTGTTGTTTTGTCTAGCTTATAATTAACATTTAAAATAAGTAAAACTGTCTTTTCAATAGTACCTACTGTATCAACAGTAATCATATCTTTAACTTTTTGGCAATTAGATTCACTGTAACATTTTTGATAATCATATAAATAGCTACTATCGATTTTAAAATCATTTACTTCTAGTGTCGTATAACCTAAAGAAGTATTTTTTAAATTAAGAACTTTATTTAAAGCTAAAGTATCCATATTCTCAACTTTTGTAACATTAGTAGGGGTTATATTAATGATTTTATAGTGAGGAGTAATTTCTCCTACTTTGTAATCAATACTTTCTAATATTTTAATTTCATAATTATTTTGAATTTGCTCTTTTGTTAATTCGTAAACTAAAGCATAAGTAGTTTTGGTTTGACCTTTAATTTTTTCTTTGTAATAAGGTTTACCATAATCTACAAAATATTCTCCTCGATCAAGAGTTGGATAGACGTTTTTATTATTAATGATTAAACGGAAATTAGTATAATCTAAATCATAACTACGAGTTGTACGATTTTCAACATCTAATTTTAGGACTAAATAATATTTATCAGGAGTAATAATTTCGCCGTTATAACCAATATTAGTTAGCATGCTATCTTTGATTTGAATATTAAAAAAATTATGGGTCATTTTATCAGTAACATGATAAGTTTTATTGTAAACACCAAAGTTCATATATAAAGTTGTTCCCAAAGCAATAATTATTATGGCCGAAATACAAGAAAAAACAAAAACATTTTCTCGAACATAGTAAATAAATTCCCGAATAAAACGCCGAATGTTTCTTTTAACTTTATATCCTTCAACATTAACCGAAAATTCAAATTCTTCAGAGTCGACATCAGTTATTTCTAAATCTTTTAAGTCATTGGCAAAATTAAATTGTTTAATATCAAAGCCAATTCCTCGAATAAGCATGTATAAAAAGAAGAAATATTGTGGCAAACAAAGAACTAAAGATACATCACGATAAGCCCGTGCCGTTTGAGCTGTAATAATATCTCTTTCCATGCCATTTAAAATACTATGAGCAACTCCAATTAAAATAAACATGCCAATATAATAAATTAACGTAAAAAAATATAATTTCGTTGATTTTTCTTTTTGGCGCATTAAATAGTAAATAGCTAAAACAGAAATAATAATGAGTAATACTGCCAGATACATGAAAAAACTTATATGTTCTCCGGCAATATTAATTATATTAGTTGTATAATTATTAGCAACATAAGTTCGAAAAAAAGTAACTATTTTAAAAGTTTTATTTATTAAATAAGCGATAGGAAGAAGTAATAACAAATGAATAATTCGAAAATGCTTTATTAAAAAAGCATATGGTTTTTTAAAAACCAAAGTTATCAACTCCTTTTCTCTATAATGATTTTAGCATAAAAAAAATATGATGCAAAGTCATATTTTAATTCTTTTTTATCATAATTTGGCCAGCTAATAAATAAATAACGGGATTGTTTTCTAATAATTCTTGACGATTTTGTTTAAATATATTTGCAACCGTTTCTAAAGTATCTCCTTCTTTAGTTATATAATAGCTATAACCACTTTTGGGAATTAATATTTCTTGATTAGGATAAATATAATCATCCATATTTAAACCATTCATACTTGCTAATAGTTCTGGATTAATATTATATTTTCTGGCAATTGCATATAAGTTATCGCCTTGTTCAATTACATAAGAGTTAAAATATTGCTCTTTATTTTTAGGTACAACAATATCCATTCCCACCCGAACTTGATCATCAAAATAAATATTATTAATATCTTTTAAAGTTTCAATGTTAGTATAAAACTTTTTAGCAACACTTTCTAAATTTTCCCCCTCTTTTAAAGAATATTTATCAAACATTTTATCACTTCCTAGTTATAAATTATGCCTAAATAAGGAATTGGTTCTATTATTGATATCTAAAAAAATATTTGTTAAAATAATTCTAGTTTTTGGGGGACTTTTTATGAATTTATTAGAAATGCTTCATGAAGAATTAAGTGATAAAAATTGGTCAACTGAAGAAATAGCCCGTTATCTTTATATAAGAAGTTGTGAAATTTTTTCTTACGATCCTCGATATAAATTTAAGAATTTTTTGAAAGATGATTGTGCTAATTCTATTTTAAATCGAGAAATTGATTTAACAAATCTCGAAGATAATTATGTTACTTGTAAATCTTATGCTAAATTTATCTTGCCAAAATTAATGAAAGAGCTTGCCGATATTGATGTAGAAGTTTATGGCAAAATTCATTTTGGGAACAGTTTTTTTATGAATAATGAAAAAATGGATGTAGATGCAACAGGCGACTGCGATATAGCAAGAGTGAAAATGGGTCTGTCGACTTATGGCTATGCTCCTTTTCTGCCCTACCAAGATTTTTTTGAAAAATTAAAAAGAATAGATCAAAAAATTAATTATATAAAAGATGATTATCAAGAAATAGTAATAAATTCTTATATTAAAGATAATGTAAGTAAGCAAGTTTTAAAAGATAAACTAGAAGCTATATCTAATTTTTTAAAGCAATATTCTAAAATAAAATATTTTTCTGACGCCCAATTTTGTATTGAATATTTATGGGGCAAATTTTCTAGTGAGGAAGAATACGAGAATAGTGAGTATATTTATTTATGTCAAAGAGACAATTATAACTCTTGGCTTTTTTATAATATTTATTTGGCTAAATCAGATAATGATACACTTTTTTATTTACTAAAAAAAAATCATAATACTTGTTCTTTTCAAGAAATTTCTTATCAAGATGCTAAACATTTGGCACGACATTTAGAAGGAATAAATAAATCAGCTATTTTATCAAAAAGAAAAACATCTTAAAAAAGATGCTTTAAAAAATATAAATCATATTTTGATAATTAAAATTCCATTCAAAATAAGACATAACTAAGACTTCACCATCGTAATTATTAAAATAATATAATTTATCATCAACTAAATAATAAACCGTATCGTCTTCTATTTTCACTATTTCTTTAACATTAAGATTACTTATTAACATTTTAGAATTAGCAATAACTAAGTATAATTTATTATCTATAATTTGATAATCATAAAAATTATTTTTAGGAAATTGATATTCTTTAGTACTTAGTTTATTTATACTTATATCTTCTAAACTTTCATCAACTAATATTTTACCTTTATTATTATGATTAAGCTTATTAATAGTTGATTTTTTAGGATTAATTTCATATTCTTTTTTATTTTTTTTATCCATAAAATAGATTTTATTTTTATATTCTCCTAAAAAATATGATTCAAAAGACAAATCATTAGTAGCTGTTATCTTTTTGACTTTATCTTTTTTCTTATCTAGAAAGTAAAAATCTTGGAAATTATAATCTTGATTATAATCTGCTATTAAAATACCATTCTTAGTTTGATAAGATAAGAAAATATTATAAGTATCTCGATCAAATATTTTAATAGTTGATTGTTCGTCATTATTTATTTTATAAAAACCTTTATAATTCCAAATATAATAATCTTTATCATTTAAATAATTAATAGAAATTTGATTGTAATCAAACGAATTTGGTGTTATAGAATGATAATAACTACTTTCTAATAATTCTTTATTATTAATTTGGTGATAATTTATATATTCATCATTTTGGTAACATAAAGGATAAAATTCTAATTTTTTGCTATTAGGTATAATGCAAATAGTTTGATCATCTTGTTTCACTAAAATATTTTTAATAACTTTCTTTTGATGAAGATATTTATGAGGAATTTCTACCACAAAATTTTTATCAAAACCATTTATTTCAAAATAATATTTATTTGATTTAGCTTGAAATTTTTCTTGAACTTTTAAATTATCTATTTCATAAGTTATTTCATAGCTTTTATCTTTAAAAACAATAATTAAGATAATAACAATTAGTAATAAAAATATAAGGAAAGCTTTTTTATTCTTGAGTATTTTGACCATATTTTTGCTTTTCCTTCATCATAAATTCACTAATATTGGTCTCAATTTCGGTAAGACTGCTTTTAGCTAGGTTAGTAATTGTAACAACTTCTTTTACAGTATCAATATTAATTTTACCAAATAAAATTCCTTCATATACTTGCATATCATTAAATAAATCTGGAGTAATGGAATTTAGAGTATAACCAAATAAGATCTTTTTTTGACCAATCAAGATACGTTTATTAGTTAAAGCTATTGCTACAGTACAAAATATATTTAAAGGATTATCATTTAATTGACCAGCAAAAGCATATAATACTTCTTCTCCAGGGTTTAAATGTCTTTCAATAACAGAACTGTGTTTTTTAATACGCCACATAACTGTATTACTATGTTTTTTATTAAAAGTTTGTATTTTATCATATACTACTCCCATAATTACACCTCTTACGCTATATTTTACACTATTTTAAAAAAATAGCAATTATCTAGTATTTGGTACAGCTCTAAGGAGTGAAAATTTTTCGCAATCAACCAATTTGATATAATACAAAAAAGGTGGTTGATTAAATTGAT
>CANRLP010000062.1 GCA_947631515.1 uncultured Bacilli bacterium
AAAATCCCATTTCTAGTAACATTATTTTATTAAATTTTTCTTCTATTTTTTTCATTTAAACCACCTTATTTTATAAGGAGATTATAACATATTTAAAACTAAATGTACATAATAGTTTAACCAATAAGGAAGCGAGGGCGAACTCCCAACTGTTCATCGGCATTATGTGCAATAGCATGACCAGATGTGCAATCAGCAAAACGTACACTAGATGCAACGCCACTTAACCAATAATCGTATCCATGGCCATTACCATCTGTATTAATTAGCTCTGGTTTTAATTGAAATATAGCATATTGGTGTTTATCCATTCCTATATCATATCCACTACCTGTCCATATAATTGTTCCATAAACGTTCACTTCACTCATTAAATCTAATTGCCGACCATTTATCCATTTACTACCATCACTTACACCTGATGGTGTACCAAATCTACTTATTGCATCAGCAGATATCACACTTGATATTACAGTACTATATTTTATTATATTATTATTTTCAAACACTGGTGTAATGTATTGATTATAGATATTATCTAATGTCCCTCCTCCTGATTTTTTTGTGTCTGTAGCTTTTCCATTTTCGTCTACTACATACCCTACCATTTCACTTCCGGCATATCCTCCTACAGTTGTATTTGTAGAATTCATTTGGGCATTAATTAAAGGAGCTGCGGGTATTATCGTTACATGATGTTTTGATACACCACTATACATATAATTATCAATATCTGCTACTAAATATCTTATTGGTTGATTATTGATATCTTTCTTATTTGTTTTTTTATCTACAATATAATCCCCAACAAATATATCGTCAAATTTTCCACTTTTTATTTCACTGAATAAGGTACCATCCTCTAATTTACTTGTTATGTCTTTCCCTCTATACGTATTTCTTCTATATGCTACTCCTGCTTGGATATATTCTTTGTAATCTTCTTCTGTTAAGGTACTATTGAATGCTAACTTACACTTCGTTCCTTTTTGAATATCTTCTACTTTCAAGTTCCAGGCATTATAATCCCATTCAGCTTTGATGCCATTATCACAAGTAGCTGTTACTTTATAATAATTTGTTTTATTAGCATCTTTTGGGGTTGTTGGAATTGATTCTGATGCCTGATTATCTATTGTTACTGCAAACTTCACATCATACGAAAAATCGGGGATTATCCCTTTTATTACATTATATTCTTTTTCATTTTCATAATAGGCATAACTCTTGTATAAGAAGATTCCACCGATAGTTATACTTATTCCCAGTATCAATCCGATTAAAATAAATTTTCTTTTCTTATTCTTAGTAAACTTTTCTAACTCCAGGTCTTCTTTTTTACTTAATATACCCCCCCCCCAGAGTTAGTCTGGTTGGGAGGTTTTTATTTATTTTCTTCATATAAATCCTCCTCTATTATTACCTTTATTATAATTCATTTACTTGCCATTTTCAATCACTAAAAAAGGAAGATCACTCTTCTCTTAATCTAAATTAACATTATGATAAATGTTTGTTACATCTTCTACATCTTCCAAAATATTTAATAATTTTTGAAATTCTGCTAAATCTTCTTCACTTAAAGTTACTTTATCCTTAGCATACATACCTGTTTCATCATAATCATAAGAAACATTAGGTATAATTGATTCAATAGTATCTTTTAGTTTATGTTGTTCTTTAGGATTAACCGAAATAGTAAGCATTCCGTTTTCAGATTCAAAATCAATAACATCAACACCTTGTTCAATCAAAGCATTAAATACAGCCTCTTCATCATCACATTTAAAACTAACAATAGTTAAATTATCATAATTATAAGATACAGAGTTAGTAACTCCTAAACTTTTATGAACTTTATTAAATGCTGCTCTTACCTCAGCGACAGTACGATTAACATTATCAGTCATAGTTTTAATAATTAAAGTTGAAGCTCCAGGGCCAAATCCTTCATAAATAATAGTTTGATAATCTTCTCCACTCGAACCCTTAGCTTTTTCAATAGCTCGATTTATAACATCACTTGTTACTTGATCTTTTTTAGCTTTTTCAATTAATCTTCTTAAATCTAAATTACCACTTGGGTCAGTACCTCCATTTTTGGCAACTTGATAAATTTCTTTCGCATAACTTGAATAAATTTTAGCTTTAGCAGCACCAGTTTTAGCTTTACTAGCTGCTATGTTTGGAAATCTTCCCATATTATTCCCTCCTTTTTTGCTTCTTTATTCTATCATAAAATATTCAATTTTCGAATAAAATTATATACAAAATGATCCTTTTTGATATTTTGTTTTATAAATTTAACCATAAAATAAGAATTATAAATATCATAATAATTTACTTCTTCATTCTTTAATACATATTCTAAAGCTTTGATGACTAGTTCTTTTTCGTTTTTAGCATTGAAAAAAAGTTTGATTCTTTTTAATTCTTTAGATGGTACTTTTCTAATTAACCATTTGTAATACCAATTGGGTCTTTTCTTGAAACAATAGTAGTAGCCATCTAATTTTTTTAGGACTCGCAATGTATCATAATAACCCATATAAATATGTTCTTTTATGCTATCTAAATCAAAATCTACTACACCACCTAAGCTTCGTTTAGGACTAATTTTAATTATTTCAACATTTTGCTTAGGTTTACGATTAATATTTAATAATGGATTTAATTCTACAACATATATTTTTTTATAGCCTTTATCTATTAACATATTTAAAGGGGTATTATCATAAAATCCTCCATCGATATAATAATGTTCATCTACCCTTTTTTCCATTCTAAATATTGGCAAGTAACAACTAGCTAAAATGTAATCAAATAACTTACCTTTTATCATATCTTCTTTAAAAATATATAATGGTTTTAAATCTTTTAAACGAATAGTACAAATTCCAAAATCTTTAGGGCTATTTTTAATTTCTTCTTCGGTTAAATTATTTTTTAATGTTTCTTCTAAACCAGTTATTTTTATACCTCTAGTTTTTAAAATATTAATTAGATTTAATATGTATAATTTACAATACTCCCAATCAAATTCTCTTCTTTGTTTTTTCTTGATATATTCTTTATTAAATCCCAGAATCTGAGCCATATCAATATTTTGCCAAAGATCTACTAATTGTTTTTCTTTTCCACAAACTATCATTGCTCCATTAAAAGCCCCAATACTTGTGCCACATACTCCATCAAATTTTACTTTCATTTTTTTAAAAGCTAGGGCCGCTCCAGCTTGGTAAGCACCACGAGACCCACCGCCTTGTAATGCTAAACCAATCATGACTTCATTTTCCTTTCTAATTTTTTGATGTAAATCTTAGCTAGAAATTTAGAAAAAAAGTTATTATGATATTGATTTTTTAATGTTTCTAAAAAAGAAGAAATAGTATCATTTTGATAATTGAGCATTTTGATTAATTTTTTATCTGGTTTATAAATATTTCCGGAATATTGAAAAGTATTAAAGAATGTATTCCATAATATATTTTTACGATAGCCATAAATTTCTAAAAGTTTGATAAGCAAAGAAGTTGAATTAATTCGACAGCCTTCTCCTCCAGAAATTATTTTAGTTTTTTTATTTAATTCAGTTAAATATTTTAAAGAGCTTACAATTGCATAAGCAGCATCACGAGTTGATAACAATTCTATTTCTGTATTTTTTTGAAATAAGTATAAATGTTGATTCAAAGAATCTTCCATTAAGAATGGCATTCTAAAAATAATATAATTTTTTAGTTTTTTCTTTATTATATTTTCACATTGTTCTTTTATTCCACTAAAATAGTCATCTTGATTGTAATTAATTGGACTACTAGAAGAAATTTCTTTAGAACTATTTTCATAAAGATAGGTAGTAGATGGATATATTAAAAAACAATCGGGATTATAAAAGCTTATGCTTCTGGCAATATTCTCAGTTCCTAATAAATCGATTTGTTCTCCAAAATTATGATTCAAATTACAAAGGGGTGGCATTATTCCTGCTAAATGAATAATGATATCATGTTCTTTTACTAAACTATCTATTAAAGCATAATCTTCTACATCTCCATAAATAATATTAAGACGTTTATGATAAGGTTTTAATTTTTTTATTGTTTCTTTAGATTTTATATCTATTGCTGTTATTTCATATTTATTTTCACTTAACAAATACTTAAGGACCCATATTCCAAGAGATCCACTAGCTCCTGTAACTAAAATTTTTTCCATACAATTCACCTATAATAAAGTAATTATAATTGCTATTATAATCCCAATAATTAAACCAATTTGCATATTCTTGTCTTTTCTATATACTTTTATTTCTGGTAATAATTCAAAAATTCCAATATATAAAAGCATTCCTAAAGTTATAGATAAAAATATTCCTTCATAAAATTCAGC
Organism: uncultured Bacilli bacterium; assembly: GCA_947631515.1. GTDB lineage: Bacteria > Bacillota_I > Bacilli_A > RF39 > UBA660 > MGBC108787. The sequence goes on from CANRLP010000062.1 coordinate 4,393, forward strand.
AAATTGAATATTTAAAAGATATAGTAGAAAAGCTCCAATAAAGCTTGATATTGCTAAAAGAATAAATATAATTCGGGTAAATTTAGTTTTTTTATCGATAGCATTCATATAAGCAGATATCTCAATACCTAATGGCAAATTGTGAAGACCAACAGTAAAAGCCATTAGTAAGCCAGCTTTAAAGTTATTGGTACCAGTGATATAGATTGAAATACCTTCCAAAATATTATGAATAATAAGAGTTATAGAAGTAATTAAACCTATGTGGAAAAAATGATTATTGTGTTCTTCGATATTTACTTCATTTTCAGCATGATTATGAGTATGTTCTGGAACAAAAAAATCTAATATTTTTAAAATAAAGATACCAATTAAAATAAAAATAAGCATTAATAATAAGTATTGGGTATTAAAAGGTTGGTAAATAGCTAAAATTTCTGGAAATAAGTCAAATATTATTAAGTATAGTATTATTAAAAAAGCAACACCAGTTGATATTTGAATTAATTTAGTTTTATCTTTTACGAATTTTGGTATTATTAAACCGATTAAAAAAAATACACACACTAGAATTGTTAACGATAATGTTTTAAACATTCTTTAACCCTCTTTTCTAAAACTATTATATCACGTCTAGAAAAATAAAAAAGAGTTTTAACTCTTTATTCTTATGAAGCTTGTTCTTGTGTAGATTGTGGTACAGCCTCTAAATATAATTTAGCTGAAAAACTACCATTGGTTAAAGCTATTTGATTTTCATCAGTATTTTGTAACCATATTCTAAAGACTAAGTTGTCTGTTTTACCTGGAGCAATAATTAGAGCATCTGTATTTAATTGTAAATTTTCAGCATTTGTAACGGCATTAGCTGCTGCACTACTTACAGGGTCAGATGTTTTTGTAGCTGAAGCAAAGTTTCCACTAGCCTTAACTGTTCCATCTTGTGATAAATCCCATTGGAAATCTTTACTATATAAATTACTAGATATTGTTAAGTCATGTAAAGATATATAATATTTAGCTGAAACAGTTGAAGTATTTTCGTTAGTAACTGTAAAGCTAACTTTTTCGGCTTGTTCGGCTGAGCTAACTAATTTCAATTTAGGATTATTTATAGCACCAGCGCTCTCTAAGTTTGTGGTAACATTTAATTTTGCAGATCCTAAGCTAGTCTCTCCTGCTTCTCCTTTAATGCTAGTTGAATAGAAAGCATATGTTGTACTTACTCCTAAAACAATTAATGCTACTACTAAAACTATAACTTTGGTGTAATGGCTTTTAATATTCATTTTTATAACCACCTA
>CANRLP010000063.1 GCA_947631515.1 uncultured Bacilli bacterium
CTGGCTATTTCTTTATTTATTTTTAAATTGGTATTTAATATAAGGTCAGCTACTAATTGACAAGCACTAGAAGCCGAATCATCTAATAATTCTAAATCGGCAACTTTAAAAGAACAAGGATGATGATCTATTTTAATTACTTCTTTGTATGCTAAGTCTTCTATACCATCTATTCTTTCCAAAGTTGGAACATCTGTCATAATAAGTAAAGCATTATTAAAATTGGTAAAATCGGATTTGTCTAATAAACCAAATTTTTTAAATTTTGAAACTCCTGCTCCTACAGCTATAACATTCTTTTCAGGAAATGTTAAGCGAATTGAATCTCTTAAAGCAATCTGACTAGTAATGGCATCAGGATCGGGTCCAACATGTCGTGCTATAACTATATTTTGATATTTTTTAATTTTTTTGTATATTTTTTTTTCAATATCCCAAGCCACTTTATATTCCTCCTATTTAATTAAATCATAAGTATCCAAAGCAATCATTAATTCTTCATTTGTAGGAATAACATATACTGGAACTTTAGATTCTGAACTAGAAATTATTCCTTCATCTTGACACTCGTTTAAAAATCCGGCAATATTCATATTTTCTTTTTCATCTAAATAAATACCTAACGAATGTAATCTCTCTACGACATGACTGCGAAATTCTCGAGCATTCTCCCCTAAACCAGCAGTAAATACTAAAGCATCAACATCCCCATTAAGCTTAACGTAATATTTTACAATATAATTAACAATTCTTTCAATGTACATATTATCAGCAAGTTGACTTTTAGCACTACCATTTTGAATTTCTACTTCAATATCTCTATGGTCAGCTGAAGATTCACTTATTCCTAATAACCCACTTTGTTTATTTAAAATGTTATCAATTTCTTTTAAAGTTTTACCACTTTTTTCCATATAGTAAGGAATAATGGTATAGTCAATATCTCCACACCGAGTTCCCATCATAATTCCCGAATTAGGAGAAAATCCCATTGACGTATCAATACTTTGACCATTCTTTATGCAACAAATACTTCCTCCACTACCAATATGACAACTAATAATATTTATATCTTTTTTACCTAATTTTTCTTGCATTTGACGAGTTATATATTTATGACTTGTTCCATGAAAACCATACTTTCTAATTCCATATTTAGTATACCATTCATATGGTACAGGAAAAAGATAAGCATCTTCAGGCATAGTTTGATGAAAAGCCGTATCAAAAACTCCTACCATTGGAGTATTTGGTAATGCCTCTTTAAAAGCTTTTATGCCCACGATATTAGCGGGATTATGTAAAGGAGCTAAACTTGATAATTCTTCAACTGTTTTTATTACTTCATCAGTAATAATAACGGAATCTTGGTATTTGTCTCCCCCATGAACTAAACGATGGCCAACTCCATCTATTTCATCTAAAGACTTAATAATTTTATTAGTTAATAACTCCTCAATTAAGTATTTAATAGCATCTGAATGATCTTTTAAATCTACTTCTCTTTTTGTTTTAAAGCCATTTATTTTAATATTATAAAAACTGCCATTTAAACCAATTTTTTCAAAATAACCACTAATTAATTCTTTTTGATCAGGTAGTTCAATACAATTAAATTTTAAAGAAGAACTACCGGCGTTTACTGTTAATATTTTCAAAATTTTCCACCTCATAATTATTATACAAAAAAAAAAGATATTTGACTATCTAGTTTATTTATTTTCTTTGTTTCGAATTCTTTTTTGACATTCTTGATAATTAGTCTTACCAAAATTTTCTTGAAACTCTCTTCTATTATTAGAATCAAAATTATAACCGTATTCATTAAAAGCTTCGATTTGTCTTCTTTGTAATTCATCGTCATAAATTCTATCATAACATTTATAAAAATAATCAATATGTTTACGCATTTTTATCACCTAGTAATAGTCTGTATAATTTTAAAAATTTTATTCATACTAGAAATGGGTGATAATATGGATCCGTATTTTAATCAATGTATTTTATGTAATGTTACTAACTGTAAATATCATAGTGGCGAAAATACATGTGGTTTAGGCAAAATATTAGTGGCCAACCGTGATAACAAAACAACTTGTGCTAGTTACGAAAAAAAATGATTAGAGAATATCCTCATAATCATTTTTTTTATTTGGGGTAATTTTGATTACTTCATGATTTTTTATAGCTTGATAAATTAAATCTTTATACGGAATTAATTTTTCGTATTCCTCGCATTTTTTCATATTGGGATTAATTATTGGATGCTCTGGCACAAATATAGTACAACAATCCTCATAAGGTAAAATACTGGTTTCGTAAGTCGCAATCTTCTTAGCAATATCTATAATTTCTAATTTATCAAAACAAGCAACCGGACGAATAACTGGTAATTTAACAACTTCATTAATAGCTCTCATACTGGTAAGAGTCTGACTTGCTACTTGACCAATCGATTCGCCATTAATAATTACTTTAGCATTTTCGCGAGCACAAATTATTTCAGCAATTCGATACATCATTCTTCTCATAATAGTTATTAAATATTCATGAGGAATATTTTTATAAATAGCTTCTTGAATCTCTGTAAAATGAATGACATGAAGTTTTAAACTACCATTATATTTACTTAAAATACGCGCCAAGGCCTCAACCTTATCTTTGGCTTCTTCGCTGGTATGAGGAGGGCTTTCAAAATATAAAGCTTCAATTTTTACTCCTCTTTTCATTGCTAAATATCCGGCAACTGGCGAATCAATTCCTCCACTAAGCATTAAAATTCCTTTCCCTAAAGTACCAACAGGATATCCCCCTAAACCTTTAATGCTCGTAAAATAAATATAGCTTTCATTATTTCTTAATTCTAAATGAACTATTAAATCCGGATTATGAACATCTACTTTAGTATTTAAAACATTTTTTAAAATAAAACTGCCTATTTCTTTATTAATTTCAATACTAGTCAAATTGATTTTTTTATTACTTCTTTTGGTATCAACTTTAAAGCTTTGAAAATTTTCTTTTTTTAATAAATTTAGTAAGATATTTTCAATTTCTGCTAAATCTAATGTAGCTATTTCATAACCAATAATAATTTCATGAATCCCAAATATTTCTTTTAACTTATTCATAATTTCATCATAATTATCATCTAAAGATTTAATAAAAAGACGACCTTTATCATAATTAGTAACAATATTAAAATTACTTAATTTAGATTTAATATTTTCATTTAAACAACGAATGAATTGATTAATATTTTCTTTTTTAGTAGTTAATTCTCCATATTTTATGATAATTAATTTTTTCATATAAAAAGCCCCTCTAACTGGGACTTATTATATCATAAGAATTATTTGGTAACAAGGTCATTTAATTTATTATAAACAATTTTAAAATTAGTTAAAAAACGATTAATTTCATCAGTTGTTGTTAAATGAGAAAGACTTATCCGAATCGTACTAGCAGCTCTTTTTTTGTCGTTAAATAGAGCCATAACACTGGAAGATAATTCGCCACTACTACATGCTGTATTAGTTCCTAAATAAATATCATATTCTTCCATAGCATGAATAAAAGTTTCCGGACGAATATTAACTAAACTGATATTTAAAATATGAGGAATTGAATATTTCGTTTGATTAATAATAATACCATCATAATTCGATAGTTCCTTGACAATTTTTTCATTTAAACGTTTAATAAAGGTTTCCCGACGATCTAAATCTTGAGTAGCTAAACGAATTGCTTTCGCAGATGAAGCAATCAAAGGAACTGCTGGAGTTCCAGGTCTTAAATCGTTATCTTTACTACTACCATGAAATAAAGGTACTAATTGAATACGACTATTTTTATAAAGAATACCTATTCCTTTTAAACCATATATTTTATGCATAGAACAACTAGCTAAATCCACATCATGGAAACTAACAGGAATTTTACCTAAAGCTTGAGTCATATCACTATGAAATAAACAATTACTATTTTCTTTTTTGATAATTTGGCGAATCATTTTTAAAGGTTGTCTAATACCTATTTCACTATTTACCGCACAAATACTAACTAAAATAGTTTCAGGACGAATTAAACTTCTTAAATTATCAAAATCCACTAAACCTTCCTCATTATTATTAACATAACTAATTTCAAAACCTAAGGTTTCTAAATATTCACATATTTTATAAATTGAAGGATGTTCCAATTTCGAAACGATTATATGATTACCTTTTTTTATATTCGCTAAAGCTACTCCTATTAAAGCCATATTATTTGATTCAGTTGCTCCACTAGTATAAATAATTTCACTATCTAAAACATTAAATTGATCACTAATTTGTTTAGTAGCACTATTCATAAGTCCTTTAGCTTTAACTCCTAAACTATGTAAAGAATTAGGATTTCCCATATATTCTTTGCATGCTTTATTAAAAGATTCTAAAACATCGTAAGAAACTGGAGTTGTTGCACTATAATCTAGATATATCATCTTATCACCTTCACTTATTATATAAAATTATTATTATATTTTCTACCCATTACTATTTAGATTTGGAAACATATATGTAGTTATCATCTCGATCTTCTTCAATAAAACCAGCTTTTTGAGCCATACTTCGACTAGCATAATTGTACCGATCAATTACCCCGGCAATTTTATTTATTTTTTCATAATATTCTAAAATATAGCTACTAATTGTTTCGAGTAAAATACTACCTATTTTCTTATTGCGAAATTCCGGAGAAATAGCACATTGAATTTCGACAGTATCCTCTAATCTTTTATTTTGTTCTAATCGGATATAACCGACAAATTCATTTTTATATTTAACTAAATAAGAATTAAAAAATTGTAAACCTTCTTGCGAAGAAATGCTACTTTCTTCTAAGCGTTCATCTAATTTTTTAGTTACAAAATTTAAAAATCCCGGATCTTGATTTAATACGTATTTTAAATGTCTTTGATCTTTATCATTATGATCATATTCATAAATTTCAATATCTCCAATTTTAATAACCATAATTTCTCCTAACGATATTCAGCCATTAATTTTTTATGAATTCCTGGCTCAACAATATTAATAGCTTTTATCGCATTCTCTAAACTATTTTTAAAGTTTCCTTTATAGAATGATATTTCGGCTTTGGTAAGACCTGTATCAATTTCTTTGTTATTACGATAGCGATTACCATACACAATAGCAGTTTCGGCCATTTTAGCAGTTTTAATAATTTCTTTCGAAGTATTATATAACTTTAACACTAAATCCCTGGCTGTATCTACTCTCGTATTTAAAGTTTTTATAGAAATTGGTGTTTTTTCTAATTCTTTAATTATTTCATCAATGGCTTCCGTAGCTTCTGATAACTCTACAAAATAATTTTCTGGGGTGACAGGTAATTTGAAATTATGCATATTCTTTTTAGAACGCATTAAAATTTCTTTCATCTCATCTAATTGTTCGCGAGCTCTTAATTCATCTTCTTTCAAACTACCAATAGTCCTTAAAGCTCTTTCTAATTTTTCTTCCGTTTTAGCTAAACGAACATTCAATATTTCCATTTCTTTAGCTAATTTAGTAAAATAAGAAGTTTTACTACGATGCAATTCAATATTTTCATCATATTT
>CANRLP010000064.1 GCA_947631515.1 uncultured Bacilli bacterium
CTATGTCTAACTCGTTTTTTATTTGCTAACTTGTTATTTTTTTATTCCTATTGAACTTTCCTATAAGATAAAAAAAGAGAGCTAATCTCTTTTATTTTTTACCATTTTTCCAGGTCCAATTAACTACCTCAGGCATATCTACACCATGTTCTTTAATATAAATTTTATGTTTTATTAACATATTTTTGCAGTATTCAACACAATATGTTCCTTTATCTTTTAAATTAGGTAAATGCTTCAAAGCTAGTAATGCTAAATGAAATCTATCTACTTCGTTTAAAACTCTCATATCAAATGGCGTAGTAATTGTACCTTCTTCTTGATATCCTCGAACATGTAAATTTAAATTATGACGACGGTATGTTAATTCATGAATTAGATTACCATATCCATGGAACGCAAAAATAATTGGTTTATCTTTGGTAAATATCATATCATAATCTCGATCACTTAAACCATGAGGATGAATAGAATCAGATTGTAACTTCATTAAATCTACTACATTTACAAAACGTATTTTTAATTGTGGTAAATATTCTCTTAAGATAGATACGGTAGCTAAACCTTCTAAAGTAGCTGTATCCCCGCAAGTTGCAATAACAATATCTGGTTCAATTCCTTTGTCATTACTTGCAAATCCCCAAATTCCAATACCTTTTTCACAATGTTTAATAGCTTCTTTCATAGTTAACCATTGTGGTTTGGGATGTTTACTTGCAACAATAACATTTACGTAATTTTTAGTGCCTATGATGTGATCAAAACAAGAAATCAATGTGTTAGCATCTGGAGGTAAATATATTCTTACAATATTAGCTTTTTTCGTTATTATATGGTTTAAAAATCCTGGATCTTGATGTGTATAACCGTTATGGTCTTGTTGCCAAACATGACTAGTTAATAAGATATTTAAAGATGAAATATCCTTTCGCCACGAAACTTCATTAGCCATCTTTAACCATTTAGCATGTTGACTTACCATTGAATCTACAATTCGAATAAAAGCTTCATAACTATGAATAAAACCATGACGACCAGTTAGTATATAGCCTTCTAACCAACCTTCACAGGCGTGTTCAGATAAAAATGAATCCATTACTCTTCCATTACTTGCTAAATACTCATCATTACGCAATAATTTTCCATTCCACATTCGATCTGTAACTTCAAATATGGAATTTAATCGATTAGAAAGGGCTTCATCTGGTCCAAAAATACGAAAATTTCTTTTTTCTTCATTTAAAGTTATTAAATCTCTAATGTATTTGCCTAACTCACTCATATCTTGAGCTTCAACACTACCTGGCATTTTAAATTTTACACCATATTTTTTAAAATCAGGACGATTTAAAGGTAGCAATAATGTCCCACCATTGGCATTAGGATTAGCACTCATTCTTTGAAAGCTTACTGGAGCAAGTTCACGCAAACTTTGCTTTAAACAGCCATCTGTAGTAAATAGCTCTTCTGGATGATATGATCTAAGCCATTCTTCCAAACGTTCCAAACTTTCGGGATGATCCCTAGTTACTTCAATAGGAATTTGGTGAGCTCTAAAACTATCTTCAATTTTTTTACCATCGATTTCTTTTGGCCCTGTCCAACCTTTTTTAGTTCTTAAAACAATCATTGGCCACATTGGTCGGGTAGAATTTGATGATTTTCTGGCATTATTTTGAATATTTTTAATTTTCTCAATAACTGTATCTAAAACGGTAGCCATATTCTCGTGCATTCTTTTTATATCACAATCACTAACATAAAATGGTTCCCAGCCACAACCACGTAAAAAAGCATCTAATTCCGTATCATCTATTCGGGATAAGACCGTAGGGTTAGCAATTTTATAGCCATTTAAATGCAAAATAGGTAATACAGCTCCATCTGTAATAGGATTTAAAAATTTATTTGAGTGCCAGCTAGTGGCAAGAGCTCCTGTTTCAGCTTCACCATCACCAATTACACAAGCTGCTATCAAGCTAGGATTATCAAAAACAGCTCCAAAAGCGTGAAGTAAACTGTAACCAAGTTCTCCTCCTTCATTAATAGAACCAGGAGTTTCTGGAGTAGCATGGCTGCCTATTCCTCCCGGATAACTAAATTGTTTGCATAGTTTCGTAAGGCCTTTTATATCTTGCGTTATTTCTGGATAAAATTCCGAATAAGTTCCCTCTAAATAACTATTAGTAACTACTGCTTGTCCCCCATGACCAGGACCACAAACATAAATCATATTTAAATTATACTTTTTGATAACGCGATTTAAATGAGCATAAATAAAGTTTTGCCCAGGTACAGTTCCCCAATGCCCGACTAATTTTGATTTTATATCGTCAAATGTTAATTTTCTTTGAAGTAAAGGATTGTCCTTTAAATACAATTGAGCTGCGCTTAAATAATTAGCAGCACGAAAATAAGCATCAATCTTATTAATCATTTCTTCACTTAAAGTTTTAGTAGCCATTTTATCAACCCTATTCTCAATTATAGTATAACCGAAAAACAAGAAAAAAAGAAGATTTAATTTTGCTTTTTCTAAATCTTCTTCTTTAATTAATTCTAATTTGAATAGCATCAATAATATGTCCATAAATACCTGCATAGCCATTGTTTGTATCATCAAATTTATCTACCCAAGAAAGCCAGCCTAAATCAATTAAATGGACTCGATAAGAAATTTTATATTCATCACTAGATATTTGGATACCATCAATAGCTTTTCCTATATTTCCGGCATAATCATCTCTATCGTTTACTATAGGTAACCATTTGTTATTAAGTTCATGAACCCGATATTTAACTGAACCTTGCGATAAATTTATATAAACTGCACTAACAGGATTTTCTAAATTCCCAGCATAATCGCTATCATTAACTACGTTAGGAAGCCATTTCTTTTTATTTAAGTCATAAGTTTGATAAATAACATCAACTTGTTTTGGCAAATTTGGTAAATCATTGTCTAGATAAGGTGTAGGATTAATACGAACATCGTCTGAATTTCGTACTTCAAAATGTAAATGTATTCCGGTAGCATTACCACTTTGTCCCATTGGTCCCAATACTTCTCCGCGCTTTACACGAGCATTTTTCTTTACATAAACACTTTTTAAATGAGCATATAAAGTATACATCCCGTTGTCATGTCTAATTTTAACATAATTGCCATAAGAATCATTACCAGTAGCACCTCTATTTAAAGTATGACCAGAACTCATAGCAACTACAACTCCATCGCTATGGGCAATAACATCGGCTGTTTTATTTTTTTCTTTTACTAAATCTACTCCTTTATGAGAAATAGCTTTATATTTTTGAGTAATTTGATTAGTAGCATTTTTTAAAACACGACTCAAAAGCATCCCTTCTTTCTATTATAAAATATGAAGGAACAAATTTTCAGTATTTGCATATACACAAAAAATTATATTTTCAGTAAATTTGACAAAAAATACGTTATTTTTGGCTATACTAACCACTCAAAAAAAGAGGCGATCAACATGACTCCAGAAATGCATGAGTTATATCAAAAATTTATAAAAATTCGGAAAATGAAATATATAGAAAGTATCAATAATGAATACTATGCTGTGGGAGAAACATTTGAACAATTATTAGGTAAACAAAGAGATGATTTTCCCATTGCTGATTATAAGGGAATTGAAGTTAAAGTAACACCTGCTTATATAAATGGAGATGTATCACTTTTTTGTGCTGAGCCAGATGGCAAGTTTCTATTTGCAAACGAAGAATTAGTAAACAAATATGGCTACTTAAAAAAAGGGAAAACATTTAATTTTTTTCACTTAGAAGTATCTGGGGATCAACAAACAAGATATATCAAATATTTCTTTCGTTTAAAAATTGATTATCAAAATAAGGAAATTGTCCTAAATGTTTACAATTATCGAAATGAATTAATTGATAGCAATACTTCTTGGTCATTTGCTTTAATAAAAGAAAAATTAAATTTAAAATTAAATATTTTAGCTTTAATAAAATATTATCCGAAAGTTATTAATAATAAAAAACATTATTGGTATTGTTATTTGGAATTTTATAAAAATATTATTTTTGATCAATTTTTAAAAGAAATTGAAAATGGGAATATCTCTGTTTGTTTTGCTTTTGATGAGTATAAAAGTGGGCCAAAGCAGGGTAAGAGACACAATCATGGTACTTATTTTAAAATTAAAGCTAAAAATATTGGCTTAATTTATGAAAAAAAATTGTAAAAATTAAAAAATTCATTTGATTGAACAAAAAAAGCTTTGAAAAACAAAGCTTAATTTCTAAAATGGTCGGGAAGACAGGATTTGAACCTGCAACCCCTACATCCCAAATGTAGTGCTCTACCAAGTTGAGCCACTTCCCGATTGTTATACATTTCTTTAGTAACAATCAAAAATATACTGCCATAAAATGTTATGGTGCACCCAAAGGGAGTCGAACCCCTAACCTTTAGATCCGTAGTCTAACGCTCTATCCAATTGAGCTATGGGTGCAAACAATGTTATTGTACTATATGATATGTAAAAAATCAAGAGAAAGTTCCGAAATTGCTCAAATTAAAAATTAGCCAAATTATTTTTTATCTTGTAAATATTCTTTCATTTTTAAAATCTCTTTTTCTTCTATTGATTTTTCTTTTACCTTTGAAAAAGGAAATTCATTAATGTGTAAACTTGAATTTAAACATTTAACTTCAAAATGTTCCTTATTACCATTTAACGCCGAAATCTCTATAATATCATTTTCTTGCAATATTACTAATGCTTTACAATCATTTTCTTTTATAATTTTCATTTAATCATCTCTCTCAATGTTATTAAAAATATCATCGTCAAAAAAATCTTTTAATTGAATATCTAATCCTTCACATATTCTAATAATTGTTAATAGTTTAGGATTTTTTGATTGACCAGCAATTAAACTTTGTACAGTACTTTGAGTGATACAACATATAGATGCAAGTTTATTTACAGATACATTTTTTTCATCACAAATTTTCATAATTTTTTGAGATACCGCACTAGATAATTTCATTCTGACCACCTTATACCTAAAGTATACCAACTAATTGTTCAAAATTATTAACGCCTCATTGTTAAAATCGGCTATAAATATGGTAAAATTTAAGTTTTTTACATCAAAATTATATAAAATCTATGTTATATTTTTTTGTCAAACATCGTCGATAACTAAAAAAAAATTAATTTAATTTACTACTTGCTAACATTTAAAATTTGGTAAAAATTGGCAGTTAAAAATATGTTTTCAGCTATTATAAAAATTAAGTCAAAAAAAAGCCCTTTATAGGACTTTAATTTTCTTATGGTGACCCGTTTGGGATTCGAACCCAAGACCCTTTGATTAAAAGTCAAATGCTCTACCAACTGAGCTAACGGATCAAATACGAATGGCTGCCTCGGATGGGTTCGAACCATCGGAATGTCAGAGTCAAAGTCTGATGCCTTACCACTTGGCTACGAGGCAATATATTATATTTAAAGAAATGGTGGAGGGACATGGATTTGAACCATGGAACCCGAAGGAACAGATTTACAGTCTGCCGCGTTTGACCACTT
>CANRLP010000065.1 GCA_947631515.1 uncultured Bacilli bacterium
ATACCCCCCCCCCAGAGCTAGTCTGGTTGGGAGGTTATTTTTTATTTTCTTCATATAAATCCTCCTCTATTATTAATCTAATTTTACAATAAAACTAATATTTTAGCAAATAAAAAAGCTGAATTACTTAGTTTTTTACTTAATAATTGATTCTAAAGCTAAAGTAATAGATTCATTCAATGATTTTTCCCGCTCTTCTTGAGACATAAATTTTTCACTAAACTTACTATCAACCACTGTTAGAATACAAGCTGATTCTTTATCAAAAGAATTGGCAATATGAAATAAAGCAAATGATTCCATTTCTTCAGCAATTAACTTGATATTTTTAGGAACACGAGCTAAAACATGTTCATTATCACTATAAAAACCAAATTGCTCTGTACTCATAACTGTTCCTTGATAAGTATGTAAATTTAAACTATTTGCTGTATTTACAATAACATCATTTAATTTTTTACTAGGATAAACTATGTGAGTTGGGTCTCCATTATAAGAATAGGCGAAATTACCTTCATTATAAGAACTATCAACAACGATAATATCAGGTACATCCAATTCGGGAATTAATCCACCACAAGTACCAACTCGAATTATTTTTTCTACTCCAAAAAAGTAAAACAATTCAAAAGCATAAATACTCATACTAGGCATACCCATACCTGATCCCATAACCGTTACTCGAACATCTTTATAGAATCCTGTAAAAATAAACATATTTCTTGTATCGCTAACAAGTTCGGCTTCACTTAAAAAGTTTTCAGCAATATATTTAGCCCTTAAAGGATCTCCTGGCATAACGACAATAGGGGCAATATCCTCTTTTGTACAATTTATATGGGCCGGTTTTATATGTGCTAAAACTTTTGGTGCCTTCACCTTTAATCACTCCTTATTATTCTATTTATATGATACCACAAAAAAATCAAAGTATAATTATATTAACTTTGATTTTACTATTATTTACTAAAAATTTACACTTTTTATTTTACTTATAATTGACTCAATCTCCTCTGGAGTTTCATCAAAAAATTCTACTCGAAAATTAACTATACCCATATTTAAATACTCGTGCAATTCTTTAAGACGATTTAAAGGTTTATAATACAAAAGATGCGTTAAATGATTCTCTGCTATATTACTAATAATAGGATATAATTTTTGATTACGATCTTTCAAAAAATATTGGTGCTTATTTTGACAAACATTACACTTTTCTTCGTGATTAACTAAATTATTCAAAGGACAATATTTCATAATCATAACTTCGGGACGGCCATATAAATAGACTTCTATTTGATTTTTATTTATTAAGTGAGCGGCGATATTACGAATATCTTCTAATTTATTTTCAATTGATAAAGTAATTCTTTCGACCTGCATATCGCTTAATAGATTAAAACTGAAGCTATTTGAAATATTAAAAGAATAATCAGTAACTAGGTTATTATTACCATGATATTTATATAAAGAACCAGTTTCTTCTACCAATAAATTTTGATTATTAAAAATATTAAAATTTGATTTAACTCTTGGTAATCGATAATATATATTTTTTTCTAGCTGATATTTTTGATATAATTTTTCATTAGTAATATAAATAGAATTAACTTGGGCTTTTAATACTGCTTGTAATTGTTCTTCTGTTCTTACTAAAACGTTTATATTGGTATAAGAAGAAGGTTTATTATATCTTTTTTCAGGCAAAATATTTATTTTAGTTTCTAAAAAATCGTGAGGAATAATATTTTCTCTTTTTTGGGTTAATTCTTGAATAGCTTCTCTTCGCATTTGTTTTAATTCACTCATTGAAATAAAAATATTATCATCCATATCAATGTTAATTTGATCTAAAATAAAAGGAGTATTTCCTAAAGAATTTATTTTTTTGACAATAATTTCTTTGGAAACTGCAGTATTTTGGGCTTTTTCTACAATACTTCCCTGCTTTTCAATAATATTATGACCATCGTTAAATGTTAAAACTATTCTTTTTCCAACTTTTAAAGTCATATCACCACTAATTTTAATTTTTCTTTCGGGTAATTTTTTTAAACTATTTTCTAACTTATAATCAACAGTCTTTAAAACTTTCCCTTTCTTTTGTAAATTAATTTTATTATCAATGTATATATTTTCTCCTTTTTTGGCCCCTTTAATTAATAAGCCTTTTTCATTATAAAGAAAATTGACAATCATTCCCTTGTCTTCACTAACAAAACGAATGCCATCTTCTTGATGCAAATCTTCTTGTAACTTAATTTTTATTTTTTGCGCAGTAATTTGACTAATTTCTCCAAGATATATACCTTGATGATTAGATGTTTTAATATTCATTAAATCTTTAAAATTGGCATCAAATAAGAAGCCATTAGTAAAACCACGATTAAATAAAACTTTTAATTTTTTGAAATCTTCCTCTCCAACTTTACAAGTATGATTTTGTTCATAAGAATCGATTAAAGTTCGATATAAACGAGTGATAAAACCAACATAATAAGGGCTTTTCATTCGTCCTTCAATTTTTAAGGAATCTATATTAGATGCCATAATTTTTTCAAAATCATTTAACGTACAAAGTTCTTTGGGACTTAATAAATAATTACCTTCCGTTGGTATTAATTTATTATCTTCATAAAGACTAAAAGGCAAGCGACAAATTCCTGCACATGAACCTCTATTTCCACTTCGATCCATTAATAAACTGCTAAACAAACATTGACCAGAATAAGAAATACATAAGGCGCCATGAATAAATATTTCTAGTTCTAAGTCAGTTTTAAAATTATTAATTTCTTTTAAAGATAACTCTCGAGCTAATACTACTCTTTTAATACCCATTTGTTTATACCAATTAAGTTGTTCTTGATTATGATTATGCATTTGGGTAGAAGCATGAATTTCTAAATTAGGAAATTTTTCCCGTACTATTTTAATTAAACCTAAATCTTGTAAAATAACAGCATCAACATTACTTTGATGTAAAAAACGAATAAAATTTAAACATTCATTCATTTCATCTTCATAAATCATAGTATTAATAGTTACATATATTTTGACTCCATAAAGATGGCAAAACTTAATGGCCCATTGTAATTCTTCGTTAGTAAAATTATTGGCAAAAGCTCTAGCCCCAAATTTTTTACCTGCTAAATAAACAGCATCTGCTCCATTTAAAACAGCTTGAACTAGTGTTTCACAATTTCCAACAGGAGCTAATAATTCTTTCTTTTTCATTTTGTGAACCTCTTTTGATTATTATAAATAAAATCCTAAAAAAAAGAAAGTATCATCATAACTTTCTATTTTAATTTCAAAAGACAAAATGATTCCACATGATAAGTATAACTAAACATATCAAGAAGATAATATTTTTCTAAATTATATTTTAAAGTTAATTTTTTTAGGTCTCTAACTAAAGTCATGGGATCACAAGAAATATATATAATTTGTTTGGCTTGACTATTTAAGATAATATTTAATGCTTGTTGATCTAAACCTTTTCTTGGCGGATCAATAATAATTGTTTCAAATTCAAGAGAAATTTTATTTAAAATTTTTTCAGCACTTCCTAAAAAAGCATCGACATTATAACATTTATTAAGTTTTTTATTTTCTAAATTATCTAATATTGCATTTTTTATTATTTCAATACTGTAAACATGATGAGCTTTTTGAGCAGCAATTATTCCCAAAGTACCTACTCCGGAATATAAATCTAAAACATTCCCAGTTGTTGTTATATATTGTTTCAGTAAAGAAAATAAATGTTTAGTTACATAAGGATTTACTTGAAAAAAAGCATCATAGCTAACTTTAAATAAAAAGTCATCGATTCGTTCATAAAAATAAGAAGTTCCATAAATAGTACGATTATTTAAAATAACTCCTACAATCTTACAATTTGGAAATAAATTTGGTTCAAAGGTTACATTATCTTTAGTATTAATAACAATTAATAATTCATCATTATAATTACTCCGAATAGTAAGACTTCCATTTTGAATATTTAACTTCCAAACGTTTTTTAAAAAATCTTGAATACTTTTTTTAGCTAGTAAGCAATTAGAGATTGCTACTAATTTATGACTATTTTCTTCGTAAAAACCAACTTGACTATCAACTATTTGAACAGATAATTTATTGCGATAAAAATAAGGGCTTTCATTTTTAATTATTTCCATATTAGGTAAATTTAGATTAGCTCGAGCAAAAATATTCTCTATTTTATTTTTTTTAAATAGAATAGTATCTTCATAACTTAAATGCTGTAAATTACATCCCCCACAAATATGATAATAAGGACATTTAGCTTTTAATCTATGAGTTGATTTATTTAAATATTTTTCAACTTGTCCTACATAATATTTAGAATGCTCAGCAATAATATTTATTTTAACTAATTCGTTAGGTAAAGCATTATTAACAAATACAATCTTTTTGTTTATATAACCAATACCTCTTCCAAAATGATCTAGCCTTTCAATTAAAACTTCGCACATATTGTTCACCAAATAAAATTATACAACAAGATAATTTGCATAGCTATTACTTTTTTGGCTCATACTAAAACTGGTGAAATGTATGCATGAAAAAATTCTAAAAAAACTTCAAAAAGAATTCGCAAAGAATACAGATTTTACGGTAAAAAAAATTAAAACTAAGCATTTTAAAACTCTATATGTAATTTACTTAGAAAGTGTTACGGGTAGTGATAAAGTTAACGATTATATCTTAAAGCAATTAACCTTTATTAATAATTTAAAAGATGTCAAAAAAAATGATTTAGAAAGTATTATTGCCGGTCCAAATACTAAAATAATTGATAACCCTGATTCTATTGAATATTATTTAACTAATGGCTTTACGATAGTTTTATCAGCCAAAGAAATTTTAGCTTTTGAAACTAAAGCCGATATCAACCGAGCGGTTAGTATTCCCGAAGTACAAAAATCAATTTATGGTCCAAAAGATTCTTTTACGGAAAATATTCAAATAAATTTAGGTTTATTAAAAAGAAGAATCAAATCTAGTCATTTAAAAAGTGAAGATTTAGATATGGGGCGTCTTACAAATACCAAAGTAGAAATTTTATATATTGATAATATTGCCGAAAAAGATTTTGTTGACAAAATAAAATCAAAATTAGAGCAAGTTGATATTGATGGGGTAATTGATTCAGGAAATATTGCTCAAATTTTAACGGAAGAAGAAAAAACAACTTTTCCAACTGTAATATCTACTGAACGACCTGACACAGTGGCTAGTGCTCTTTTAGAAGGAAAAATTTGTATTATGGTCGACACTTCCCCTTTTGCTTTAATTTTACCAGCCTTTTTTGCCGATTTTATTAATCCTATTGTTGATAATTACAATCGTAGTGCTAATGTTAACTTTTTGAAAATTTTAAGATTTGCTAGTTTCTTTCTAACAATGATTGTTCCAGGATTTTATATTGCCTTAGTCAATTATAATAT
>CANRLP010000066.1 GCA_947631515.1 uncultured Bacilli bacterium
CTCCTGATAAAAGAAAAGCATTTGATCCTGTTATATATACATCAACATTATCTTTAATATATAAGCCATCTACAGCTTTTTGAAAATCACTTACATTTTGAACTTCATCTAAAAATATATAATACATATCTTTGGTAGTTATTAAATCATTAATATAATTATATAAATCCATATAATTAGTAAAATCATACATAGGATCCTCAAGATTTATTTTTATTATTTGGTTTTCTTTTATTCCTAATTTTTTCAATTGTTTTATATATAAATCAAATAATGTAGATTTCCCTACCCGTCTAATACCTGTAACTACTTTGATTAGTTTTTTATCTTTAAATGATAATAACTTTTCTAAATATTTATCTCTATTTATCATTCTTTAATTCCCCTCTATCCACATTATATGCTTTCTAGCATGATAAGCCAAGCATTGGAAATATTTTTCCAATACTTATAGATTTTAACAAGTATTGGAAATGACAGGTTGAACTTTTCGTTCTTGTCATTAACTAGGTTGATTTAAGAGTTTTTATTTTTTATTCTTAAAAAAAAGATTAACATCAATTATTATGTCAATCTTCATTCAATTTTTTTACCTTTTTAAATTATGAGTTTTTATTACATATACTTATTGAAATATTATCGAATACTATTTTTTCCAAATTTTTATTTTTTTACTCGTTGGTGCTACTTCTGTTAAAACAATCGGTTCATTTTTTAATACTTTCGCAGGATTTTCTAAAGTTAAGCGATTAAATTCTTCTTCGCCGATTAAACGAATAATACCTGTTTTTACTTTTGAAAAATGTTTAAATAGAATATCTGATTCATGATGAACATCTGTTGCTAAAAATTGATATTTATGATTTTTTAACATATACCGGAAAGCTTTTTCAGCTGACTTACCATACTTACCTAAAATATTTGTTAAATTACCTTGTAATAAACAACCCATACCTAATAATTGGTCTAAAATCAAATAATCTTCTTGGACAAATAAATAACGTTCAGGATGAGCAATTATTGGGACATAACCTAAATCTCTTAATTCAAATAACATATCCATTAAATGAAATACTTGAGTATTACGAGGAAATTCAACTAAAATATATTTAGTTTTATTAATACTAACAATTTTATTTTCTTCTAAATATTTGGGAATATCATGATCGATAAATATTTCATTCCCCACACATAAATTTATATTTAATTCTTCTTGCAATATTATATCTTTAATTTGTTTTAAATGCGTACTTTTGGCTTTATTATCTGCAACAAAACTTGTTCCGGCAATATAATGAGGTGTAGCAACAACAATATCAAAGCCAATTTTTTTCATATTTTTTAATATAGCTAAACTTTCTTCTAATGATCTAGAACCATCATCTATATTATGGATAATATGAGAATGTATATCTATCATTTTTACCTACTCGTAATAATTACCATAGTAGCTACTATGAGTATCTGGTGCTTTATTAATTATTATACCAGCAATATCAGCCCCAACACTTTCTAAACTCTTTTTAGTAAAGTCAAGTTCATTAGTTTTCGTATAACCTGCTGCTGCTACAATAATAGTTTTATCAACATATTTTGTTAAAATAATAGAATCAGTTAAACCATTAACCGGTGTACCATCCATAATGATATAATCAAATTTTTCTTTTAAAACCCGAAGTAAAGCTGTAATCTTAGGAGAGTTCAATAATTCACTTGGATTTGGAGGTACAATACCTTTAGGTAAAATATATAAGTTAGCTATACTTGTTTTTTTAATATAATTTTTAAATTCTAATTCAACTTTATTTAAAAGTAAATTAGAAAGACCTTTTTCATTATCTAAATCAAATATTTTATGAAGACGACCTTTACGCATATCGCAATCAATTAATAATACTCGATTATTATTTTGAGCAAATGCCGTAGCTAAATTAGAACTAATAAAACTCTTTCCTTCAGATGGAACTGAAGATGTAACTAAAATAGTTTGAACTTTTTTATCTACTCCAGAAAATTCAATATTAGTTCGAATCATTCTAACAGCTTCTGCAACACTTGATTTTGGATTTTTATCTACAATAATTTCATTTTTCATTTTCTACTTCCCCTCTTCTTTTTACTGTATTCGGGAACAGTACCTAATATTGGTAAATTATATCTTTTTTCGATATCTTGAGCACTCTTAAGAGTTGTATCGAAATAAAAGACTATAAATAGTATAACACAAGCAAGGACTACACCAACAAGGAAATAAATACCAATAGATTTTACTAAATTCATATTCGATGGTGAATTGGAAACTTCAGCTTCATCTAATATGGAAACATTTGATAAATTATATAAATCTTTTACTTCTTCCCCAAAACAAGCAGCTACTTTATTAGCAATTAAATAAGATTCATTAGGATCTTCACTCATCGCAGATATTTCAATAATTTCTGTATTACTAACTGAAGAAACGCTTATTAATTTGGCTAACTCTTCCACCGAATAATTTAATTTTAAATCATCAATAACTTGGTTTAATACTCTTCTTGATTTAACTATTTCTTGATAAGTACTAACTAATTTAGAGTTAACATTCAAATCAGTTTGCGTAATTGTAGAATCATTACCTGATAAAGTAAAACCAGTCAAAATAATACTTGTTTTAGAGGTATACATTGGTTTTTGAATAAATGTAGAATATACACAACCTAGTATTAAAACTACTAAAACAATCATAATAAAATATAATATTTTTTCCCAAAAATACGAAAATATCTCTCGTATATCTAATTCTTCCATAGAACACTCCATTCTAAATACACTAGTCACATTATAACATTAATTTTACCTTTTGCCTACAAAATTTTATACAAAAAATACTAGTTATACTACTATTTCTGTCAAATTATTAATTTTTCCTCAAATAACGCCAAAAATTTGAAAAAACTTACTTTTTTGTCAGTAAGTTTTTTAATTCATATTTTAGCCATAAACCAGTAGTAATTAAAAGACAACTAGTAAATGCTCCCCCTGTATCAATTAAAACATCAATGAATTGACCAGTTCTAGCATCTACGAATAATTGATGATATTCATCCGTACAAGCAAAAAGGAAACAAAAGAAAACACTAAATAAAAAGCTATATTTTATTTTCATACGAAATGAACGACAAGTTCCATAAACTAAAATATTTAAGATGAAATATAAAGTAAAATGAGCAGTTTTGCGAACATAAAATCTAGTTTCTCGAATTAATTCTTTTTTTCTACTTTCTGTAATTTCTTTTTTAGAAATTTTGGCTACAACATCAATAATATACGAAGCAAATTCATCACTATTAGACTCACTTTTTTTAGCTGTTTGAGAAGAAAATAAGAAGATAACTAACATCCATAAGAAAATGAAAAAAAGAGAAACAATTTTTCTAGCTCTCATGCTTTCTCCCTTTCTTTCCAAACAACTTTTCAACTATTACTATTATTAAACCTAAAATACCTGTAACTATTCCAACTGTTCTAAGTTGAACGATGAAATTTTTAATTAAACTACTTATAAACGTTGAAACATAACTATTATAAATATTTACATATTGGTAGTCTAAACGATTACCAAAATATATTGAACTAGCGATTAACAAGAACATACTTGTAAGTAGCATAACTGGTAAAATATTTTTATGAAATACTATTTTAAGTACTACTACCATTAATAAGACAACGGCTGCTAAAATTACTAAGATAGCTAATAAATATTGGTTAGCAGTATTTAATATTTTACCAACAAAAGTAACTTTATTTAAAACGTCTACTTTTACTTTATATACATTTATTATTTCATCTTCAAAGTTTTGAATTGAAGATTTATCAGTTAAATTCATGTTATTTTCAGTTAAAAAAGTATCAATATTTTCTTCTAATTTAGCTTTAACTGAAGATGTATCAATTTCATAACTTTCATTTTTATAAATTCGGTCAATCATAAGTTCAACATCATCTTCAAGTTGATCTTTAGTATAAATATTATCAATAATATTATCATCAAAACCAGATTGAACAACATAATTTTCCATATTACTTTTGATATCATCATATAATGTATCATAATAGTTATTCTTTTCAATTAAATCAAGTACATAATCAGGGCTAAATATTGTAAATTTTGCTATTGCAACTAATGCTAGTAAGAAAAATAGAATAGAAACTAAAAATTGCAATATATAATTAAAAAATAATTTAACTTTCATATGATGCACCTACCAATTCTGCATAAATAACATAACGCTTGTCAGTAAATCCTAAAGCATCAACTGGATAACATGTATAAAGAACTAAGACTTCTTCTTCATGTTGAATATTAATTTTTTCTAGTTCACTAATTGTTTCTACTTTACCATCCGTAACAGCATAGGTAAATTTACCATAAACTGTATCTATTATAATGTTATCTCCAACATTTAATTTAGGTAAATATTTGAAATATTCTCGACGATTGTGAGCAGCTATAAGTGTTGTACCACCTTCACTTGGAAAATAGCTTCCTGCGTATTGTCCAGCTCCTAATTTTAAGATATCCATATCGTCTCCAAGATATAAATTAACTTTAATATCAATTGTTGGCATTTCAATAGTACCATATTGGTCACCATATTTAGGATAATGGGTAATCGCCTTAGTTATAGGATCAATTTTAGCAGGATTGCTTTCAATATCTTCCGGTTCACTAAGAGTAAAACCATTAAATAAATTTAAGTATCCACTTAGGTCTTTTAAAACAGTAAAATATATTATCGTAGTAAATAAACAAGTAAAGAAAAAAGCAACTGCTACAGAACTAACAATTGCTTTTAATAATCTTTTGTATTTCTTCTTTAGCATTAGTTTTTAGAAAAACTTTTTAGCAACAAAAGCAAGTCCAACTACAGAAATTAAGCTAGATACTACGATAATATTGTTGTTATTTGTTTTCTTAACAATGCTGTCGCCAAGTTTTACAATTGAAGTGTCACCTTTTTTAACGTTCATAATACCGTCATCGTTAATTTCAATTGTTAATCCAGTAGTTTCTTCAATAGTAGAAACAATTCCACTTAATTGAGTTTTAACATCAGCTGGAAGTTTAGCAAGAGATTCTTTTGATAAAGAAGTTACTTTTTGTGCATCTAAAACTTTAACAGCTTCATCGATTTGAGCAGCAATTTTATCTGCATCAGTTGTTGAAATAACAGTTTCTTCATCATCTAAATATCTGTCAATTTGAGTTTTTTGATCAGCAGTTGGTGTATATTTTACTCCATTGATTGTAACTCCTGCATCAATTTTGGCTTTTAATTCACTTTTTGTCATAGCGTTTACATTAGTAATACCTACAACTAAAGCAACAGCAATAACAGCTATAATACTTTTTTTCATTTTCTTTTCATTCCTTTCTTTCTGT
>CANRLP010000067.1 GCA_947631515.1 uncultured Bacilli bacterium
TATTCTTAATTTGCTTAGCATTTTTTAATATAATTCTATTTTCAGCCGATTTATCAACATAAACAATTTTTTCATCTTCAAACTCATCTTTAGACGCAACTGAATATTTAAAATTAACATCAAATACATCCACTACACTAGCATCATTAATAACTAAATTAGTATTTTTTACGGGATATTTTTTGATAGATACTTCTCCAACTCCATTTAAAATAGTAATTGGAATATAATATTCATTAGAATTTTTAGGAATATTAAAATTAGGAGTATGAAGATCAGCTGATTGAATAGAAGTTAATGTAATATCATCAACATAAATATAATGATTAAAATCTAAACTCTTAAAGAAATTCTTTTTTAGATTAGAATTATAAGATACTTTTATAGAAGCAACTCCATTAAAATTTTTATTATCCGTAGTAACTGTTAAATTATAAAAGCCATCTTCATCTTGCTCCATAATTAAATTAGTTTTAACATCAACCTGATAATTATCATTTCTTTTTTGCCAAAAAGCACTATACTCAGTTGCAAAATATGGCACATAATCTTTATATAATTCTTTATAAAAGAACCAATTAGCATTTCTAATCCAATTTCGATAATATATTTCATCACGATCCATAGTCATAACATATTTAAAATTACCTTCATTAAAGACCTTCACATACTCTTCTCTTTGTTCATCACCTAAACAATGAATAATATAATCACTACCTGTTGGTTGAAATTGATTTGTTACATCTTCAATCGCAGTTGCATAAGTAGAAAATATTTTATCATCTTTAATAATTTGTTTAGCTTCTTTAACACTTTCTCCATATTTACTTATATAACCACCTAAATCTTTAACATACTCTGAATTAGGAGCTAAATGAGTTAACTTCATATTTCTTATACATTGCCATCCACTATTTATAAACGCTGCTAAAGCTAACATTAACATCACAATTTTTATTTTATTAAAAATATCCTTTTTTATTAATTTAGCTAAAAATTTGACTACATAACAAATAAGCAATACATATAAAATCAAACTAAGCATTGCCATAGAATTCGAACCAGAAATAAGCATATATAAATATGATGAACCAATAGATGACAAACAAATAATACTTAAATAACTATAACGCATTGTCTCTTCATTATTTTTAGCTTTAAACATTTTATAAAGATAGTAAATAATTACTAAAAACATAATAGCTTGATATATAGAAATAATCATAGTATATAATGAAGTATTAATTTTATTAGGTCCTAATCCAAAATACCACTTTTGATAAGAACTAGCCCCCAATGTAAATTTAAACCAAGACATTACACTACCTTGTGTTACAATAACCAATGCTACTAATAAAGTTAAAAGACTTACTCCAATATAAAACAAAGTATATTTAATTACATATTTAACACTCTTATTTGACTCCTTTATCAATAATAAAAAATAAATAAAGGAAGAAGCAATATACGTTGCAATACCACCATCATTACTCCATAATATTGCAAGCCCACCAAGAAATGCCCAATAACTTTTTATTATTATTTGTTTATTCTTCTTAATAAATGAATTTTTTGATTTATTAAAAAACCGTAAACCAATAATCAATAATATAACTAATAAAAATGGAACAATGTTTCTTATTAATCTAGCTGAATTTCCAGCATACAATCCAAAATTTAAAGTTTCAACATAATTATCCCCTAACAAAGAAGATAAAAAATTAGGTCTAATTAAATTTATTACCCCCCCCCCTGCAGTAAAACACAATGCTGTTTTCTTATTTCTAAACAACAAATAGCTTATCAAAAAAACAGCTAATTCATATAATAAAAAAGTTAACATATTAGCAATAAATACACTTTTAATATAAGTGTTACCTAATATTAGTTGAAAAAAAGATAGTGAATATAAATGACCTGTTCCTAAATAAACAGCAAAATCACGAAATGGAACTTGCCCAGCTAACAATCTTCTAACGGGATTATAGTTTTGATAAGTTCCATTAGTAGGATTAAAATAGGCTGTACCAGATTTATTCAAACCAGCTATAATTGCAAAAGCAATAATCAAAAAAACCAAAACAATAATTTCCAACTTTTTATAATCTACTTTTCTTTTCATAATACCACCATTACTGACGTTTTAAAACATATTCTTTTATATCTTCTAAAACAAAATTTTTATCAAAAAGATAACCATTAGAACCATTAAATAAATAATCATATTTAGTTTTAAAATCATAATTAGCTATTGAATTACTTATTTCATTTACAAATTCCTTATTAAATAAATACTTATATAATTCACTTATTGTAATCGGCTCAGTTGCAATATTTAAAATACGAATATTATTTTTAATTGCTACTTCAATATGATTCCATAAATAAGCTAAATTATAAAATTGATAAGAACCACGACTATCAGTAAAATTTAAAGCCGAAAAATTTAATTCTTTAAAAATATTTTTTAAATTATTTTTTTCTTCCAAATTCAATTCTCTACATTTATAAAAACCATTATCAGCTTCATAATAATAATCATTCAAACTTGAATTTTTTAAAACTAATTCTTGAAATTTATCTTTCTTTAACATACTTGGAATAATATTTATTACATCATAAATAAAATTCTTTTTAAGATTATTACCATATAATCCAGGTAATCTAATAATATGATAATTAGCTATATTATTTATTACCCAATCTTCCAAATACTTTCGATTTTTACCATAAGCTTCTTTACTAATAGTAAACTCATCATCCTCATTAACATTAACTGGATTATCATAAACATCAATTGTTGAAATTAAAACTAATTCTTTAGGATTAATCTTTTTAATATTTTCAATTGCATTTAAAATAATATTAAAATCCTCTTTTGGATTAGCATTAGCCATAAACTTTTGAGCAGGTACTCCACTATAAACTAACAAATCAGGGTTTAACCCAAATGCTTCTTCAATATTTTTAGAATTAAAACATTTTGTAAAACTATGATTACCATTAATATTTGAACCAACAAATCCCGTATAACCAACTAAAAAATCTTTCATAACTTACCTTCTTTCTCTTTGTGATAGATTTTTCCTAAATATTCACTAACAAATTTAATAATTACATAAAAAGCAATTGGTAAAAAGCCAAAATACCATAATACATAATTCATATGAGTATGAACATAAGAATGACCTGTTCCTAAAATAAACCAAGATATTGAAGTAATTAAATAAACAAAATACATTATTAATTCTTTCTTTGCATTCTTTTTATTTAATAAACAATTATAAATAACAATTACCAATGAACTTAAGAAAATAAATTTAAACATATTAGCAGGTATTCCAAGTAAAATATTAGTTGGCCAATTAAAATATTTTCTTAATGTAATATATACATTACCAATAAAACCATACTTAGAATTATAAATTCCTAAATCAAATGTCCTTTTTGAAGCTTTTTCTTTATATATTTCTTTTATTCCTAATAATAAATCACCATTACCCCAAATATAACCATTAATTCCAATAGCTACAATAAATCCAAGTAAACAAGCTATCCCAACAGCCATAATAGTTTTAAAAAGTTTTTTTCTCTCTTTTTTATTCTTAGTAATTAAAAAATCTATACATAACGGAGCAATCGTAAATAACATAATACAAGTAATATATTCATAACCACATAAGCATTTAAATAAAATAGCTAAAAATATTAAAGGTAAATATATTTTTGTCTTAGAAATATTGGTCGATAAATACAATCCAAGTAATCCCGGTAAGAACCAAGTAAATTCAACCCAATATAAATTTTTAGCAAAAGCTATTACCCAAGGTGAAAGTAAAAAGGTTAAGTAAAAAACATCACCTAAAGTTTTACTATATTTTTCGCGCATCTTTAAAGAAAATAATACCAAAACAACAGCAAGCAAAATACAACAAATTAGTCTTAAATTATCAACCGATATCTTTAATTTATTGTTTAAGAAATTAAAAATATGACCTTGCAAACCAAATTGCGATGCATAATCAGTAACTACATAATCTTGATAATATTCCCGATTTACTAATTTATTAAAACCATATTTATTACCATTTAAATCAGTAACATTTACTAAACCATAAGGCGATTTATAACCATCTTTTTCCACATATAATTTTGAAATAACTAAATATTCAGAAGATTTTTGAAAATTTTTAAAAGGAGTTATTCCCACAACTTCATCTTGACTAGAAAAGAAATTTTTATAAAAACTTAATGACATTAAAATAATCATTAAAATACTAATAAATTTTTTATTTAATAATATTTTCTTAAACATTAAAATTCCCTCCTTTTTAAAAAATAGTATAACATAATATTACTAAATTTGTTATTTTAATTTTTGAACTAATTCTAATGCTGCTTTAATAACTTTATCCATATCATAATATTGATAATGACCTAATCTACCACCAAAGATAACTTGTTTTTCATTTTTAGCTAACTCTTTATATTCTTCATAAAGTTTAGTATTTTTCTCATCATTAATTGGATAATAAGCTTCATCCCCAATATGCCAATCACTAGGATATTCTCTAGTAATTACGGTTCCAGGACATTCATTAAATTCAAAATGCTTATGTTCAATTAATCTTGTATAAGGAGTTTCTCGATCAGTATAATTTACAACAGCATTACCTTGATAATTATCTACATCTTCTAATATTTCATTTTCAAATCTTAAACTCCGATATTCTAAATTACCTAATTGATAAGCAAAATACTCATCAATCATTCCCGTATATAAAATTTTATCAGCTAAAGCATTATACTTTTCTTTTTCTTTTAAATAATCCACATTTAGCTCTACATCACACTTTTCTAACATCTTTTCAATAATAACATTATATCCCCCAATTGGAATTCCTTGATATCGATCATTAAAATAATTATTATTAAAAGTAAATCTTACTGGTAATCTTTTAATAATAAAACTTGGTAAATCTTTACAATCCCTATTCCATTGTTTTTCAGTATATCCTTTAACTAATTTCTCATAAATATCACGTCCAACTAAACTTATAGCTTGTTCTTCTAAATTATTTGGTTCTCTACCATTAAGAACTTTCTTTTGTTCTTCAATTTTTCTTTTAGCATCAAGAGGAGTAATAACATCATCCCATAACTTAGTAAAAGTATTCATATTA
>CANRLP010000068.1 GCA_947631515.1 uncultured Bacilli bacterium
GGTAGCAAGTAAAAGATGCGACTGGCGGTCAAAAAAAGGCCACTTGAGTGGAGGCCAATAATAAAGCCTTTTAGGCGCAAATGCAAAACCACCAGCTATGCTGGTGGATATTTATTAGCGATTTAAAATAAAGATTGAATGAATTATAATTAGGTTAATAATTAAAAAAATTTACAGATATTTTTCTACGATTTCTGTAAATTCTTTTTTTAATTCATTTAGATATTCTTCAGTATTTGCTTCAAAACGTAAGGTTAAGTTTGGTCCAGTATTACTTGCTCTTACTAAGGCCCAACCATTCTCGAAATTTACTCGAATACCATCAATATCATTAATTTCATAATTTTTTTCTTTAGTATATTCCGCTACTTTGGCAACTATGTCAAATTTCTTTTCATTAGTTGTCGGGATTTTGATTTCAGGAGTAGAGTAGTAATGGTTTATATCTTTTAACATTTCACTTAAAGATATATCTGTTTTTGATAAAATTTCAATCAATCTTAAACCAGCGTAAATACCACTACCTAAAGCATAATCTCGGTCGTTAAAAAAAACGTGACCAGAAAATTCTCCTCCAAAAGGATAACCAAGTTCTTTTGTTTTAGCTTCGGTATAACTGGTACCAGTTCGATAACAATATGGGTTACCCCCTAATTTTAAAATCTCATCTTCTAATGATTTAGAACATTTTACATCATATAAAACATTTTTATTTGATAAATTAGGGAGTAAGTGTTTGATAATTAAAATCATGTATTGATCAGCAGAAATATATTTGCCGTTTTCTAAAACAATTCCAATTCTATCTCCATCTCCATCATAAGCAATACCAACATCTGCTTGTAATTCTAAAACTTTATCTTTTAACATTTGCATATTTTCTTCTACAGCTGGATCGGGATGATGATTAGGGAAACGGCCATCGGAAGTATCACAAATAAATGTGGCATCAATATTTGGGAAAAGAGCATGTATTTCTTTAGCGATACAAGTTGTTGCTCCATTACCTAAATCAATAACGGCTTTTACTTTTTTATCCCCCATCTTAATATTTTTTTGCATATAATCCAAATAATCTTGCTTAATATCTTTTTGAATAACTTTACCATTCCCATTTAGAAAATTATTTTTTAAAATATAATCCCGAAAATCATAAATCATTTTTCCGCGAGCATTAGCTAGATGATCAAAAGAAAATTTAAAACCATTATCTTCTTTAGGATTATGACTAGCTGTTACCATAATTCCATATAAATTATTAAGATATCTCGAATAATAATGCATAGGAGTTGTAATTAATCCATAATTAATAACATCGCAGCCACTATCAGTAATACCTCTAATTAATTCATTCGAAAGAGATAAACTAGATAAACGATTATCTCTACCTACAACGCAAGCTTTTTCGTGTAAGAATTCTCTTAAATAACTGCCATAACCTCGTCCAATGATATAAGCAGTTTCTTCATTTAAATCTTGGGGATAAGTTCCTCTAATATCATATTCTTTAAATATTGATTTTTCTATGTTCATTTATAAAACCTCACTATATTATTATAGTATCATATTATAAATTAACTAAAAAAAATAACTAATTTTTTTTACTATTCGTTGACAAAATAGTAATTTTAATAGTAATATCTATATATAGAATAGGTGAAAATAATGGATTCATATGATAGTTTTAATTTAAATAATGAGCAAACAGTAGATCAGAATTTTTCTAAAAAAGTAAATAATACTCGAATTGAGAATATTTTAGAATTACGAAAATTAAGACAAGAAATCAATCATGCAATAGGAAATTTAAATACCGTAGTAAGTGAAGTTCAAAAAGAAGAGATTGACGAATTTTTTTATCAAACTATTTTTGAACGGGGTAATCCTAATTCCAAAATTGCTTTTAAGCCCCAAAAAGTTAGGACACAATCTAAAAAAGTATATGCTATTGGAGCAGCTTTGTTTGTTATGGCTGCGGGAGTTTCTCTTTCACCTAAAATTCAAAATATGGTAGAAAATATTAGTACAACTATTGAAGAAAATAATTTAATTAACGAAGAAGTTTTAAATTTTAGTAAAAATTCTGTAATTCCTAATACTAAACATAGTTATACAATTGATGCACATGATACACCAGTTGCTACTCATTCTCATAATTATATAGAAACTTTTATGGATGCTAAAAATCTATGTGATGATCCAATAGTTGCTTTATATTTAGCCAAGGAAGCAATGGGTAGTGATTGTATTAATAAAGGCATGAGTACTTTTAATTTAATGTATGGAACTGACTATAAAAATATAGCTGATTTCTTAATTAAAAATAATTTAGAAAATGAAGCTAATTGGAAAAGATATGTAGGTTCAAAATTAGCTGCAGAAAGAGAGGAATCTTTATATGGAGAAAGTATTGCTCGAAGATAATAATTGGTATTTAATTTTAGATAAAATTGTTATAAATGATCAAAAATATATTTATTTAGTTCAATCGACTAATGAAAAAAAGAAACAAATTTGTATTCGCAAATTGGTAGATAACGATACTAATTTAGTGGGATTAACAGAGCCAGAGTATAAAATTGCTTTAGATACTTATGCTTTAAAATATCAAAATTTCTTTCGGACAACCTTGACAGAATAAAAAAAGGTTCATATACTAAAGATTATAAAAAACAAGGAACAAGAAAAGTAAATAAGTAGTGTCTTTTAAAGAGAGTTTGTGGTTGGTGAAAACAAATAAAGAAGCTTATTGAAAATCACTTGGGAGTTGAATATTTGAAAAATTAAAGTAAAATATTCCGCAAAAAAAATTGCGTTAAAAAAAAGAGTATAAAATAAGGTGGTACCACGAAATTATTTCGTCCTTTGGGTACGACCTTTTTTAAATTTTAGGAGGATAAAAATGAAAAATTTTAAAGAACTTGATAAAAGAAAAGTTAGTGAAGTAGAACAAGATATTTTAGCATCTTGGGGATCTATTAATGAAATTATGAATTTACAAAATGAAAATCGCAAAGATTGTAAAAATTTTGTCTTTTATGATGGACCAGCTACTGCTAATGGCTATCCTGGACTTCACCATATGTTGGCTAAATTTCTAAAAGATTCTTTTTGTAAATATCATGTTATGAAAGGAAAAAGAGTTATCCGGAAAGTTGGATGGGATACGCACGGCTTACCAGTTGAATTACAAGTAGAAAAAGAATTAGGTTTTACTGGTAAAGGCGATATTGAAAAATATGGTATTAAAGAATTTAATCAAAAATGTCAGGAATCAGTTTGGAAAAATAAAGAAGCTTTTACAGAATTAACGGAAAAAATGGGTCAATTTATTGATATAGAACATCCTTATATTACCTATGATTGTAATTATATTGAAACAGAATGGTATATTTTAAAAGAATTTTTTAATAAAGGTTTATTTTATGAAGGTCATAAGATTTTACCTTATTGTCCTCGTTGTGGAACTGGTTTAGCAAGTCACGAAGTAGCTCAAGGTTATAAAGAAATTAGTGTCGAAACCGTAATTGTTCCAATGAAGAAAAAGGATAGTGAAAATACTTATTTTTTAGTATGGACAACAACTCCTTGGACTTTAATATCTAATGTAGCTTTATGTGTAAATCCTAATTTAAAATATGTTCAAGTAAAATCTGGAGATCATGAATTTATTTTAGGAGAAAATCTAGTTTCGAAAGTATTAGGTGACGATGTAGAAATTATTAAAACTTATACTGGTAAAGATTTAGAATATATGGAATATGAGCAATTAATTCCTGAATTAGAAGTGGATAAAAAAGCTTTTTATGTTACTTGTGATGAATATGTTACCGATGAAGATGGAACAGGTATTGTTCATATTGCTCCGGCTTTTGGGGAAGATGATTCTAAAGTTGGTAAAAAGTATGATTTACCTTATTTAAATCCTGTTGGTGAAGATGGTTGTTATACTATGGGGCCATGGAAGGGTAGGCTTATATTTGATGCTGATAAAGAAGTTATTGCTTATTTAAAAGAAAATGGCAAGTTATTTAAAAAACAAAAAATGATGCATAATTATCCTCATTGCTGGCGTTGTGGAACTCCTCTTGTGTATTACTCTAAGCCTTCTTATTATTTGAAAGTTACGGAAATTAAAGACCAAATAATTGAAGCTAATAAACATGTTAATTGGTATCCTAGTTATGTAGGAGAAAAGCGTTTTGGCAATTGGCTTTCTAATATGAATGATTGGGCGATATCAAGAAATCGTTATTGGGGAACACCACTTCCTTATTGGATATGTGATTGTGGTCATGCCGAAATGATTGGTAGTCGAAAAGAACTAGTTAGTAAGGCGATTGAAAATATTGATGAAACTATTGATCTCCATCGTCCTTATGTTGATGATGTTCACTTAAAATGTCCAAAATGTGGGGGAGTAATGACTAGAACTAAAGATGTTATTGATTGTTGGTTTGATTCTGGTTCTATGCCTTTTGCTCAATATCATTATCCTTTTGAAAACCAAGAATTATTTGAAACTCAATTCCCTGCTGATTTTATTTGTGAGGGAATAGATCAAACTAGAGGTTGGTTCTATACTTTAATAATTATTTCTACGTTTTTAAAAGGTTGTGCACCATTTAAAAATGTTTTGGTCAATGATTTAATTCAAGATGCTGAAGGAAAGAAAATGAGTAAATCTAAAGGCAATATTGTTGAACCTTTTACTACTATAAAAGAATATGGCGCCGATACTGTTCGTTTTTATCTACCATATGTATCACCAGTTTGGACACCTCTTCGTTTTGATATTAATGGTTTAAAAGAAGTTTATTCTAAATTTTTTAATCCTTTAAAGAATACTTATACGTTCTTTGCTATGTATGCTAATACCGA
>CANRLP010000069.1 GCA_947631515.1 uncultured Bacilli bacterium
TCACTATAATAATAATTATATTTATTTTTTAACCTATATAAACTAACTATTTCAGTATTAGAATTATGAATATTTTGAGCTTTTTCTTTTTGATTATTTTTTAAAAAATACTTGATTGCTTCTTCTTTTAAAATATTAAATTTTTCGATAGGTAAATTATCATTTATTATTTTTACCATAGCTTCTTTAATTTTACTTAAATCTTCCTTAATAATATTAGTGTTTCCGACAATTTCGGTCATAATCCCTTTTGGGACACTATGAAGAAAATTAACCTCTAAGTCAGGAAAGACTTCTTTTGTGGCAACTTCAAAGATAAATTTTAAGGCGGCTTGATACATCCGGTATCCATAAGCGTCATTTATATCTAAAAAGGTAATTTGGCAGCTTTTTTTCATCGGCGTATGCATTGATACGATTTCATTATTAATTCTAGCTCCTAAAATATCAGTTGAGCACTTTTTTTGAAAGTAATTGGCTATTTCATAAATTGTAGTATTTTCTTTAAAATTTTTAGATTCACCATTTTCAAAGGTAATTGTTATTTCTTGCATATCATACCCCTCGTATTCTAATTTATTTTACCATACTTGTCCTATTTTGTCATACCTTTTTGGGTATAAAACATTTTGTTTTAATTATGATAGTATTAGGTGATCTATTTTGAATATTATTCCAACAATTATTGAGAAGAGTAGTAATCATGAATATGCATATGATTTATATTCCCGTTTACTTAAAGATCGAATTGTTTTTTTAACGGGTGAAATTAATCAAAGTACCGCCAATATTATTATTAGTGAATTATTATATTTGGACTCATTAAGCCATGAAGAAATTTGTTTATATATAAATAGCCCGGGAGGGGAAGTTAGTAGTGGTTTTGCAATTTTTGATACTATGCACTTTATTAAAAGTCCGGTTCGTACTATTGTTGTTGGTATGGCCGCAAGTATGGCTGCTTTTTTACTGGCTTGTGGGGACAAAAGAAATGCTTTAGCAAATGCTGAAATAATGATTCATCAACCTCTTGGAGGAATTCAAGGTCAAGCTACTGATATTAAAATTGTGGCTGACCATATTTTAAAAATGAAACAAAAATTAATCAATATATTAGCTGAAAGA
Source organism: uncultured Bacilli bacterium (assembly GCA_947631515.1). Classification (GTDB taxonomy): domain Bacteria; phylum Bacillota_I; class Bacilli_A; order RF39; family UBA660; genus MGBC108787. Next base: position 1,126 of record CANRLP010000069.1, read on the forward strand.
ACAAAAAAACCCGCCTCAACTTTAGAAAAAGATATGGAGCGAGATTTTTATATGAGTGCAGATGAAGCTTTAACATATGGCTTGATTGACGAAATACTATAAAGATCTTTTCCGAGCGGTAATAATCGGAGAACGCATAATATCAGAAAGATTTAAATATTCTTTTTCAATAACAAAACCATCATCTTCTAACTCTTTTAAACGATCAATTATTAAATCAATATAATAGTGCCATTCTTTATTAGTTAAGTCTGTTCCACATTGACAAGTTTGAATACTAAATTCTATCTTTTCTCTTAAAACAGCACTAAAAATCTCATCTAATAATCCACAAGGACAATGAGAAATCAACAAATTATAATCTTGAATATTTGTTTTTCTGGAAAAACTATCATTAACTTGTTTTACACCAGTCATTTGAACTGGAATATTTAAAGGATCCATAGCAGTAATTTCTTGTTCCATATGATTATTTTTAGTTATTAAATATGATATGGCCGGAACATAACCACTAGCTACTTCTAATATTTTTCTTTTTTCGATATGAGGATGTTTAGCACATAAATATTGATAAAACTCGTAGTATTTATTCATATTTTGATCAAGAGCATCAAAATAAGTATATAACTGTAATAATGTTATACAAATTGGCTCTTTATGCTCTTCTAACATATCCATAATTCTCTCATCTTCAAAGGTAAACTTATTTTGGTTGCTTTTATAAAAATTTAAAATTTCTTCTCTTTTTTCTTCACTAATATCAAACATATTTTTCCCCCTAAAATTGTTTGTTAGTATATCATAAATTTTAAAAATTGCAATATTTATTTATATTTTTCCAACAGTTTTTTCATTTTAATAAAATGATGATTTATTCCCGACTTACCTATTTTATAATCAGTTTCTAGCGAGATTATTTCAGCTAATTCACTATAAGATGACTCCGGATATTTTTCCCGATATTCTAAAACTATTTTCGTATGTTCATCTAATAAGTCCCATAAATCTTTTTGTTTTAAAAAGGAAATATCTGCAACTTGTTTCATACCGGTAGAAATACTTTTTTCTTGATTAGCAATTTCACAATTATTAAGGCGATTAACCATATTTTTATGATCACGATATATCCTAATATCTTCAAAATAAAATAGAGAATTAACGGAATTAAACATTTTTATAATATCACTTATTTTTTCAGCGCTTTTTAAATATACCATATAACGATTATTTCTTTTTAAAATTTTGGAATCAAATTTCAAACTTTTTAATAACTTCTTAATAAAATCAGCATCAGTTCTAGTTAAAAAAACAAATTCTAAATGATAACCACTTGTACTAGGATCATTTATAGAACCAGTTGTTAAGAATGTCCCTTTTAAATAAGCAATTTTTTCTTCTTCAGCTTCTAAGTAATCGGCATTGGCTTTAATTTTTTTACCATTACTATATACATCTAAAGATTCTAATATGTAGTTAATCTTTTCTTTGATTTCTAAAATATAAATTTGTTTAATTCGAAAACGTTTTTGATTGCGAACAATTATTTTAATATTAACTCCAAATACTTCTTTAAGAAAAGTATATATACGACGAGCAATTTTGGCATTTTCACTAGTAATTGTTATTTTGTCCTTTTCGATATTTGCATCATAGCGAATAATGGCAGATAATTCAGCTCTTTTTTCTATTAAATTACTATTATATTCAGTTATTTCCTCTTTTAGTTTTGTAGAAAATGTCATAATTATCCTCTTTCTAATAATATTTTTGATCTTTTAATTTAGTAATTCTCCTAATTAATACATTTTGAAAAATGTTACTTATATTTGTTTGAATACTATAATTATTTTCGATAGGATTAACCAAAATTGTATAAATACCAAATTGGTTACCTCCTGCTATATCAGTTAACAATTGGTCTCCTATTAATACAGTATTTTTGGTATCGGCAGAAATAGTATTCAAAGCTTTTTGAAAGGCAATCGTTAATGGTTTATTAGAGGCGGCCAAATAAGGAATATGTAATGCATCTCCCACTGGCTTTACTCTTCTATGACTATTATTTGATAATAGACATATATTAAAATCTTTAGCTAAATTTTGAAAAAAAGTTTGAAGTTTTTCAGATGCTTTTATGTCATTTAAAGGCATAATGGTATTATCTACATCAAATATTAAATTTTTATAACCTTTTTGTTTAAGACTTTGATAATCAATTGTATAAATATTTTTTTGATAAGAATTTGGAGTTAACAATTTTAAAGTTTCTAAATCATTTTTTAAAGCTTTTAAATATATTTTTAGCATTTGTTTTTGTTTTTCCATATGCAAACCTCACATATATTATATACTTTAATAGTATGAAAACAAAGAAAAAAAATATACTTTCGTATATTTATTAGTCAATCACAAAAAAAGAAAGCATATGCTTCCTATTTTCCATAATAATCAGTTCTAGAACTAAATTTGTAACCGGTTGAGTTTGGGAATCCAGGAGGAGTAATAACATTATTTCGAATTAATGTTGAAGTAAAGAATCCTTTTGCTACTCCAAAATGTAAATGAGCACCTGTGGTACAAGTATCATATCCACCATGAGCAGTACTAGTTGAATATCCTCCAACTGTTCCAATAACTGTATTTTGAGTTACAACATCTCCTACTTTAACATTAACTTTTAATAAGTGATAATAATAGGTTGTATATTTTTGACCACCTACAACTACATTTATATAAAGCATATTACCACCACATTTATAATGAGAGACAAAACCCGCAACAGTTCCCGCAGCTGCTGCATAAACAGCTGTTCCTTCAGGATTACCACCAATATCTAAAGCATTATGATAACTGCCCCACCGAGTTCCAATTGTACTTGTAATTTTACCTTTATTTAATGGCTTTAACCATCCGGCATTATAAGGGTTAGCATCTAATTCTGATAATTTAGCAGTATCTACTTCTTTACCATATTTTTCAATACTTTTCTTTCGATAATTGTCCACTTGAGTTTGAACCACTTTTATTTGAGTATCAATATCTAATGCAAATTTATCGTATGACTCTAAATCACCATATAACTCTTTTATTCTAGCTTGATAACTAGAAATTTTACTAGTTAATTCTTCTTGTTTTTTAGCTAAATCTACTTTCAATTGTTCATTTTGTTTAATTAAATCTTTTAAATTTTCTAATTTATTTTGCACTTGTTCTGTAATTTGTTCAATAGCTGCAATTCGCATTACTAAATCAGTCATTGTACTTGCTCCAGAGATATATTCTAAATAAGCATTTTTACTTTTCATTTGTTGATAAAATTCTAAAATTTGTTTAACATCCTCGGTCAAAAGAGCTATTTGATTATTAGAATCTTCAATACTTTGTTCAGCTTCTTCAATTTCTTCTCCAGCTTTAGAAATATCCGCTTCAGCTTGGTTTATAGCATTTTGTTTAGACCTAATTTGTGATTCAGTATTTTTTTGACTAGCTTCATTATCACTTTTTTGTTTTTTTAAAGCTGCCAATTCATTTTTTAATTCTCCTAAAGTTTCAGGTTCTTTATTAGCAGCAATAACTGTTACAGGGCTTATGGTATAAGTAAAAATAGTAGCTAGTATCATACAAAAACTAAATGTTATTTTTAAAAATTTTTTCATTATATTTTTAAGTACTTTCTAACGGCCCTATAACTACCAAACATACCTATTACACAACCAATTACAAGAAGTACCAAGGAAATATA
>CANRLP010000070.1 GCA_947631515.1 uncultured Bacilli bacterium
CCTGCAAGTATTAACATTACTATTATACTTATTACTAAAGCAATAAGTGTAATTCCTTTATTTTTCATTTTCTTTTGCATTTCTTTACCTCCACTTTATCATTAAGTTGATAACTTAATGATAAAACAATAAATCCCTATAATACTAAATTGAATATATATGTAAGGTTATTTTAAATTGAAAATTATTTCATATATGTATTTGAAAAATAATATAAAAATTTTATATTTTTATTGAATTTTTAATCATATATTGCTATAATTTCTATAGTAAAAAAGTCATTAAGTTATCAACTTAACGACTTTTTTATTTTATAATTAATATTTATTTTGCTAAGAAAGAATAATAATTCATACAATGCAGTTTTAGCTATTTTAAATTCTTCTACCCAGTTTCTTCCTTTAAATCCTTCTAAACATTTATAATTGTTCTTCTTGAATCTCCTTTTTTGAAAATTCTCTTTCATTAGAATGCAAAATTGCATCTTCTACTGCAGTTGAAATAAATTTACCAAAAGCTGTTCTTTTTTCATCATAATTTATCCATTTATCAGATATTAGTACAGATTGTAATTCATCTATTGTACTTCGTTCTTCTTCTGAAACTTCTTCTGGCAAACTAAATATAATATCTCTATTATTTTTATTGCAATCGGATATTGATACTTCACATAATTTTTTCATAACATCTTGATATACATTAGAAATATTAAATCCTTCTTTTTTCATTTCTTCTAAAAAAATATCTACTTGCTTATGATTTCCCTTTATTGATTGGGGCTCGAGATTACCTTCTATTTTAGACTTTTCTCCTAACCCCGAAAGAATAAAACCAAAGCTTTGGTAATTATCTTCTAATTGTTTTGTTATATTCTCAACATCTTCTGGATTTTTAATCAAATGATTATTTCTTAATAGTTTGCTTAGTGATACAGCTTGATTTATTGCTCCTAATATCTGTTCATCTTCGTGAAAATATGTAAATGTATGTGTACCAATTTTTATTTCCTCTCTACTCATTAATTCATAAAACTTATGTGCACTCTCTTCATCTTGCCAGCTCCACATATCTACATCTTCTGCACGATACCCAAGTTGTGTCAAAAATGGCTGTGAAAACCCTTGCACATTTTTTCCCTCATATCCTAGCACATGTACTTTAGGATTAAAAGTTTTTAATCTATCGACTTCATCTTTAGGGCATAAAATCCATGTGTTCTCTGACAATTCTATACTTCCGCGTGTGAAAGTATCCATTGGAGCAGCACGACCAATTTTTTCATTTGGAATATCTTCAAATGGAATCAAAATAGAATATTTGCAATCATCCCAAGATCCATACATATGTGATGATACTTCATCATTCATAGCCATATGAACGGTATCTCTTGCTGATTTAAAAGAATATTCGTATTCAACACTGTTTATTGTTATACTTTTTTTATATTCAACATTAGAATCCTTTGATGATTTAATCATATTAGCAGTTGGAGCATATTTTGTTTTATGAACTCCTATTAACGCTGATTTTGAAGAATAATCTCTTGGATGTGAAAATATGCATTTATCTGATTCAGAAAGTACTGGTTCAACTCCATTACTTTCTAAAAGTTCTATTGCATCTGTAGGAGAAATTCCAATCTTATATAGCGTTTTAGCATTCTCTATTAAGTCCATCTTTTGTGAAATTTCTCGAAGTTTTGCATATATTCCTGTTTTTTCTAATTCATTCTCAACTCTCGCATCTTCTTCAGCTAATTTAGATTCAGCATCACTAATCAATTTTGGAAGTTCAGAAAATCTTTTAGATTGTGCCTTGAATCTTTTATATTCATTTCTTCTTGTAATCCATTTTTCGAAAAATGAAAAATCACCTCTAACGGTTATTCCTCTTTCTTGTTCTCCTTGTAGACTCCATAATTTGCTACGTAGTTCGTTTAACTTTTGACTAATAGAATCTTTCTTTTCAATATATACTGCTTTTTGTTTACTCAGTTCTTCTAATTTTATTTTTTTAACTTCTTCTATCATTTTATTAATCCCCTTTAATCAGTTATATATTTTATATTTATATTATAAATTCCAAATAGTTCTAAAGGATTTCTTAATATTATTCCGAATTTTTGATAGCAAGCAATTTCATCAACATTTATTTCTTGTATTAAATCATAAATATTAGCTAGTATAACATTTTCATCTGTAAAATGTAAATTTCTATATGGGTTTAAGGTCAAATCCAATTTTGTATAACCCTTAACACTTGGAATATGATCAGCTTGTATCTTTTGTTTTTTAAATATAATTAAATATTCTAAGTTTCTATCATATTCTATATTAAAGTGAATTACTATTTCATCATCTTTTTTTTCTTCAATAAAATGATACTTTAAATTTTTATCAAAATCATCATGAAATTTTATTGCCCCTCTTTTTAAAAGTTCAATTATTTTATCTACACTCTTTTGTTCATACATTTCTATTCTTCTCCTTTGAATAATCCTTTTATATTATATTTCTTTTATCATTTTTTGTCTATACTTATATTGAGCTTTAATGTATTATTTTGTATTAATATATATCTTCTAATATTTGCTGAAATGATTACATAACAAAAAAACACCACATATGCTTTGCAAGCTTTGTGGTGTTTATAGAATTAATTAATTTAGTTGTTAGCTTCATCATAAGCTAACCTTGTATTGTAATTTAGCCTAATTTCTTCAGCACTAAGTGGTCTTGTATAGAATCTACAATTTTTTAAAATCATTCTAGCGTATTCGTATGCAGAATCTCCTTCGTTAGTATAGTAATTACGATACCCACCTAAATCAAATGTATTCGTTTTACCCATATAGTTTTCTTTAAATTTTGTCCACTGATTCATATTTAAATATGAAGACATTTCTTCTTTTCCATCTATATAAAGTGAAAGTTTGTAACCAGTATATTCTTCATTCTTCACATTACTTTCTTCTCCAGTTTTTGATAAATCTAGAACTAAACTAAATGTAATAGGTTCGTTTCGTTTAATATCATATGGTATAAGAGTATCCATACCATAAGTCGTATTCGACCATCTAGAATAAAATGCATTATCACCTGCTATTTTAATAAAAACACTTCCAGGTCTTTTGCTCACTGCTAAAGGTGATTCTTTGTTTAAATTCGGACTTTCAATTGAAAACATGGCACAATTTTCTTCTATAAATTGATCACTAATTGTATCAAAATCTCTAAAAGAACCTTCACATATACCTGAAAATTCAAAAGTAAATCCTTTATTAAACAAATCATCTAATATTGTATTATTTGTTATAGATATATAGTCATCTTCACCATCAAATAAAAATCCTTCGCTATTAAATCCACTTTTAGTTCCTAAATCCTCATCACTAAAACCATTTAATTTTACATTATCTCCTAGTGCTTTTTCAATTTCATCTGTAGTCCAATTTCCTTCTTTTTTATCCATCATTGCTGTGTCTATGTTTAATACTAATCCATCTTTTACTGCAACTGAATCTCCTAATGACAATGAGGCGTATTGTTCTTTTAATTCTTTTACTTCTCCTGTTTCATAATTTATTACATAATTACTTTTTGCTTTACTTCCATTTGGTAACGCATCACCTTGTTTTATAAAATACCATCCGTCTGCATATGTATTTTCTCCGTCTTGTATCATATGCCAATCTGGGTTTGATACATCTTTTTTTGATAGCTTCTCTCCTAGCCTATCTGCTTCATTATTAGTTGCTTCATAATTTAGAACAGATAAACTTAAACTTTCCATTTCTGATGCTGAACTATAGTTTCTTACTGCCATTTGAGCTCGACCCAATAATCCTTTTTCTCCAATTAACATTCCAACAGATACTCCTGCAAGTATTAACATTACTATTATACTTATTACTAAAGCAATAAGTGTAATTCCTTCATTTTTCATTTTCTTTTGCATTTCTTTACCTCCACTTTATCATTAAGCTAATCACTTAATGATAAAATGTGAAATCTCGAAAAGACTTAATTAAGCGAAAAAAAAGATATTTTTTATTTTAAATTGTTTTTTATTTATATTAAAATGAAATAATATAATTTTTTATATTTTTGTTGATTTTGCAATTATATATTGCTATAATATTTGTAAATAAAAGATCATTAAGTGATTAGCTTAATGATTTTTTTAATTTAGAATTTAATTTTTCATATATCGGCTTCATTTTTCTTCATTAGTGATCTTTGTTGCTTCATCTATGTTAAACCATTTCACATTGATGTTTTCATCTTCTTTTATTTTTTCAAGATATTTCATCTACTTTAACATTAAACGTTGCCTTAGCTACAGTTCTGTATAAGAACTGGGTTGATAAGCAACTACATAAATAAAAAAACTCACATCTGTAAATTTGACGATTTAGATGTGAGTTTTTATATCTATTTCGGCAAAACCACGTTTGTGGAATTGTCATTTCCTATATTTATTATACTTAATATTTTTAATACTTTCTATAAAAGCTCGAACAGAAACGTCGTTGGAGCGATTGAACTACAAGTTACGAACTCTCTTGTTCTCTTTATAAAGTTATTATATATGTATTAAATAAAAATTTCAATAATGCTATATAAATTTTAAATAATTTATAGTATAATTATTTTACATTGAACTAGGAGAATATATATGTTAAAAGAAATAAAAATTGAATTAACTAATAAATGCTCTAGAAATTGTATGCACTGCTCTA
>CANRLP010000071.1 GCA_947631515.1 uncultured Bacilli bacterium
TCCAATAATGTTTTGACTTTTTTGTTGTAATAAAACTGTCAATTCTTCTTTAATTTTCTGTTTTTCTTCTTCCGTTAATTCTTCATTTTCCATCAATACTGGAAAAGCATTTGCTATTTCATATAAACTTAAATTATTCAATTCCTTTTTCCTCCCTCATTTATCATCGTAATAACATTCTTCTGCAATTAATTCGAAGATATTTCCTTCTTCGTCATTTTCTATGTAATTTTCCATAAAAACTCCTTCTTGACTTCTGCTTCAAATTCATGTATAATGAAATAGAAATCATGTATTTATATATGTTTTTTGTTTGAACTAGAAAGTTTTGGCGACGTCTAGTTCTTTTATTATGTTGATATTTCTTTTTCTTAAGTTATTTAAAATTACATTTCTTTCTTTTATTTTTGATTCTTCTGAATTTCCTTTTCGGTCTATTTCTTGTAATAAGTTTAATAATTCCAATGTATCTTCTGCTAATATTTTTGAATGATAATTTTGAAGTTTTAATTCTTCATTTTCATCTCTTAGTGCTTTATTCTCTTCATAAAGAACTTTATTTTCTTGATCTAAATTAGAATTTTTCTCTCCTTGTCTAACGATTGTTTTTAAAAACATACTTCTCATCTCCTTTCTTGTAAAATATTGGTATTTGTTGTATAATTACCTCGAAAGTGAGGTGGTTATTATGAAGAAATCTATTAGACCTGAAAATATGTCTGTAAATGTTTACTATGAAGATATTCATTCTTGCCCTATATGTAATAGTAAGATTTCTCCAATTTATTTGTATGGAAAAGCTCTTTTTAATAAGAGTAAATTTTCTTTATTTTGCGAATGTCCATCTTGTGGAAAGACATTTACTGCTTTTTATGATTCTTTAACTAATAACAAATACAATAATATGTCTGAATATAATGCATCTGATTTGGGATATATTGCACCTATTTTCCCAGAAACTAAAATATTCGATGAAAAAATCTCTAATCTTTCTCCAAATTTTGTTGAAACTTACAATCAATCTTTATCAGCAGAAAAATATAATCTTACTCAAATATCTGGCATGGGTTATCGTAAAGCTTTAGAATTTTTAATAAAAGACTATTGTATTTATAAAAATCCTGATAAAAAAGATGAAATCTTAAATACGTTTTTAGGAAATTGCATAAATACCTATATAGATGATGATAAGGTTAAAAATATAACTAAAGTATCTGTTTGGCTTGGAAATGATGAAACTCATTACATAAAAAAATTTGAAGATAAAGACATAAACGATTTGAAGCGTTTTATAGATACTTCTCTATACTTTATTCTTTACAATCTTAATGCTGATGAAGCTGAAGATATAATTAATTCTCAACAATAGTTTCGGTTAAAGTGTCATGTTTCGCTAATAAATTACCTTTTAAGTCCCAGTATTGGTATATATATCGCACTGGGTCTTTTTCTGTTCCTTCTCCCAATATCGATGTAGTTTTTATAACTTGAATAACCTTTGCTTTATCAGTTCCTCTTGGTCTTGTCATTTTCTCCCCTCCTAATAAATCGTATTTTTTAAAAATCCTACTACTAATATGCTTGTCCACATGATATAAAAACTTGAATATAAGATCCCTTTTAATAGTATCTTTTTAAGTTTCTTCATTTGTTTCACTTCCTTTCGCTTATTTATTTGAATTTCTTAATATTTCATATCCTATTCTGTTAAACTCTTCGTAAACTTTGTTGTTTTCCTCTTTAGTTTTTGGAAAATATGTATCATCTACTTCAATTGTTGTATTTCCTAACTTAAATTCTTTTACTATCATCTCGTAACCACCTCATTACATTTCTATTCACATTGCTAGTCCTCCTTTCTTTGTACCGTGTCGCAGTTATTTTACGATATTTTCGTAATTTTCGGTTAAAAAATTTATGTCATCATATTTAATACCATAAACTTTTTCTATTCTTTTTATAACAGGAACATCTGGAAAAGTTTTTCCTCTTTCATAATTACTTAATGTATCTGTGCTTATTCCTATTAACCTAGCAGCTTCATCTTGCCCATACCCTTTATTTATTCTGGCTGATTTTAATGTGATTGGCATATTTCAAACCTCCTTTTTACGATATTTTCGTAATTATATTATCACGACGTTTTCGTAATGTCAATACCTTTTTACAAAAAAATCGTAATTTTTTCATTTTAGTATTGACTTTTTTACGAAAAGCGCGTAAAATATGCTTAGGAGGAGATTATGAGCGATTTAGGAAATAAAGAAATTTTTGCTAAAAATTTAAAACATTATATGCAAATTAATAATAAAAATAGATATGATATATGCCGAGATTTAAATTTCGCATATACTACTTTTGCAGACTGGTATAATGCAAAAATATATCCAAGGATTGATAAGATTGAAATGATTGCTAATTATTTTAATATAAAAAAATCTGATTTAATTGAAAATAAAGAAAAGATTGATAAATTAGGTAACCCTGTTGTAGAAATACCGCTTCTTGGTGTAGTTAAAGCTGGATATGATTACCTAGCACAAGAAAATTGGATAGGAACTGTTGATGTAGATAAAAAGCTAGCAGAAAGTGGAGATTTGTTCGCTTTAAAAGTTAAACGGAGATAGTATGTTCCCTGTTCTTGTGGAAGATGATATTGTTATTATAAAAAAGCAAGATGATTTTGAAAATGGAGATATAGTAGTAGCTATTATAAATGGAGATGAAGCAACTATTAAAAAAGGCAAAAAAAGCGATAATAGTATATTACTACAACCACTTAATACTAATTATGAACCACTTATTTTTACATACGATGAAATGAAATCTATACCAGTAACTATTGTTGGCATAGTAAAACAATTAAAAAGAGAGTTTTAAGAAAAAAAGAGAATTATGTTCCAAAGTTTGCGACACGGCACATAATTCTCACAAATAAACACTATTGAAAGTGATTACGATACTATTATAGCATTTTAATACCTTCATTTTCAATAGTTATTTATAAAAATTATTGAAAGTAGAGGTATTTTTATATGCAAAACAATATAAATAGTAATATGGAATATTATTGCGCTTATTTAAGAAAATCACGAAAAGATATGGAAGCAGAAGCTCATGGACAAGGAGAAACACTGGCAAGACATGAAAAAAGATTAAGAGATTATGCTGATTCAATAGGAATTAAAATTAGTAAATTTTATAAAGAGGTTTTGTCAGGAGAAACCATTTCTTCAAGACCAGTTATGCAACAATTATTAACTGATGTCGAGAATGGAATGTGGACTGGCGTTCTAGTTGTTGAAGTAGAAAGGTTGGCTCGTGGCAATACTTTAGACCAAGGAATTGTTTCTAACGCTTTTCAATATTCAAATACTAAAATTATCACTCCTTTAAAAACATACGATCCAGATAATGAATATGATGAAGAATATTTTGAGTTTGGTTTGTTTATGTCTAGAAGAGAATATAAAAAGATAAATCAAAGATTACATGAAGGAATTTTATCGAGCGTTAAAGAAGGTAAACATGTAGGAGCTGCAGCTCCTTATGGTTATGATAAATATAAACTTCCTAAACAAAAAGGATATACATTAAAAATAAATGAGCATGAATCAAAGATGATTAAATTAATCTATGAATTATATTGCAGTGGTAATGGATTAGAGTTTATATGTAATAAACTAAATAAATTAGGATTTAAACCACGCAGAAGCAATAATTTTACAAAATCTACTATATCTCATATCCTAACTAATCCTGTGTATATTGGAAAAATAAAATACACAGACAAAGCAACAACAAAAAAAGTTATAAATGGAAATATAGTAAGAGTAAAAAACGAAAACAAAAACGTAATATATGTTGATGGACTACATGAACCAATAATAGATTTAGATATATGGAATAAAGTCCAGAATATCCGAAATAAGAATTTAATCAATAGAACCAAGGTAGATTATACACTTAAAAATCCAATGGCTTCTATTTTAAAATGTGGGCTTTGTGGAAGATCATTATCAAGAGTAACCTATTCAAATAGAAATGACATAAGACTTTGTTGTAGAAGATGTAAAAAAAATGTTGGCAGTAATATTGATTTTGTAGAACACAAATTATTGGAATCATTAAGCATCTTATTAGAAGATTACAAAATAAAATTACTGAACAATGATTATAGCGATTTCGAAGATTTGTTATCAGTAAACGAATCTAATATATTAAATAATAAAACAAAATTAGGAAAATTAGAACAACAATTAAACAAGACTTATGATTTATTAGAACAGGGAATTTACACTAATGACATTTTTATTGAACGTTCAAATTTTTTAAGACAACAAATAAAAGAAATTAATAATAATATAAAAGAATTAGAAACTGAAAAGAATGTTATTATGTCTCAGAAAAATAGCAAAGAAATATTAATTCCTAAAATAGAAAATGTTATAGATAGCTACTATGAAACTTCAGACATAAAAATGAAAAATGAACTGTTAAAAAGTATATTAGAAAAGGTTGAATATACAAAGATATCTCCTACAAATAAAGATGATTTTAAATTAAAACTATTCCCTAAAATACAAGCATAGATTATTTTTTTAGTCTATGCTTGTATCATTAATATTTTTATTTATCGAAATGTACCCAAGTTGGTGTAATAGATATTGGTTCTACGTATGACCATACTCCAGAATTTCTAGCACTATTATATAA
>CANRLP010000072.1 GCA_947631515.1 uncultured Bacilli bacterium
TTCGACTTGCATGTCTTAGGCATGCCGCCAGCGTTCATCCTGAGCCAGGATCAAACTCTCAATAAAAAAGATTTATATATAAATCTAAATATTTTCGTTTAATCTTAGCTACTCAAAATTGACTTTTTTACTTAGTTTTCAAAGATCATTTTTCTCGCACTTTTTCACAAGTGCATTAGTAATATATCAAATCATTTTTGGCTTGTCAACAATTTTTTACAATTTTTTTGACAATTTACAAAAAATAATTTTTTGATTGTAAAATGCAATGATTTGATGTTGATTTTTGTGCTTTTTAATCATCAGCACGATTTACATTTTACCCTATATTTTATGTAAATGCAATAAAAAAATGCTAACTTTTAGCATTTTTTTTCAACTGTAAATATTTTTGATAGTATTTTTCAATTGAATCCTTAATAAAAGGTTCTTTTTCTTCTTTTTTTAAAGTTATCAAATGTTGCAATTCACTAGTTATAATTTTATCTAGATCGTCACTATAATTCATTATTTTTTTATGATATTTATATTCGTTTCTATCTAATACCCGGAAACCTCCATCAGGAAAAACACGTAAATCTAAATCATAATCAATATATTTGATAATATTATTATCAATAATATATGGCGATGCAATATTACAATAGTAAAATAAGCCTTGATTTTTTAATTGAGCAATAATATTAAACCATTTTTTTTGGTAAAAAATTAATATGGCTATTTCATTAGTATGATAACTTCGCCCATCACGTTCAGTTATTTTTGTTTTATCATTGGCACATACTAGTTTATCTTCAGTTACTTCTAATACTATAGCTTCTTCGCAAACTCGGTGCAAAATACCATTATGTTTATAACAATGAATTGTGAGACAATCTCCTACTTTTATATTGTCCATAATTCTTCCTCTTCCGCGTCCATTATACACCCATTTTAAAAAAAAAGAAAGGCTCGTTTCCGATACCTGTCAAGTACTTGCTAAATGAAAAAGCTTAATAGTCAAAATCTCTACAGTACTTCAAAGATATTATTAGCCTTGTTGATTATTTTCTTTTATAACTTCAATTGCTTTAATTAATTGTTCATCAACATCAGAGGTATTTTCATCATCTGTAACAGAATATAGAGGAGTAATTCCTTCACCGTCAATGCATATTCCTTTTGGCGTCAACCATCTGGCTGTTGTATATTTTACCATACTTCCATCTTCCAAAGTTTGGGTTTCTTGAACTTTACCTTTTCCGTAACTAGTACTACCGACAGTAAGAGCTTTGCCATTATCTTGTAAAGCAGCAATTAATACTTCTGATGCCGATGCACTATTTTCATTAAATAATATAACTATATTATAATTTCGACTTTCATCTGTTTGGTCTTTATACTCTTCTAATTCATCTTTATTTTCTAAAGAGTAAATGATTTGATCTTTTTCTAAAAATATACTTGCCACATCACTAGCCGCTGATAAGTAACCTCCGGTATTATCGCGAACATCAATAATCAAAGATTGCATTCCTTGAGCTTCTAATTCTTTTATAGCACTAGTAACTTGTTCACTTAAAGTACTAGAAAATGTAGAAATTTTTAAATAGCCAATGTTATCTTCTAATATTTTACTTTCAATAGCCGGAACTAAAATTCTTCTATTTTCAACTTGAAAATTTAATTGTTCTTCTCCCCGCTTAACAGTAATATCAATCTTTTCCCCTACTTTTGTATTTTCAATAATTTGAGCTAAAGCCTTAGAAGCCATAGAAGTTGTATCTTCTCCATTAATTTTAATAATGCGATCACCAATTTGTAATCCAGCATCCTCCGCAGATCCTCCTTGAATAAAATTAACTATTTCATTATCAGCTGTTAGTTGAACCCCAATGCCTTTATACTCTCCTAATAACTTTTCCGCTAAAGATTCAGTTTCTTCTTTAGACATATATGTCGAATAGTCTTCTCCTAAGTAATTCATCATAGCATCGATAGCACTTTCTAACATTTCTGTTTTATCTACATTTTCATAATATTCATCAGTTAAGGAAGCATAAACGTTTAAAAATTGTAGTAAGGCTTTATCTTCGCTTAAATCTTTATAAGTAACATTTTTAGTTAATTTATTTTGATTATATACAATTACTCCAGTAGTTAAACTAGTTAATATAGCTGTTGTAACAATAATGATAATAATTTCTTTTAAATTAAATCCTTTTTCTTTATTCATTTTGTCACCCTCTATTTTAACATTTTACTATATTTTTCGTTCAAAAGAAAGGTAATGTATCATTTTTAGACAACTTTAGACAAATAAAGAATTAACTTTCAACAGTTAATTCTTTAGCTATTTCATCAATATTAGTAATAATTTTAGTTACTTTTTTATTTTTAACTTTTATTAAAGTTATATCTCCTAATTTTAATTCGGCAATTGTTGTAAATTTTGTAGTAGCTTTTTCATCTTTATTAGCAATATATTTTTCATTTAACTTATTTGCTAAATCAATATGATAAACTTTTAAGCTTTTTTCATTGCTCGTATATTTAGAAACTAGAGCATTATAATAGTTTGCTTGAGTATTTTCACTATCAAAAGCCATTAAATAATATTCATCATAAGGGCGATTTAACATTGTTCCCACTATAGCAACGCTATCATTAATTGTACCTTCTGTATATTCAATATCACTTTTATTATCTTTAAATAAATCTTTCGTAATAAATGCTCTGGTAAATAAATATATACCTAAAATAATAATTACTAAGCCAATTACAACATATATAAATTTTTTTATTTCTTTTTGTTCTTCAGTTTCATATTTTATTTGTGTGTTCTTTTTTATTTTCTTCATATCTGTCACCTAGTAATTATTATAGCATAGATTAAAAAATAAAAACAATGGTAAGTTCCATTGTTATTTTCTTCTAAGTCGTTCTTCTATAAGCATTAAGCGATTATATTTGGCAATTCTTTCTCCTCTACTCATTGATCCTGTTTTGATAAAAGGAATATTTAAACCGACAGCAAAGTCAGCTATAAATGTATCTAAAGTCTCTCCACTTCGATGAGAAATAATCATTTTATAATTATATTTTCGCGCTGTGGCAATTGTTTTGATAGTTTCGGAAATTGTACCAACTTGATTAGCTTTTAACAAAATAGCATTTCCACTTTTATGTTCAGCTGCTGCTTTTAAATATTTAGCATTAGTAACAAAATAATCATCACCGACGATCATAACTTTGTTGCCAATTATACTAGTTAATTTGCTTAAACTTTCAAAATCATTTTCATAATAAGGATCTTCAATGCTTATAATAGGATATTTTTTTACTAACATTAAATAATATTCCGTTAGTTCTTCGCGAGTCATATCTTTATTGTCTAAATGATAAGTATTGCTTTCTTTATTATATATTTCACTAGCAGCAACATCTAAAGCGATAAAAACATCTTTACCGGGAATATAATTACTATCTTTTATAGCTTTTAAAATAAAATCCAAAGCTAAACTATTATAAGATAAGTCTGGAGCAAAACCTCCTTCATCCCCAACAGCAGTATTTAAATTTTGTTCTTTTAAAATTTTTTTTAAAGTGGCAAATATTTCTGATGCACATCTTACTTTAGCTTTAAAACTTTTCATAACTGGAACAATCATGAATTCTTGAATATCCAAGTTATTATTGGCATGAACTCCCCCATTTATTATATTGATTAGGGGTATTGGTAACGTTACTTTGCCATTAGAAATAAATTCATATAATTCTTTACCATTACTTTTAGCTAAAGCTTTTATCGTGGCTAAAGATACAGCTAAAATAGCATTTGCTCCTAATTTAGATTTGTTAGGTGTTCCATCTAATGCGATTAAGGCTTTATCAATTTCAGCTTGGTTTAATTCTTTGCCAATTAAAGTAGGTTTAATAATATTATTAATATTAATTATGGCTGCCAAAACTCCTTTACCATGATACCTTTTAGGGTCACGATCTCTTAATTCCAAAGCTTCTTTTGAGCCAGTAGATGCACCGCTTGGCACAGAGGCAGTCACTTTGATACCATTATCAAGCATCATATCTACTTCAATCGTTGGATTACCTCGAGAGTCCAATATTTCTCGAGCAAATATATCTTTAATTTTTGCCACACGCACACCTTCTCATTCTATATATAGTATAACCAAACAAGAAAAAAATAGCAATGAAAAAGTAGACATTTTCAGTCTACGTTATTTGAATAATTTTAAAAATTTTTTACATCTTCTTTTTAATAGAACTAAGTTATTTAAATTTACTACATTATATAATATTATAAAAATACCAATCATTTTTGTAATTACAATACTTCGAAATGGATTCAAAATGATAATAATTCCCATAAAGACTAAAAGTAATGCCGAAGTTAAGAAAATTTTATTGGTTTCTTCCCCTACTTTTTTCAATTGATAAAAATATATACCTCTATTTAATCCTTCTATTAAAATCCAAAGCCCCAAACTAATATTTAATATATCAATAAGAGTTAAAGGATTTAACATAATAAATATACCTAATATGAATTCTAATATGCCAATATAAATATTACATCTAAATAAACGTATTTTACTTTTATCTAAGAAAGTATATATTTGAATACATCCAGATATCAA
>CANRLP010000073.1 GCA_947631515.1 uncultured Bacilli bacterium
TATGATAAAGAAGAAGCGATAAAGCAAGACTTAGAGGACATGAGACTTACTGGATATGAAGAGGGCGAGAAAAAAGGTGAAAAAAATAAACAAATAGAAATAGCCACGAAACTAATAAAAAAACTAGATATTAAAGAAGTATCAGAAATAACTGGATTATCAACTGAAGAAATAAAAAAGTTAAGTTAACAAATATTTAAATTATAAAAAGTAACAAAAATATGTTACTTTTTTTGTGATTGAAAATGGTTGTTAAATGAATTATAATTAGATTAATAATAGAGGAGGAATAATATGAAGAAAATAAAAAATAACCTCCCAACCAGAATAACTCTGGGGGGGGGGTATATTAAGTAAAAAGGAAGACCTAGAGTTAGAAAGGTTTACTAAAAATAAAAAAAGAAAAACATTTATAATCGGAGCCATAATAGGTATATGTGTATCAATTGGTGGAATATTCTTATACAAAAGCTATGCCTATTATGAAAATGAAAAAGAATACAACGTAATCAAAGGAATAATACCTGATTTTTCGTATGATGTTAAGTTTGCAGTAACTGTAGATAATCAGGCATCAGAATCAATCCCAACAACCCCAAAAGATGCTAATAAAACAAATTATTACAAAGTAACAGCTAGTTGTGATAATGGCATAAAAGCAGAATGGGATTATAATGCTTGGAACTTAAAAGTAGAGAATATAAATAAAGGAACCAAATGTAAATTAGCATTCAATAGTACCTTATCTGAAGAAGATTATAAAAATTATATCGAAGCAGGAGTAGCATATAGAAGAAATACATACCGAGGAAAAGACATAACAAGTAAACTAAAAGATGGAAGCTTATTCAAAGAAATAGAAAGTGGCCATTTCGATGATATATTTGTTGGGGATTATATAACAAGTCCAAGTGGCAAAACAGATGTAAGTGGTGGAACAGTAGTATGGTTAATAGCAGATTTAGATAACTATTTGCATTCTGGGAATACAGCGTTAACCAAACATCATGCCACAATAATACCAGCAATTTCTTTAATGAATGCACAAATGAATGAGGGTTATACAACAATTGGTGGATATTATGGAAGTAAGATGGTAGGAGGTCAATTTACAGATAATGAAGCTAAAACAGGACCAACAGGAACATTTGAAGGAGGAACACTAGATGAAATATATGATAAATACATTAAACCGGATTTTGAGACAGGAACTCAAGGAAAACATATTGTAACTTATGAAAGTATATTAACAGATACAGTAGATGAAAAACGTTCTAATCAATTTGGAAATGATACTGGAGCAAGTTCAAATTGGGCGTGGTATGAGAGAAAGTTGGACTTAATGAGTGAAGTAACTGTATATGGAACAACAATATCATCCTCAAGTTTTTATGATACCGGAATAGATGATAGACAATATGCTATCTTTCAGTTAAAACCAGAATTTATAAATTCTTACAAAAATTATAGATTTACATATTGGTTAAAAGATGTGGTTTCTTCGGCCTATTTCGCTGGTGTCAACTACCGTGGTGCTCCCCTCACGAACGGTGCGAACGGCTCATTTGGTGTTCGTCCGAGATTCTTGATTGACTAAATAAAACAACAAATTTTCTTAAAAAAATTAATAGAGAATTTGTTTTTTATTTTAATTAAAATTTTTGGTGAATAAAAATGTTAACTTCTTAAGTAAGTTAATTTACTTCAAGTTTTACTTGTGATAAGATTATCATGGGTGACAATGTATGAAAGATAATAAAGGCTTTACATTAGTGGAATTATTAGCAGTAATTGTTGTATTAGCAATAATTATTTCTATTGCTGTACCAAGTACTATGAGTATATCTAAACGAATAAGGAAAAATATGTTTTGTTCTAAAATAGATTTTATTGAAACTCAAGCTCAATTATATGGAGAAGATCGTAAAGATAGTTTTGGAAATATTAAAATAGATGGTAAAAATTATCCTGGAAAAACTGTTACAGTAAAAGAATTAGTAACAACAAAATATTTAAAAAAAGATAATGATTCGGAACCATATACCGAAGATCCTCGTGATAAAACTAAAACTTTAGATAATATGAGTTTAAGTATTTATATAAAAAATCAAAGGGCATATGTTCGTTTTAATGAAGATGTTAGAACAACTTGCGATAAATAAAATAATATGATAAGATAGTAGGCACTTAGAAAAGGGGTGTTCTTATGAGACAAACGGTATGTTTAGTTGGTAAACCTAATGTTGGTAAATCAACTATTTTTAATCGATTAATAAAAGAAAATAAATCTATTGTAATGGATACCCCGGGAGTTACTAGAGATCGTATTTATGGAGATGTTCAATATAAAGATAAATCTTTTTTACTAATTGATACGGGGGGAATTGAAGATAATAAAAGTAATTGGAATCAAGATATAATTATGCAAGCAACTTTGGCCATTGATGAAGCTGATGTAATTATTTTTGTTGTCGATGGTAAAGAAGATATAAATGCTAGTGATTTAAAAGTTCGAGATATGTTAATTAAAACTAATAAAAAAGTTATAGTAGCTGTTAATAAAATTGATAATCAAAAAAGAAAAGATGATATTTATAATTTTTATGAATTAGGTTTTGAAATAGTTCTTCCTATAAGTGCTTCTCATAATTTAGGATTTAATGAATTATTAGAAGAAATTACTAAAGATTTTGATAGTAAACCTCTTGAAGAAGATAATAGACTTAAGTTTTGTTTTATTGGACGTCCTAATGTTGGTAAAAGTAGTCTTATTAATGCCTTATTAAATGAAGAACGAGTTATAGTAAGCGATGTTGCTGGAACGACTAGAGATGCAACGGATACAGTTTTTACGTATAATAAAGAAGAGTATATTATGATTGATACGGCTGGTATGCGCAAAAAAGGGCGTATTTATGAAAATATTGAAAAATATAGTTTACTTCGTAGTTTAAAAGCTATTGATAAAAGTGATGTTTGTGTTTTAGTTTTAAATGCTGAAGAAGGAATTATCGAACACGATAAACATATTTTATCTTATGCTATTGAAAGTGGTAAAGGAATTGTAATTGCCGTAAATAAATGGGATGTGATCAAAAATCCTAATGAAGAAATTAAAACATGGCAAAAAAATTTAGAATCTCATTTTATGTTTGCTTCTTATGCTAAATTTGTTTTTTTAAGTGCTAAAACTAAAAAAAGAATACATACTTTGATGCCTGCAATTATAGAATCTTATGAAAATAATCAAAAAGAAATAAAAACAAGTGATTTAAACAATGTTATTGTTGAAGCAGTAACCATGCATCAACCTCCATCTTATAAAGGTAAAAGATTGAAAATTTATTTTGTTAGTCAGACGGATAGTAAACCACCAAAATTTACTTTTCAAGTTAATAATAAAAATTTAATTCATTTTAGTTATGAAAGATATTTAGAAAATAAAATTAGAGAAGCTTTTGATTTAGCTGGGACACCGATTATTCTAAAATTTAAAAATAAAAAAGAGGATTAATTTTCCTCTTTTTGCCTGCTATCTATACGTTTTTTAGAAATTGTTCTTTCTAAAGTTGGATTAAAAAATTCACGGATATCAATATTTAAAATTTGAGCTAAATGATCTAAAAATTCGACAGATACATTAATTTCCCCACGTTCGACACTTGCTAAATATTTTGGATTTAGACCAAATTGACCATAAAACTTTTCTTGAGACTTGCCTGATTGATAACGATAATATTTTAAATTTCTCCCAATTGTCTTTTTAATATTACTCATGATTAACTCCTTTATAATTAAAATATATGGCTTTGAAAAAATAAGTCTACCATACTATAACTGCACAAAATTGACATTCCGAAAAAAATAATGTATTATTATTTAAATTTGGAGGATATATGACAAAAAGTAGTACAAGTTATTTAAAAATTTTAAGAAAAAAAAAGGGTTTAAGTTATGAAGATATGGCCAAAATATTAAATATTAGTAAATCATATTATTGGCAAATAGAACATAAAAATCGTCGACTTCATTACGATATGGCTAA
This sequence comes from uncultured Bacilli bacterium, assembly GCA_947631515.1. Lineage (GTDB taxonomy): Bacteria > Bacillota_I > Bacilli_A > RF39 > UBA660 > MGBC108787. The sequence continues at coordinate 4,046 of CANRLP010000073.1, forward strand.
AAAAATAGCTCAAATATTTGATTTAAAACCAGATGATATTTTTTTCAAAGACAACTAATTAAACATTTTTCATATATTAAAAATAGGTGAGTATATGGAATTTAAAGACGACTTTTTTAAGAAAGTTGAAAAAAAAACCAAAGTTGACAAAAATACAATTATTAATTTAGCTCGTAAGTTACAAGATGGAAATATGAAAGACGAAAATACTTTAAGAGAAGTAATTTCTACTTTAAGTACTATGACTGGTAAAAGTGTTTCTAAAGAAAAAGAAGATAAAATTATTAATACAATTATTAACGATAAAGTTCCTAAAAATGTAGATAAAATGTTTTAAAAAACAACTAAATTTTAGTTGTTTTCATCTTTTTTGATCAATTCATCTAAAGAATAATTATATTGTTTAGCAAATTCTAAAGCGTAATAAGTTGTTATTAAAGATTCTCCCTTTTCATATTTATGAATATTTGCTTG
>CANRLP010000074.1 GCA_947631515.1 uncultured Bacilli bacterium
CTCTGGGGGGGGGTATATTAAATAAGAAAGAAGACCTGGAGTTAGAAAGATTTACTAAGAATAAGAAAAGAAAAATATTTATAGTAGGAGCCATAATAGGTATATGTGCCACAATCGGTGGAATTTTCTTATACAAGAGTTATGCTTATTACGAAAATGAAAAAGAATATAATGTAATCAAAGGAATAATACCTGATTTTTCGTATGATGTGAAGTTTGCAGTAACAATAGATAATCAAGCATCAGAATCAATCCCAACAACACCAAAAGGTACAGATAAAGATAAATACTACAAAGTAACAGCTGATTGTGATGATGGCATAAAAGCCGAATGGGATTATAATGCTTGGAACTTAAAAGTAGAAAATATAACCAAAGGAACAAAATGTAAGTTAGCTTTTAATAGTACCTTAACTGAAACAGATTACCAAAAATATATTGAAGCAGGAGTTGCATACCGAAGGAATACGTATCGAGGCAAAGATATTACCAGTAAACTAAAAGATGGAAGTTTATTTAAAGAAATAAGTAGTGGCAAATTTGACGATATATTTGTTGGAGATTACATAACAAGTACAAAAATTAATGATTATAATCAATCGATAATATGGTTAATAGCAGATTTAGATAATTATTTTTATACAGGTAGTACAAGGTTAACCAAACATCATGCCACGATAATACCATCAAATCCATTAATGAATGCCACAATGAATACGACAGCTACAACAAAAGGAGGATATGCAGGAAGTGAAATGGTAGGGTATAAAGTAGACGAAAATGGAAAAGCTACCCAAGAGAAAAAAGAAGGAGGGGGAACACTAGATACAGTATTAAGTAAATATATAGAACCTGATTTTGGAACTAATAACCCTAGCAATGACAATACAGATCATATAATAGAATATTATACTCAACTAAGTACTGAAGTAAAAGAAAATTTACCAAATAAATATAATATCACACAAGGAGCAAGTAGCAGTTTTGCTTCGTATAGTAGAAAACTAGATTTAATGAGTGAGGTAAATGTATTTGGTTCAACTATATGGTCATCATCAGGATACGATACTGGAATAGATAATCACCAATATGCCATCTTTCAATTAAAACCTAAATTTAAAAATTATTATAATCTTGGGATTTATTATTGGTTAAAAGATGTAGTAAGTTCTAATATGTTTGCTAGAGTCGTCAACGAGGGCTCTTCCAACAACCATATAGCGTCTGGCGATGGTGCTGTTCGCCCAAGATTCTTGATTGATTAAAAGTATTAAATTGATAATAAAAAAATACACTAATTTAGTTAAAGTGTATTTTTTTTATAATAATTATTTAAAATTTCCGATATAAACCAATAGCTTTACCTAAAATTACACAATTGTTAAGTATTATTGGAGCCATCGTATCATTTTCTGGTTGTAAACGGATATGATCTTTTTCTTTATAAAAAGTTTTTAAAGTAACTTCATTTTCTTCAGTCATAGCTACAACAATTTCTCCATTACGAGCAACTTTTTGCTTTTGTACAATAACATAATCACCATCATAAATACCCTTATTGATCATTGATTCACCGCTTACATGTAAAGCAAAAACTGTTTCTTTATGAGGAATTAGTGAAGCAGGAATATCAAAATATTGATTAGGTTGCTCAATTGCTTCGATAGGACTACCAGCGGTAATTTTACCAAGTAAAGGAATTTTAACAATATCCTCATTTTTTTCTAAGAATTCATTTTCCCCTAAAATTTCCAGTGTTCTAAATTTGTTATTAGAAGATTTAATAACACCAGCTTCTTCTAATTTTTTAATGTGGGCATGTACTGTGGCTGGACTAGATAAACCTAAACCAGCACAAATTTCTCTTATAGATGGCGGATAACCATGAGTAGCAATATACTTTTTAATAAATACTAAAACTTCTGATTGTTTTGCTGTTAATTGTTTCATTTAACACCCTCCAATAATATATTAACATTAAAAGCGTAAAAAGTCAAACAAATGTTCTGAAAACGTATTGACACGAACAAATATACGTGTTAAAGTTGGTTTAGAAAGAAGGTAGGTATATGAAAAAAATATTAAACAAGTATTGTGGAGCGATTTTTTTGTACTCGGTTATAATTTTGGGGGTTTTTATTTTAAATGCAAGATTTAAATATTTAAATGAAATTAATGGGAAAGGAGAAAACAGTTATTTAATAGCTGTTCATGAATAAAAATGAAAGAAAGTTTAAAACAAAATTTATCCCGTGATGATAGTCTAGATTTAATTCAATCATATGTTGAACAAAATATTCAACTAAGTAATCTAAATAAACAAAATATTTCTGAGGAAATGTTTCATTTATTTTTTAATGTAATTGAACTTGGTAAAGAAATTAGAACATCAATTAAAGAAGAAAATACAAAAAATTCGGAGTCGAAAATAGCTGATATTTTTTTAGTATTAATATCTTTATGTAACAATATGAATATTAATTTATTTGATGCAATTATTGCAAAAGATCAAAATTTAGAAGAAGTTCTTACATAAAACGACAAAATATATTTTACAAATCATTTAATATACTTATGGTGAATAAAATATGAGAACATTTTACGTTTTTAAAATAAAAAATGAATATGCAACTTTAACTAAGAATAATCCTTATTATCTTTTTAAAATGTTATCATATATTTATTATTTAGATCCTTCTGAAGTAAAAAAGGGGATAGATATATTTAATCAAATGACTGATTCATTTAATACTAAAGATTTAGATGTTAATTTATTTAAAACATACAAAGATAATTATTTTTATACGAAATTTAAAAATATTCATCAAATCAATAATATATATAAAAAAGAAGAATCAAAATTGATTATCAGAAAAAAGTTTTTGTTATTACAAAGTTCTGTTATAAAACCATCCTTTTTAGAAAACTTAGAAAAATACGAAAATTTATTTTTTTGCGATTTTATTAATAAAGATTATTTTTGGGTAGATAAACTTTATATATAAAACTTGTTAAAATAAGAAATATTTAGTACAATAATAAAAGCAAGGAGGTATGTTATGTTACATGATATTTTATTAATTTTATTGGGGTTGGTAGTAGGAATAATTATTGGATTTTTAATTGCTAGAATCGTAATGAAAAAATATCTTCAAAAAAATCCTCCAATCAATGAAAAAATGATTGAGGTAATGATGAGTAGTATGGGTAGAAAACCCAGTCAAAAGCAAGTTAATCAAGTTATGAAACAAATGACCAAATATATGTAAAGTGGTCATTTTTTTGTCGAATAAATTTACTTGATTTGTCCTTAATAATATGTTATTCTTATAACAGAATATAAAAGAGTACAAAGGTGGTGGAGAAATGGAGTTTCTATATAAACTTTACAGCAATGATTATTTTGGCATTGGACTTTTTATAGTAATTACCATTTTAGCTTTTTCGTTCCTAGTTATTTTATTTTTCGGTAAAAAAGATGAAAAAGCTCGTAAAGAAGAATTAAATAATAATGTAGATACAATAAATAATAGTAATAATGATCAAACAGTTCAACCAATGGAACAACAAAATTTACAAGAGTCTTTATCTTCTATGACGCTAGCAAGTAATCCAGCTCCTATGCCAGTAGAAGAACCTATAAATCAACCAATTCCTAATGAAAATTCTGGTTTTTTTGCGAATACTAATGTTTCTTCTGAACAACCAAAAGAAAATAATGAAGTACAATTTGCTCAACAACCTATTGAACCGAATATTGATCCATTTAATAGTACTCCAATATTGACAGAACCAGTTTCTCCTAATTTAGAACAGCCAAAAGTTGCAGAGCCTATGTTTGCTATGCCAGCAGAAAATGTTGAACCTTCTCCGAAAGTAGAAGAAGAAATTCCTCAATTAAATCAATCATTTTTTGATCAACCGTCAGAATCTTTAAATTCAGAATCTTCAAATTCAGGATTATCAGTTTTTGACCAATCACCAATTATTGAACCAATTAATCAAAATAGTCCAGTAAGTCCAATAATTGAAGAACAAAAGGAAGATAATATTTTTTCTTCAGTTAATTTAGAAGATACAAATAAAAAAATAAATAATTCCCAATTTAGTTCTGTATATGTAAATAATACTGTAGATGCACCAACAAATATAATAAGTAATAATCCTACACCTGATAATACGTCAAGTACTGTAGTACCAAAACCATTGAAACCAGAATTTGATTTACCAAAGCCATTTGATTTACCTAAACTAAATAAGGATTCAAATACTTCAAATGATTCTATAATCAAAGCTTCAAATACAGTGAAAACAAATGAAAATTTAACAAATATATTTGGAAATTTAGAAGAAGATTCGTATAATATTAATGAATAGTCGTTTATCGACTATTTTTTTGTATATTTGTAAATGATGTGAAACAAAAATAATATAAAAATTAATTCAAGAGAATTGAGTTAATTTTTTTTGTTC
>CANRLP010000075.1 GCA_947631515.1 uncultured Bacilli bacterium
CACTCCTCCAATATCAAAAATAATATTTTTTATTTTCATAGAGTTCACCTCTAAATAATTATAACATATCTTTATATTTATATTAATAATGATTGTGACAATTCACTAGTGTGTTTCTAAATTATCATTTAGGCATAATAAAACTCACACAAGAGTGTGAGTAATTATCATAATGGAGCGTATAGAGAAGAAGTTGAATAACTTTCTCCACACCAATAGTTATGTAGTAATAACTACTAACTAGTAAAATTATAGCATATTTTTTTCTATTTGTATCGATTTTTTTAAAAGATTAGGGAAATTTGTAAAGAAATGATATAATTGAACATAGAAAGGTATGTGATTTAATGAAAACTATATACTTGATAAGACATTCAGCTCCATTTGTTGAAATAGATAATTATGTTGATAATGATAATATTTTGTGGACTGAATTTAATAAAAATATGATTTTATCTTCAAAAGGAGAAGAAAATGCAAAAAAACTTTGCAATGTAAATGAGCTAAAAGATTTAAATGAAATATATGCTAGTAATTCATCTCGTGCAATAGAAACAGCAAAATATCTTGCCGAATCTAATAATATTAGAATTAAATTAGATGAAAGAATAAACGAAAGAGAATTTGGGGTTGAATACATTAAAGATTTACCTAGTGATTTTACTAAAATATCTTTTGAGGATAAAAATTTTAAAGTAAATAATGGGGAATCTTTGAATCAAGTTGATAATAGATTAAAATCTTTTATAAATGATTTATTAGATAATGATAGTAATAAGATTGCAATAGTAATGCATGGAATTATTCTATTATCATATTTAAAAACTATTTGTAATCATTTTGAATTTGATGGAAGAAATTTTAATATAAAATTTAATGATAATGTAGTTTTGGATGGAACTCCTAGAAATCCTAGTATTTATAAAATAGAGTTTGATGATAATAAAAATGTTGTAAATGTTGAATATGTGGAGTGTGATTTATAATGAGTAAGTATTTAAAAGTAATGTTTGATAATAAAGGTGTTAATTTTGAATATAAAATTGATGAAGTTAATATTGCTGATATTTGGAATCCAAATACTTATGATCCAAAAGAAATGGGTGGATTTAATTTTTCCACTGAAGATAAGATATTAAGATGGTTAGTTCGTGGGGATACTATCTATGATGTAGTTATACCAGATGATGCAGAAATTATAGATTGTCCTAGTGAATCTGCACCACATGGAGTATTTAGAAGTAATAAAATAATCTTAACTAATCCTAGAACTATGACTGATGAACTTGCTATGAACTTTTATTTAAAATCAGATTTACCAGAAAAATCCTATTATAAATCATTAGCAGGTATTGCAATTAGAGGTTATAGAAATACAGCTCTAAAAATAATTGAAGATAAAGTTAATAAAGATAATATAGATTTGGTGTTAAGTGAAATAGATGACTTTGTTAAACCATATCAAAGTAGTGGAACTTCTGACAATGGTAATGAAGTATATAATGAAGTTATGAATATACTTAATAGTATAAAAATAGAAGATGAGTAATTATGTCATTGTTAAGTCTAGTATTAATGTCAGATGATAAAAGAAAGATTAGAAATAGAAAAACAACTAATATAACAAAAAAATTCGGGCTAATTTACCGAATTTTTTATTGTATACCAATACTTTTACGTTCCTTTTCTGTATATAAAGATAAAACTGGATTATGACCACCAAATGCATCAGCATCAGTTGTATTGAACCACATTTCCATTTCATTATCAATAACATTAATTAATTGAATTTCGTCAGTTAAAAGATTATTACATTTTTCAAATGTTGTTGTGTTTTCATCCCAATCAGAAAAATCTCCATTAACAAGCATTTCTACACATAATTTTTTTAAATCTGTATTTTTATATTTTTCAATTATATTTTCAATAGTATTTAATCCAATATCTATATCCCCAAGTATTTCAACTTTATCAACTTTCAAATTGTTAAATAATACATTTTTTGCAACATAATTTCCATCTTTATCGGTAAGGAAACTATATCTGTTTAATTCCCTATATATAATACCTTCTTTGGCATTATCTTTCAAACTTTCTCTCCATTGTTTTAACTTTAATTCTAATAAGTTTTCTTTAATGCATTCGTAGGTTTTTTCTTTTACAAAATCATTCGCGTTAAATAATTCTTTTAATTTAGAATAATCTGTTTCATTTGTATTTTTTAATAGTTCTTTAATTTCTTGTTCATTATCAATTAAATTTTCGATTTGTTCTATACTAAATTTATCGTAGTTTTCTGTATTGCCTAGTAATTTGATTAAATCACATAATACATTTGCTCCAATCGGTCCAAAATTACCATCTGGTTTGTTATTCATTAATGATTTGCACCATACTTGAGTTTCCCAGTCAATATTTTCACTTTTACTTATATATAATTCCTTTAATTCTTCTATACTCATATTTATTTATCCTTTCTAATAAGTAAGATTTTATCTACTTTTACCACCCATAGAATTTGTTTCTTTTTCAAATCCATCTAAAACAAATGGGGTATAATTTTTCATTTGATATTCTTTTTCTCGTATATAATTTTCAAGCATTGTATTAACCTCTAATGCTAATTGTTGAGCAACAGTTTCATTCATATTGTATTTAGTAATTAAATCATTAGGTGTTAAAGGTTTAAATGGAATACCGCTATTATATTTTTCTGTTAGATTAAATACTATATCCATTTTTATATCTGATGCAATCATCATACTTTGATCTGCTGATAACTGTTCAGCACTTTGATTAATTCTTTTTGCTTGTAATCTTTCCTTAGTTTTTTCAAATTCTTGTTCATCTACTTCTATAGTATTGTTGATGATATTATAAAATTTACTTTCTTTAGTATCACTTATAAATTGTTTTTTAAAATTATTATTGCTGTCGAATCCTAAAACGTCAACTCCATATTGTGATACCACAGATTTTACGTATTCAATTTTATCATAAGATGTAATAACACATTTTATATCTGATGGATTAATGGAAGATGTTATTGGTATTTCTGCAAAATCAGAACTAACATAGACAAATGGTTTAAAATATTTTTCTTTAATTTCATTACCATTAAAGCAAATAATTATTGGTATATTTTTATCACTTATTTGATTTGGATTACCACCTATATTAGAATATCGAGTTGCAACACTTAAATCATCTGTTAAACTTACAAAAGTTCTTTTTTCATCCTGTAATCCAAAGATGTTTTTTTTCATATTTTCTTCACCAGAATTTAATTGTATTCCATTTTCATTTAATTGAGTAGAACTCATAAGACCTTTATTTAGTATGGTCTCTAATGCTCCTATTTTTGTTCCATGAAAAACATTTATGCCATTATTTACAAGGTAGTGGAAAAGATTTTCATCGTGTAAAATCATTTCAGCACATTCTATTCTTTTTCTTCTCTCTACTTTTTCATCGTCTTTTTTAGTTGATAACATTGAATTTAATTTTAATCCGTTATATTCACCAGTTTCCATTATTTGCTTGATAGCATCTTTTTGAACATCAGTTTCTGCAAGTTCAATAAAGCATTCAGTAAGTCTTTTATATTTTTTATTTTTTGTTCTTGCTTTATTCTCCATTTCAATTTCCCTATTGACATTAGTTAATAATACATTTATATCTTTATCGTCTAAATCAAGTTTATAATTTTGAATTAAATCATTGTGTGTTAATGGTTTGATTAAATCATTAGATGAAGTAATTAAATTTTGTAAAATATTTTCTTGGGTTTTATTAAGTAATCGAATAAAAAGTTGTGCGTTAATTTGAGAAATAACACCACCTATATAAGAACTATCTAAAGAAACATTATATTTTGATAATTCTTGTTGAAAATCATTTATTGATAGGGGTTTTATTTCATTAAATGGATTAATAGACTTTGCATTTGAAATTTGAGAAATACTTTTTTGTAATAATTGGTTTCTAATACTTTCTATTATTTCATGCAGATTTATAGTAGAACGAGAAACTGAAATATCTTTTTCCATATCAACACACCATCCTAATACTAATTATATCATTTTTTAAAAATATTTTATATGGGAAGTGTAAAATTTTACAATAAACCTTGTCTAACTTTACATATTTGTGACTTTTAAGTTAAAATGTCCTAATTAGTAATAAGTATTTACAAGTTAAAAAGTCCTATTGGAAAACAACAA
>CANRLP010000076.1 GCA_947631515.1 uncultured Bacilli bacterium
GTATTAACCATTGATATAAATATGCAACGAGAAATTGAATCGATATTAAAAGAAGAAATAAAAAATGGGAAAAAGTTAGCCAATACGGAATATTATAATGGCAGTTATGTTATTGTTGGTGATGTTAAAAATGGGGGAATTAAAGCTATTGTCGGTTTAAATTATTTGGGTAACGATGTTTTTTTAGAAAATGCGCGAGGGGCAATTTTTTCAACGTTTACCGTAGGTAGTGTTGTTAAAGGTGCTAGTATGGCAATGGCTTATCAAAATAACTTAGTTGATATAGGGAAAAAAGTATTAGATTCGTGTGTTAAACTTTATTTAGTACCCGAAAAATGTTCTTATAAAAAGTTAGGTTATATAGATGATATTTCAGCTTTAAAAACTAGTTCCAATTATTATCAGTTTTTACTAGCTATCAAACTTGCCGGCTATAATTACTCCTATAATATGAAAATGAATGTTACTAACAAAGAATTTGATACATACCGAAATGTTTTTGCTGATTTTGGGTTAGGTAATAAAACGGGTATTGATCTTCCTAATGAAATTACGGGGATTAAGGGTTCGAAAATTTCGCCAGATTTACTCCTTAATTTAGCTATTGGTCAATATGATTCTTATACCGGTATTCAACTTTTACAATATATTAATACGATTGCTAATCGAGGGGTTCGTTATCAATTGCACTTTTTAGATAAAATTGTAGATAATAATCAAATTGTTAAGAAAAGTAATCCGATTATTTTAAATGAATTTGCTTTAGATGATGTTTATTTTGATCGAATTATTGAAGGATTTCGGGAAGTAGTTCAAATGGGTACGGGGGCTGGTTATACCTCTTCAAACTTTAATCCAGCTGGTAAAACCGGAACTAGTGAAGTTTATTTTGATAGTGATAATGATGGTAGAGGAGATGTTTTAACAATAAACAATACATATGCTATGTATGCTCCTATAGATAATCCTAAATATAGTATGGTAGTTATTAGTCCTAATGTAAATCATCCTAATGAACATAGTGATTATTTTGCTTATATAAATCGTTATATAAGTAAAAGAGTAAGTGATTATTTATTTACTAATTTTTAAAAATTTAAAATAATTGCTCAATTTCCTAAAATATGTTAGAATACCTTCCTATAAGAGGGGGATAAATATGAAAAAACGTATTTTAGTCTTATTATGTATAGTATTTTCTTTAGTTTTTGTGAGTTTTAGTAATAATTTTAGTTTTGCTAATCAAACGGAAGAAATTGATTATACCGAAAGTTTAGAAAATTTTGATAATCCCGAAAGAGGATTTTATAGAACTTATTTTTATAATTTTTTAGTTGATAATAATCGCCTTGTAACGGCGGGTTTAGGTGCTAATTTAATTCATTTGCGACTTAATCTGGGTAATTTTTCAAAAGCTGTAAATAATAATGCCGATTTAGCTTTAACAACTGATATGTTAAATACTTTCGATGCTATTTTAAAAACGGTTAAAAAGAATGGTGGTTCTGTTATTATTCGTTTTGCTTATGATGGCTTTAATGGCAAAAAGAATTTAGAACCAAGTTTAGATATGATTTTAACTCATATAAAACAAATAAGTCCTGTTTTAGCTGAAAATAAAGATGTTATAAGTTATGTAGAATTAGGTTTCTTCGGCCCATTTGGAGAAATGCATTCTAGTGATATTTGTAATTATAAAAATGTTTCTTTAGCTTTAGATACTATTTTAGAAAATACCCCTGATGAAATAAAGGTAGGAGTTCGCCATCCGGGATATTATACTGCTTGGGCGAAGGTTGATCGAGATAAATTAAATGAAAATATTACTATTAAAGGAACGAAAGAATATCGGGTTGGTATATTTAATGATGGTTATTTAGGATCTTTAAATGATTTAGGTACATTTAAAAATCGGGAAATTGAAACCTCTTGGATAAGCAATCAAGCTACCCATACTTTATACGGAGGAGAAGCTGTAGATAATTATGATAAAGTAGCTATTAATACTGTCGATTATATTGCCAAAGAAGGATTTGTTACTCATACCACTTACTTAAATTATGAATGGAATCAAAAAACTCATAATGCTTGGCGAAATCAAATATATAATGGTATTGATTCAGTATATAAAGGCCAAAATGGGTATTTGTATGTCGAAAACCATTTGGGATATCGTTATGTGTTACGTTCATCTAAAATTAATCCTAAAAATAAAAAATTAAATATTAACTTAGATATTGAAAATGTCGGTTTTGCCAATATGATAAATTCTAAAGTAGTTAGTTTTATTTTAAAAAATGAAGATACTATTTATGAAATACCAACTGATTTAGATGTTACAACTTGGATGTCTCAAAAAACTACGCCGCTTAATATAACTCTTCCTTTAAATGACCAAATAAAAGAAGGAAATTGGCAAGTTTATTTACGAATTTCTAAATATGGCGATTATTTAACTGATAACAATTATCAAACTGTGCGTCTAGCTAATAATAATATTTGGCACGAAGATTTGGGGGCTAATTATGTTGGTCAAGTTAACATTACGAGTGAAGACTTAGTAGAAGAAACACCAGAAGTACCTACTACTCCCGAAATAAATAATCCTGTAGTAGAAGAAGAAAATACGGCAACTAATAATAATACAAATAATACTAATAATTCTCAAAAAGAAAATACTAATACTAACTATAATAAAAATAATAAGAATAACAATAACAAAACTAATAATAGCAATAAAAATACAGTCCAAAATAATTCAGTACCTTCTAAAAGTTTTCGTTTAAAAATATATACTATGGATAAAAGTAACAATCAACAAATAAGTCAAGTTAATTTGACATTAAGAACCAAAAATGGTGAAAATATTTTTACTTGGGTTAGTAATAATGCACCTTTTTATGTTTATGATTTAACTTCTGGTGATTATGAAATTATAGCTAATAATAGTTCATCATTAAATTATGAAAGTGAAAAAGAAGTCTTAGAATTTACTATTAAAGAAACTGATAATGTAGAACGAGAAATTGTTTATTATCTAGAAAATAAAAATAATAATGTTCAAAATAACACCGAAGTTAATAGGGAAGATAATCCTGTAAATAGTACTAAAAATGAAAATAATAGCAACAACACTAATGATGCTAATACTATTTCCAATGAAAAACAAAGTTGGTATGTCTATTTAATTTATTATATTGGTTTATGGATTGTAATATATATTGTAGTTGTAATATTAAAAAAACGGAAGAAAAAGTAAAAATAATTGCTAATTTCATGATTTTCTTATATAATACATATTAGTTAAAAAAGGAGGTGTATCTTACATGGCAAAAAATCTAAATCGAGTATTTTTTGGTCTTAAATGTACAGAATGTGGATACTCTAGAAGACCAACTATTAAAAATAAAAAAAATACAACTGATAAAATGGAATTAAAAAAATATTGTCCAAAATGTAATAAAGAAACTGTTTTTAAAGAAACAAAATTAGGAAAATAATTTAGGAGGTTAATATGAACGTTAGTGTAAATGATATTAAAAATGGCATGACTATTATGGTAGATGGGTTCCCTTGTGTAGTTCAAGAATTTTCTCATGTTAAACCAGGTAAAGGTGCAGCTTTTGTTAAAATGAAATTAAAGAATTTAAAGACTGGTTCTATTACAGAAGTGTCTTTTAATTCCGGAACAAAAGTTGATAGAGCTCATGTCACAAAATCTCCAATGCAATACTTATATGATGCTGGAGATAACTATGTATTTATGAATACAACTACTTATGAACAAATTGAAATTCCATCTTCAGTTTTAGGAGAAGATCGAAAATTTTTAAAAGAAAACTTAGAAATCTTAATTGATTTTTATGAAGGAGAAATAATAGGAATTACACTTCCTGAAAAAATTGAATTTACTGTTACGGAAACAGAACCAGCTGTAAAAGGAAATACTGCTAATAATGCAATGAAGGATGCAACGCTAGAAACTGGTTTAAAAGTAAAGGTGCCTTTATTCATTGAAAATGGCGAAAAAATAATTGTTTCCACAAAAGATGGTAAATATTCAAGTAGAGCTTAGAGCTCTTTTTTGGTACTATAAAAGTGTAATAATTAATTACAGAAATGTAGTTGAATATTACACTTCTTTTTATTATGAT
>CANRLP010000077.1 GCA_947631515.1 uncultured Bacilli bacterium
CCTCCTTTAACGGGTAATAACATAGCATATTTTTTAGCCATTTACAAGATGATGTTAATAAAAAAAGAAGCATTATTTTGCTTCGACGATTAATTTTATGGCTGTTTTTTGTTCCCCATTTATCACTATATCACTAAAAGCGGGAATAACTACTAAATTTTCACCACTTGGAGCAACAAAACCTCGAGCTATGGCAATGGCTTTAATAGCTTGATTTAAACTACCCGCCCCAATTGTTTGAATTTCGACACATTTACTTTCTCGATAAATGTTTGCAATCGCTCCCGCTACTTTACTGGGATTTGATTTTGATGATACTTTTAATATTTCCATATTTCCTCCTTCAATTGTTTACATTAAAACTATATGTGGAAGAATAAAAAATAATCATGATTCTTCAATAAAATTTTTACTTTTATGAGGTTCTTCAAATAATAAATCCCGATAATTTTGTTGTCTTAAAGCTTCATAAATCATAATTGCTACGGTATTAGATAAATTTAAGGCTCGAACATTTTTCGTCATAGGCATTCGCATACAATGGTCAATGTATGGTTTTAATATCTTAGGAGGAATACCCGTACTTTCTTTACCAAAGAAAAAATAAATATTCTCATCCTTATTACTGTAATCAAAACTAGTATGAGGTTTATGGCCATAACGGGTTAAAAAATAATAAGTACCTTTATTCTTTTGAAAAAATTCTTCAATATTCTCATAAACTATATAATCACAATATTCTATATAATTAACCCCACTTCTTTTAATATATTTTTCATCTAGAGAAAAACCTAAAGGTTTAATTAAATGTAACTTAGTATTAGTTGCTACACAAGTTCGCATTATATTTCCCGTATTACCAGGTATTTCAGGTTCAAATAAAACAACGTTTAACATAATTTACCTCCTAATAAAAATAAGCTATATCAGCTTACTTTTTTAAATTCATACATTTCTAATAAATGTTCAAAATCTCCTGCATCCATTATTTTTTCATCTTCGCGAACTACAATTCCATCTTTGGCAACCTCGCCATCCTTAAAATAAATTATAGTTGGAACTTTAGTGATAACATCATCTTTTAATCCTAAAACTTTATTTAATTTTTCAATATAGTTATCTTCTTCTTTTAACTTGGTAATATCTATATAATAAAAATTATCATTAATATTATAACTATCGATTATTTTTTTCAATTTTTTTTCTAATTTATAAATTTGTTCATCATTGCGATAACTAATAAAAACAAAATATTCAGAAGGAGCTTCAGTTAAAGTATTTTCAATTTCTTCAATATCATTAACTTCTAAACTAATTGTTTTAGATGATATCAAATAACTATCTTCATATTTATTTTCTTTATATAAATCAAACCAGCAAAAAATATAATATGTTAAAAATATTGCTAAAGCCGAAATTAAGATTGCAATCACATAATTTTTTAAGGGTACAGAATTAGTTTTCTTTTTAGCCATAAGTATCTATCCTTTCATTACAATTTTAGCAAAAAATAACCTAGGTATCAACTTTACTTTATACATAATTACAAAAATTTTACTTAAAATAGTATTAGTGATATTTATGTATAATATTAATTGCTTTTTCTTTTTTGCGATATTAGGTTTTTTATTTGAAAGTCTTATTTTCATATTTATTAAAAAACCTTATAATAGTAGCGTTTTATTAGGTCCATGGACAACAGTATATGGTATAGCTTTTTTTATCATTCATTTTATAGGAAAAAAAATTAAACTTTTACAATTAAAAAAATGGCAAGAAATATTATTATTTTTTGTTAGTAATATAATTATTCTTAGTATTCTAGAATTTTTAAGTGGAGAATTAATTTTAGCTATTGGTAAAATTAGGTATTGGAATTATGAAAATTTAACATGGAACATTGATGGTTTCATTTGTTTAGAAGTATCATTATTTTGGGGATTGGCTTCATTATTTATTGAATACTTTTTATATCCTCGAATTAAAAACTTTTTAAAAAAGATTCCAAAATATTTAACTATAATTTTCGTTATATTATATGTTTTAGATTTGCTTTATATGATTATTAGACCTTTTATAAATTTAAACAAATAAAAAAAGCTTTAATAGCCTTTCTTTTTATAATATTTAAATAATTCTTTAAAACGATTAAAGTGAACTATTTCTCTTTGACGTAAGAATAATAATACTCTTAAAACATCTTCATCTGTTGCTAGTTCAATTAAGTTTTCATAAACAGCTCTTGCTTTTTGCTCGGCAGCCATATCTTCTGATATATCAGCTAAAGGATCTCCTGTTACTGCAAAGTAAGTCGCACTAAATGGTACTCCGGAAGCATTAGCAGGATATAATCCCATACCGTGTTCGCTATACATATCACCAAGTCCCGCTGCTTTCATTTCTTCAACACTTGCACCTTCAGTCAATTGTTTAATCATTGTATCAATCATTTCGACATGTCCAAGTTCTTCAGTAGCTATATCATTTAATAAAGATTTACCTTTTTCATCTGGCATAGAAAATTTTTGGCTAAAATAACGAAGGGCTGCTGCAAGTTCTGAGTTTGCTCCACCGAATTGAGTATATAAATATTTAGCCATTTTTAAATCTTTTCTTTTAATATTTACTGGATAATTTAAAGTTTTCATATATTTAAACATACATACTACCTCCTTGTTTATCCCAAGGCCATGGATTTTTCATCCATTCATAAGTATTACTATTTACTTGTTCTAAAGTAAGTGGACCATATTTTTTAGCATATTCATCTTTCAAACGGATACATTCTTTAACATACATTTTAAATTGTTCATAAATTGCACTATCTTCAGGATGTAAATCTAAATATAAATTTAAATCATTTACAGCAAAATCCATTTCCATAATTTTATAAAGTAATACTTCTCTTTCTGTTGAAGGTTTTAATTGCATATAAGTCATATTTTTATATGGAACATACTCATCACGAAACATATTACCACGTAAGAAACCTTCTTTTGAATCGATTATTTTATCATTATTGGGTTTATTTGTATAATCAAAACGTTTAGGAATACTATCAAAATTAAATCCAGCTAAAGATAAAACATCAAAATCATAATCATTGTTTTCAAACAACATTTTTTCTCATCCTCCTAGAATATAGTATTCTTAGGTTATTTTCATGATAAGGCTTTTGACCAAATAAAAAAAGTAATATTAAAATTACTTTTTAGCCGATTAAGAATCTAGGGCGAACGCCAAAAGAGTGGGTCGCAGTGTTACCATGTGGATACCCGCTAACGTTTACACAAGCAAAGAAAGTCGAACTAACTACATCCTTTAACCAGTAGCCAAATCTATAAGTACCATAACTATTAATGAATTCAGGTTTTAATTTAAATATAGCATATTGACGACTATCTATTCCCGTATCATATCCACTACTTGACCATATGATTCCTCCGTATACATTCATTTCACTCATCAAATCTAATTGTCTATTATACCATGCAAAACCGCTACTTGCTCCGTTATTGGTAATTCCAAGTCGATTTGTTCTTGTTTTATCAACTTTATTTATTAATAAATTACTATATTGTATAATATGATTTTTGCTATCACCACTAGAATTACTAGTTCCAAAATCAGGATTTATATATGTATTGAATATTGTTGTTAATGTTGTAGTATACATTTTACTACCTACATATCCATTTTCTGTTGTATCTGTTGTATTTATTTGGGCATTCATTAATGGTATTGCAGGTATTATCGTGGCATGATGTTTGGTTAAAATTGTACTTTCTGTTTCTCCAGTATTTAAATAATTATCTAAATCAGCTATCAACCATACTACTGTATTTTGATTTGCATCTTTTTGACCACTTGGACTTTTTATGTAATCCCCAACAAATATATCGTCAAATTTTCCACTACTTATTTCACTAAATAATGTACCATCTTTTAGCTTACTAGTGATATCTTTTCCTCTATACGTACTTCTTCGGTAGGCTACTCCAGCTTCTATATATTCTTTATAATCATCTTCAGATAATGTACTATTAAAAGCTAACTTACATTTTGTTCCTTTATTTATATTCTCTACTTTTAAGTTCCAAGCATTATAATCCCATTCCGCTTTTATGCCATC
>CANRLP010000078.1 GCA_947631515.1 uncultured Bacilli bacterium
GTAGTAATTCAAACCTTTAATCCTCAAAATTTTATTTTAACTTGTGTTGCTGAACAAGATTATCAAAAGTTTTATAACTATGAAATGAATATTCGCCGAAAATTAAAATATCCTCCCTATTATTATTTAGTAAGCTTAAAAATTGCTTCAAGAGATTATGAACTATGTAGCGCAGAAGCTAAAAAATGTGCCAATTATTTACGGCAAAACTTAGCAGAATCATCTATCGTATTAGGTCCTACCACTGCTAATATATTTAAAGTAAATAATATTTATCGTTTTCAAATTATTATTAAATATCGTTTTGATAAGAAAATAATGAAAGTTTTAAAAGAGTTAGATGACATTTATTGTTTAAATAAAAAAGTAAATTTAGAATTAGATATTAATCCTTTAAAAATCTAGAAAGAGATGAATTAAATGAAAGATTTAAAAGTTATTTTTATGGGTACTCCCGATTTTGCCGTTTCCGTTTTACAAAAGTTAATTCAAAATACTACTGTCGTATTAGTAGTTACGCAACCAGATAAATATGTCGGAAGAAAACATATTTTAACTCCATCACCGGTTAAAGTTGAAGCTTTAAAAAATAATATTAAAGTTTTTCAACCAGAAAAAATTCGCCAAAATTATGATCAAATTTTAAATACCAAAGCCGATATAATTATTACTTGTGCATATGGCCAAATTATTCCTAAAGAAATATTAACTTATCCTAAACTTGGTTGTATAAATGTTCATGCTTCCTTACTACCTAAATATCGTGGGGGAGCACCTATTCATTGGTGTTTAATTAATGGTGAAGAAAAAACTGGAATTACGATTATGTATATGGATGAAGGTATGGATACAGGAGATATCATAAAATCAGCAGAATATTTCATTAAAGATGAAGATAATGTAGGGACTTTACACGATAAACTTTCTCAAATAGGTGCGCAATTATTAATTGAAGTTTTACCAAGTATTATAAATGGTACTAATAAAAGAGAAAAACAAGATAATGAAAAAGCAACATATGCTTATAATATTAAAAGAGAAGAAGAAAGAATTGATTTTAGCAAAGATGGTAAAAGCATCATTAATAAAATTCGGGGATTAAATCCATGGCCTTTAGCTAATTTTTTAATCAATAATGAAGAAATGAAAGTTTATAATGCCACATTTAAACCTCAAAAAATAGATAGTGTTAGTAAAGTAGTCGTAGCTGATAAAAAAAGTTTGGGAATTTCTTGTAAAGATGGTATAATTTATTTAAATAAAGTCAAGCCTTATGGCAAAAAAGAAATGAATATTACCGATTATTTAAATGGCATAGAAAAAGATAAAATTTTAAATTGTAAGGTCAATGGGTGAAATTTATGGATAAAAATTTTTTAAGTAAATGCTTTAAAGATAAAAGATGGCATGCACTATTTGTTTTAATTATCTGGATTATTGTTCTTTCTTTATTGATGGGTATTGTTTTAATTGTTAATCATTTTGATAACACACCAAAATCAAATTCAATGGTGGAACCTGACAATCAACAATTTTCTCCAGATACTCCTGTAGTTCTTAGCTACATGGAAAAACTAAATAATTTACTTAATCAAAATTACGAATTTATTTATACAATTCAAAATGAAAATGAAAAAATAAGATTTGAAGGAACAAAAGAAGATAATATTATAAAGGGCTATAAACAAAGTAATAGTGGTATTATTAAATATAAAATAGAAAATCAAAAAACTTATCAAATACTAGTAGATAAAACTATTGAAATAACTAATCTTTATGATGATATTGATTCTTCTTTATTAGATCTTAATTATTTAGTAACTATATTAAATCAAGTAAATGAAAATAACGTTATTGTAACTGAGGAAGAAAACATTTCAACTTATGCTTATAATTTAACCCAAGATGAAGAAGCTTTAGAAATTATAGTAACTGAAAATTCTAATTATATAAGTCAAATGGAAATTCATCGCAATAATGATACTTATACCTTAGAATTTTTAGTTAAATAAAACTAGACATTTTTTTTACACGTATGAGTTTAAAATGCAAAAAGTTGGTTTCTTTATGTTATAATACTTTTAGTGATTTAGTATGAAAAGTAAAAATATAATTAAAAATATTGTTTCTTTTATAATATTTATAGTAATGATTATTTTATTTATTTATTTTGGAACAAGAGAATATGATGTAAAAATAGCTGATAATGTAAAATTTGCCAATGAATATAAAGATATTTCAAAAAATAACATATTTGTATATACTAAAGGACATGAAGTATTAGATTTATTAAATAATGATGGTATTTTATTTTTGGGCTTTGCAAGTAATATCTGGAGTCATTATTATGCCGAATATTTAAATGAAGTAGCTATCGAAAATCAAATTTCTAAAATAAATTATTACGATTTTAAAAAAGATCGTGAATTAAATAATGCAGTTTATTTAAATATAGTTAATAAATTAAAAGATCATTTATATGTTAGTGATACTGATAACATTGACTTAACTGCTCCGACAATAATAATTGTCAAAAATGGCCAAATTTTGTATTTTGATGCAACAACAAACCAAATTACAGCCAATATAAAACCTACCGACTATTTTAACGATTATAAAATAAATTTATTAAAAACTAATCTAAATCATGCTATTAAACAATATTTAGGTGAGGATGAACTATGAAAGAGGAAAATAACAGTTACATTGGTTTTGCTTTATTTTTCTTTTTAATTGTAGTTATAGTAGCATTTGGCACATTTGTTATTTTCTTAAATAAAAGTGAAGTATCTAATAGTAATGACACCGAAAAAGTATTACTAAATGATAAAATAAAAAAAGATAAAGATAAAGATAAAGATTATATTTTTTACGATTCAGAAGAAGTAATATCAGATGATTATAGTTTAACTTTAAAAAGAGCTAATATTAATATAAATACTGAAGATGCTCATGAAGTAAATGAAACATTGGATAATGTCTATATGCAAGCCTTAAAAGAAATGAAAAAGGCTAATTCTCAAGATCGAATTTGTGAAAATAATAGCGATCTATATTCAGCTTCTATTTTAGATTATGCAACATATTATTATGATAAATATATTACTTTATTAGTAACGGAAAACGGTTTTTCTTGTCAAGAAGATATCGAAAGACCTCTTAAAGTTTATTCTTATACTTTTGATGGAACTACGGGTAAATTACTTAATATTAATGATTTACTTAAAAATTTTGATTTAACTTATACTGAAGTTATTGAAAAAATAGAAAATTCTTTAAATAATAATCAAACGGTAATTGATGATACACCTCAAATTCAAATAGAAGAAACTTTAAATAAATTAAAAGAAAACGAAAATTATACGATTTATATTTCGGAAACCAATAAATTAGTGGTTAAGTATATTGTCAAAACAAATTCAATTGATTATAATGATATTATAGAATTAAATTAAAGGAGAAACTATGAATATTGAACAAAAAATGGATAAAGCCATTGTAGTATTTGAAAATAAATTAAACAATATTAGAGCAGGAAGAGCCAATCCAGCAATGTTAAATGGAATTAATGTACCTTATTATGGAACTCCAACTCCAATTCAAAGCTTAGCTAATATTACTGTACCAGAAGCTCGTCAATTAATGATTAAACCTTTTGATCGAGGAGTATTAAAAGATATGGAAAGAGCAATTAATGAAGCTAATATTGGTATTACACCAACTAATAATGGTGAAATTATTATTTTAACTATTCCAGAACTTACGGAAGATAGAAGAAAAGAATATGTTAAAGATGCCCGTGAAGTAGCTGAAGAAGCACGTGTTGCTTTAAGAAATATTCGTCAAGAAGAAAATAATGCTATTAAAAAAGAAGAATATCCCGAAGATGAAGAAAAAAAATTATTAAACGAAGTTCAAGAAGTAATAAATAAATATAATAAAATTGTAGATGAAAAACTAAAAGAAAAAGAAACTGAACTAATGACGGTTTAGTTTTTTTATGATTGCAAATGGCAAGTAAATGAATTATAATTAAGTTAATAATAGAGGAGGATTTATATGAAGAAAATAAAAAATAACCTCCCAACCAGACTGACTCTGGGGGGGGGGTATAT
>CANRLP010000079.1 GCA_947631515.1 uncultured Bacilli bacterium
GCTAAACGGGGGAATGCCATTATTAAAAAAGTAAAATCAGTATCTTATGAAATTATGAAAGTTTTAAATTTAAATGCTAAAGATACGATTTTGTTAAAATCAGATAGTGAAATAAAAGAAATTAAAAATAGTGATATTGCGATAATGGATTTAGTTAGTACCGGTTCTAATATTACTAAACATAAAATTGATGCTATTAGTAAAAAATGTGAATTAGAATCATATTTAGATAAAGAAAAAAGAAAAGAAGAAATAAAATCACCAGTAAATACGATGAAGGAATTAACAATTGCCGATTTTATTGATGATTTTAAAATATAATAGAAAGGAAGAGGATTATGCCAGAAAAAGATGTAAGTAATGTATATATTACTTTCGTTGAGGCTTTGTTATCAAGTACTAATATTGATGCCAAAATTCGAGGCTTAGCTAATTTTTGTCATTTGACAATTGAAGAAGCTCAAAAGATTTTTAGCCAATATAAAGAACTTGAATCAACTGAAATAAAAAATCCAGAAATTAATACAGAAGTAGAAAGACAAGAAATTATAAATAATCTTGCTATGTCTGCTCAAATGGGAAAAATGGAAGAACAAGCCCCAAGAAGATAAATTAAAAATCACCTAAAGCATATAATGTAATAGGTGATTTTTATATGGCAAAAAAAGATGAATTTAAATTATTTGCAGCTAAACATCCCGAATTTGTAAGTCAAGTAAAAAATGGCAAAACAACATGGCAAAATTTGTATGAAATATATGATATTTATGGGGAACAAGAATCGGCTTGGAGTAGTTATTTAGAAAATAATAATACTTCAAAAATAGCTGATTCCGGTTTTAAAAATTTTACCGACAAATTAAAAAATA
This sequence comes from uncultured Bacilli bacterium, assembly GCA_947631515.1. GTDB lineage: Bacteria > Bacillota_I > Bacilli_A > RF39 > UBA660 > MGBC108787. The sequence continues at coordinate 870 of CANRLP010000079.1, forward strand.
TGGATTTTAATTCGATTCAAGAACATATTAATACAGCCCAAAAAGCATTAGGTATTGTCCAAGAATTGACAAGTAAAGGAGCAAGTAGTTCGGCTGCTGTTTCCTCTATAGTTGAACCAAGACCCATTAATAAAATTTTTGAGGATTAAATGAATATAGTTGTTCAACAAAAAATAGCAGAGAATGCTAAAATGGCTGAATTATTAAAGCAAAATTCTTATTGGTTTAAATATTTAAATCGCGATGAAAAGTATTTAAAGGATTATTTAAATGAAATGAAAGATAAATATCGTTTGCGTTTTACTGATAAAGTTAGTGATGCAATTGATAATATTGATTTAATAAGTAATATTTTAGAAAATTTGAAGTAGTATTGATTGACTTATCCTATTTATTTATTGTATAATACGATTGAATACTAGGATAAGGATGGTAATCAAATGAAATGTACAAAGAATAAAAATGGTTTTACGTTAATTGAATTACTAGCAGTTATTGTAATTTTAGCTATCATCATATTGATTGCTGTTCAAAACGTCAATGGTATGACAGCAACAGCTCGTAAAAGAGTTTTAGCTATTGAAGGAAATACTTTAATTGATGGCGCTAAAAATGCTTATCAATTTGCTATTTTAGATGGGAAGATTACAACTGGTTCTGCTTGTTTTTCTTTAAATTATTTATACACAGAAGGATTATTTTCTAAAGGAACTGGTGATGGATATAATGGTAGTGTTTTGGTAGAACCAGATGCTTCTAACGATAAAATTTTTAATTACCATTTTTGGATAAGTAATAAAAACTATGTAATTACTAATGCGGCTTTAGGAGATTCGGGTAATGGTTCGAATGTTGTTAAAGCTACTGGTTCAAATGCTGCATCTAGTACTTGTGGTAATAAAACGGGAGTAACGAAGTTTTAATACGTAATTATTTACGTATTTTTTTTATGATAAAATTGAATTTTAAAATAATATTTGAGATAATAAATGCGGTGGTATTATGATTATTGGTAGTCATGTCAATTTTACAAATGAACAATTATTAGGAAGTGCTAAACAAGCCATAAGTTATGGAGCTAATGCTTTTATGTTTTATACTGGAGCACCGCAAAATACGATTCGTAAACCTTTAGATGAAAATTTAAAAGAACAAGCATTTAAATATATGCATGAAAACAATATAAGTATGGATAATGTCATATGTCATGCACCTTATATTATTAATTTAGCAAACAATACTAATGAAGAAAAATGGCAATTTAGTATTAATTTTTTAAAACAAGAATTAAATAGATGTAAATTTTTAAATATTAAATATATTGTAGTTCATCCAGGTAGTGCTGTAGGATTAGAAAAAGAAGTTGCTTTACAAAACATAAGTAATGCTTTAAATAATATTATTTTAGAAGATAGTCCGATGGTTTTATTAGAAACAATGGCTGGTAAAGGTAGTGAATGTGGTTGTTCTTTAGAAGAAATAAAAACTATTTTAGATCACGTAAATTCTAAAAATATTGGGGTATGTCTGGATACATGTCACTTAAATGACGCTGGTTATGATATGCATGATTTTACTACTTTTTTAAATCAATTCGATCAAATAATCGGAATTGATAAAATACATTGTGTTCATTTAAACGATAGTAAAAATGCTTTAGCTGCGCACAAAGATCGTCATGAAAATCTAGGTTTAGGCACAATAGGATATAATACTTTACTAAACATAGCTAATAATGAACAATTAAAAAATGTTCCTAAAATTTTAGAAACACCTTATGTAGAAAAATTATATCCACCTTTTAAATTTGAAATAGATTCATTAAAAAAGGGTGTAGAAAATCCCTATTTAATTCAAGATATTATAGAATACTATAAATAATTTTTATATTTAATAGAATATTCTTTCAATAATTTTTTAATTTTTACAAAATTTTCTGCCGAATAATGATCTTTATAACGTTCTAAATTTAACATACTTGGATTCGCTAGAATAGGTTGCCAATTCTTTTTTAAAAATTCATATGTAAATGAAAGTTCGGCGTCACTTAAATAAACATTATTTTTTAAAGCAAAATTATTGACATCTTCTTTAGATATTTTGTTCATGTATCTTTCAATTATATTAAACATATTCTTCACCTAATATATTGTATGAAAACATCTTTTTTTTGAATACTAATAGTAGGTGTTTTTGTATGAAAAAAATATATCTTTTGTTTGTCTGGTTATTTTTCATGATAACAGTTTTCGCTCTTTATGAAATTAGTTTTAAAAAAAAGGATTATTATCAAGAATTGTATCAAAATAAAACAAATACATATGTTTATTCTCTTTCCACTCCTAGGGGACGAATTTTAGATGTTAATGGAAATGTAATTGTAGATAATATTGGGGTAAAAACAATCATTTATCGTAAAGTTAATAATGTTTCGACTAGGGAGGAATTAAAAATTGCTTATCAGTTAGCTGAATATTTAGATTTTTCTAAAAAAGCTAGTGAAAGAGAATTAAAAAAATTTTGGATGCTTAAAAATCCCGAAGAAACTAAAAAATTAATTACGGATGAAGAATATACTTTATATGAAGAAAGAAAATTAAATAGTACCGATTTATATGTTTTAAAAATGGATCGAATAACTAATGATTTATTGGCATCTTTAGATGAAAAAGATCGAGTAGCTGCTTATGTTTACGCCCTTATGAATGAAGGATATCAATACGATGCTAAAATTATTAAAAAAGATGTCACTGATATCGAATATGCCAAGGTTTTGGAAAGTAAAATTCCCGGAGTTACTAATGAAATGTATTTTGAAAGATATTATCCTTATGATTCTACTTTAAAAAGTATATTAGGTAGTATTGGTTCTATTCCTAAAGAAGACCAAAA
>CANRLP010000080.1 GCA_947631515.1 uncultured Bacilli bacterium
AAAAGTGGAATTATTGCTAATATTCAAAATACTAAAGGAGAAATTGTGGTTGAAAAAGGTCAATACGTTTTAGAAGGGCAACGTTTGATTAGTGGAGAAATAAAGTTATATGATGAAATTAAAGATAATGTCTGTGCTAGTGGTAATGTTTTTGCAGAGGTATGGTATACTAGTACCATTCATCTTCCTGTTAATTATCAAGAAACAAAACGGACCGGGAAATGGCGAATTAATTTTATGATTGAAACTGAAAAGAAGAAATCCAAAATTTTGCGTAGTCGTTTAAAAAATTATGAAATGGTTTTAAAAAAAGTATTTACTTTGTTTGATGTAAATTTTTATTTAGTTAAAGAATATGAAATTACTACTAAGGATTTAAAATATACTCTTGAAGAAGGTGTTGATAAATCTCTTAAATTAGCAGATGAAAAAATGAATACTAAACTAAAAGAGAATGAAGAAATAATTACGCGAAAAGTTTTGAAAAAAAGTATAAATGATAGTACAATAGATGTAGAGTTATTTTATGTAGTAAAAGAAAATATAGCTAAGACAGAAGAATATATACTTAATGATATAGAAGAAGAGGTTAGTTAGATGATAGTAGATACTTTAACAGATGCGATAATTGATGTTTGGCCAATGTTAGTTATTTTTTTAGTAGTTTTAATAACAATTAGAATATCTTACATTCAAATTAATCATGAAAAGTTTGTTTTTTATCAAGAATTTTTAAATCTAATATTCATTATCTATATTTTGTTATTGTATCAACTTTTAACGAGTACGGAATTAAATACGATGAGTGGTTTAAATATTGTGCCATTTACGGAGATTTTTCGGTATAAAATAGGTAGTAAGTTATTTATTTATAATGTGATTGGTAATATCTTAGTTTTTGTTCCATTTGGTTATTTTGTATCTGGTTATGTAAAAGCTAAAAAGGTTTCCCATATATTATTAATTAGTTTTATTAGTAGTTTGACAGTAGAATTAGTTCAATTAAAAATAGGCCGTTCTTTTGATATTGATGATGTTATTTTAAATGTGACGGGAAGTATTATAGGATTTTTATTATTTATCGGTTTGTCAGCTATTAAAAAGCATTTACCAAGATTTTTTCAAACTGATTTATTCTATAATATTTTATGTATATGTTTATTAATTATTGCTATTATATATTTTACTAATTTAATAGGTTTAGGGTGGTTTTAATGAATGTAGAAATTAATAATGAATTTGGTTATAAAAATGATTATAGTTATTTAGATGAAGTTATTAAATATGCTTTAGCGTTAGAAAAAGTAGATAATGCAATATTTTCAATAATATTTGTTTCTAATGAACGGATCCAACAAATTAATCGAGATTATCGACATATTGACCGAGTAACAGATGTTATATCTTTTGCTTTTGAAGATAATAAAACGCTAGTTAATCATGATTTAGGTTTTCGTTTTTTAGGGGAAATATATATTTGTATACCAAGAATGCAAGAACAAGCGAAAAATTATGGCCATTCTGAAAAAAGAGAGTTATCATTTTTAGTAGTACATGGTATATTACATTTGTTAGGTTATGATCATCAGACTAAAGAAGAAGAAAGTATTATGTTTAGTAAACAGGAGGTTATATTAAATGGAACAAATATCACGAGATAAAATAAAACAAAAAGGCTTTAAACGCTTTTTAGCTAGTATCAAATATTCTTTTGAAGGTTTAATGTATGCTTATCGTTATGAACAAAGTTTATGGATTCATGGAATATTTACTATTTTAGCTATTGCTTTAGGAATTATTTTTCAAATTCGTCTTTCTGATTGGGCGATTGTCTTTATAGCTCTTGGCGTAATTTTAGGGGTTGAATTATTAAATACAGCTATTGAAGCAGTAGTTGATTTAGTTACTTTAGAAATACATCCTTTAGCGAAAATTGCTAAGGATTGTGGAAGTGCAGCCAGTTTTGTTTTAGCTTTTGTGGCTTTTGTTATCTGTTTGTTTGTTTATGGGCCATATTTTGTCGAAATATGGAATTGGATCATATAGGAGGTTTTATGAAAAGTGGTTTTGTTAGTTTAATAGGGCGACCAAATGTTGGAAAAAGTACTCTTATTAATACATTAATTAAATCAAAAATAGCTATTACATCCGATAAAGCTCAAACAACTCGTAATATTATTCAAGGAGTTTATAATGAAAGTGATACGCAAATTGTTTTTGTTGATACTCCTGGTATTCATAAACCGGAAAGCAAATTAGGTAAAATTTTAAACAAACAATCTTTTTCTTTGATGCGGGACGTTGATGTAGTGTTATTTGTAGTTGATGCTTCTACCTCTTTAGGTGGGGGAGACAAATATATTATGGAATCTTTAAAAAATGCTAATGCTCCCGTAATATTAGTCTTAAATAAAATAGATAAAATTAGTAATGAACAATTATTATTAACAATTGAAGCTTATAAAGATTTATTTACTTTTGCTGAGGTTGTTCCCGTAAGTGGATTAAAAAAAGATAATATTGATGTTTTAATTAAAGTTATTAAAAAATATTTAAAAGATGATGTTAAATATTTTGATGACAATACAATTACCAGCAATAGCGTTTATTTTATGATTAGCGAACTTGTCAGAGAAAAATTACTTAGAGTTACGATTGAAGAGGTTCCTCATAGTATTACTTGTGTGACTACCCATTATGAAGAAAAAGAAAATATTATTGATATATCTGTAGATATTATCGTCGATCGCGAGTCAATTAAAAAAATTGTAATTGGTAAGAAAGGCTCTCGCTTAAAAGAAGTAGGTATGGAAGCTCGTAAAGATATCGAAGAAATGTTAGGTAAAAAGGTTTATTTAGAGTTATATGTCAAAACAATTAAAAATTGGAGAGAGAAAGATAAATTACTTCATGAATTAGGTTTTAACGAACTTGAATAAAATATTTAAATTTCGCTCAATATATATTTAGAAAGAGAGCGAATAAAAAATGAATAGTCAAGAAGCATGGCAAAAATTTAAAGAATCAGGAAAAATTGAAGATTATTTAGCCTATGTTAAAAAAAAGAGAAGTGAATAAAAATGATTACAAAGGTGGAAGGAATAATAATTAGTGAAACACCTTATGGTGATACTTCGAAAATCATCAATGTATTTACTAAAGAGTATGGAATCATAGGTATAATGTGTAAAGGAGTGAAGTCACTTAAAAGTCGTCTTCGCGCTTTAACCATGAAATTTACTTATGGTTTTTTTTATATATATTATAAAGAAAATAAATTATCTCTTTTAAAAGATGTTGATGTCATAATTGATTTAAAAAATTTAAAACAAGATATAATTTTAATAAGTTATTTAAATTATGTAACTGAATTATCTACCCAAGTATATAAGCAAAATCATAGTAAAGAGATTTATAATTTATATATAGCCATTGTAAAAAAAATGAATGATAATATGGATCCTTTAATTCTTACTAATATTTTAGAATGTAAATATTTACCATTTTTAGGAGTTGGTCTAGAACTAGATGGTTGTGTTTTATGTGGTAGTAAAACTAATATAGTTACTTTAGATGCTGATACTGGAGGATTTATATGTAAAAATTGTTATACCGATCAAATTTTAGTTAATAAAAAAACAATTCAATTAATAAGAATGTATTTTTATATAACTATCGATTCTATTTCTTC
>CANRLP010000081.1 GCA_947631515.1 uncultured Bacilli bacterium
ATTGCAGGCAAAAATTTTGAAGCATCAATATCAACAGTAGCTTATGCAACAAATAGTTAAAAGTTAAATAAAAAATAGTTTTATAAGACATTTTGTTGACAACAAGTTTTTGCTTGTTGTTTTTTTTTATGATACAATGAACTAAGGTGATAAGATGGCAAAGTATGATGCATCATCAATTAAGATATTAGAAGGTTTAGAAGCTGTTCGTAAACGTCCTGGTATGTATATCGGTTCGACAGATAAAAGAGGATTACATCATTTAGTTTGGGAAATAGTTGATAACGGTATTGATGAAATTATTAATGGTTATGGTGATACTATTAAAATTACTTTAAATCCAGACGAATCAATTACTATTAGTGATAATGGTCGGGGTATTCCCATTGGTATGCATGCTAGTGGTAAATCTACTCCAGAAGTTATTTTTACAGTTTTACATGCCGGAGGAAAATTTGAAACTGATGGTTATAAAGTTAGTGGAGGATTACATGGCGTTGGAGCGAGTGTCGTTAATGCTTTATCTAAAAAAATGGATGTTACGATTTACAACGAAGGTAAAATTAGTAATATTAGATTTTGTGATGGTGGTCATGTAGAGAGTCCATTAAAAACTATTGGTACAACTAAAAAGACGGGAACTACAGTAACTTTTTTACCAGATTATGAAATGTTTAAAAATGCTTCATTTTCCTATACGACAATTGTTGAAAGAATGCAAGAGAGTGCTTTTTTACTTCCTAATTTAACGGTAGAAATTGAAGATGTCGCCGATCAAAAACAAGCTACATTTCATTATGAGAATGGTTTAGTAAGTTTTGTAGAATATATTAATGAAAATAAAAAAGTTTTACATAAAGTTATTAATTTTAGTGGTACAAAAAATGAAATAGAAGTAAATATTGCGATGCAATATAGTGAATCTTATAACGAAGATATTATGAGCTTTGTTAATAATGTTAAAACAAGTGATGGTGGTTCTCACGAAGTTGGTTTTAAAACCGGTATTACTAAAGCTTTCAATGATTATGCTAAAGCTAATAATTTAATAAAAAGTAAAGATGGAAATTTAGATGGTAGTGATGTTCGCGAAGGATTAAGTGCGGTCATTAGTTTAAGAATTCCCGAAAAATTATTACAATTTGAAGGTCAAACTAAAGGAAAATTAGGTACTCCGGAAGCTAGAAGTGTTACAGAATCAATTACTTATGAAAGTTTAAAATTCTTTTTAGAAGAGAATAAGGAAGTAGCTTTAACTATTTTAGATAAAGCTTTAAAAAGTAAAGTAGCTAGAGAAGCGGCTAGAAAAGCTCGCGAAGCGGCGCGTAAGGGTACTGGTAAAAATAATAAAGAAAGAGTTTTAAGTGAAAAATTAGCTCGAGCAACAGGGAAAGATTATAAGAAAAATGAGCTTTTCTTAGTGGAAGGGGATAGTGCTGGAGGTAGTGCTAAATCATTCCGTAATCGAGAGACTCAAGCCATTTTGCCTTTACGAGGAAAAGTTTTAAATTGTGAAAAAGCTAGTACTCATGATATTGAAGCTAATGCCGAGTTAAAACAAATAGAATATGCAATTGGAGCTGGGTTAGGTGCTGATTTTAATCCAGAAGAATCAAATTACGGAAAAATAATTATTATGACCGATGCTGATGTTGATGGTTCTCATATTCAAATTCTTTTGATTACCTTTTTCTATCGTTTTATGCGCCCTTTAATAGAAGCCGGAATGCTTTATATAGCAACACCTCCTTTGTATTCTATTGAAGTCGGAAATAAGGGTAAAGAGTATATTGCTGATGATGAGGAATTACAAGAAAGAAGAAAAAATTTAAAAGGTAGTTATAAAATCCAACGATTTAAAGGACTTGGAGAAATGGACGCCGATGAACTTTACGAAACAACTATGGACCCAGCTAATAGAAGATTAATGCGTGTAAACTTAACGGATGCTGCTTTAGCTGAAAAACGGATTCATCTTTTAATGGGAGACCAAGTAGAACCAAGAAAAGAATGGATTAACGAAAATGTTGACTTTACTTTAGAAGATGATTTTAGAAAATAAATGAATGAAGGTGCTTTATGCCAAAGAAAAAAACGGAAAAAACAATCATTGAAAAAATTTATGATTATAGTTTAGAAGAAATCATGGAAACGGGATTTGGACGATATTCCAAAGAAATTATTCAAGAGAGAGCTTTACCAGATGTGCGCGATGGCTTGAAGCCGGTTCAAAGAAGAATTTTATATGATATGTTCATATCCGGTTTTAAACATGATAAACCTTATCGAAAGAGTGCTAGAGCTGTTGGGGATGTAATGGGTAGATTTCACCCTCATGGCGATTCTTCTATTTATGATGCTATGATAAGAATGAGCCAAAATTGGAAAATGCGTGAGTGTTTTATCGATATTCATGGTAATAATGGTTCAATCGATGGTGATGGACCTGCGGCCATGCGTTATACGGAGGCCAGGTTATCTAAAATTGCTGAGACGATGCTGGAATCTATTAGTAAAAATACGGTTGAAATGGCCTATAATTTTGACGACTTAGAATTAGAACCAACAATTCTGCCGGCTTCTTTTCCTAACCTTTTAGTAAATGGTTCTACCGGAATTAGTGCCGGATATGCTACAAATATACCAACTCATAATTTAAGTGAAGTTATTGATGCTACGGTAAAACGGATTGAATCTCCTAATTGTAAATTAGAAACAATTATGGATTTAATGCCAGGGCCAGATTTTCCTACGGGAGGAGTAATTGAAGGTAAGCTAGGACTTATAGATGCTTATACCAAAGGAAAAGGCAAAGTTGTTTTAAAAGCCGATTGTGAAATTGTAAATACTGGTAATAAAAAACAAATTATTGTTCATTCTATTCCTTATGAAGTAGTTAAAGAGCAATTAATTAAAAAAATAACAGAAATTAAACTGGATAAAAAAATTGATGGTATTGTCGATGTTATCGATGAATCAGATCATGAACATATGGCTCGGATTGTCATTGAACTAAAAAATACTGCCAATGCTGAATTGATTTTAAATTATTTATACAAAAATACTGATTTACAAATAAATTATAATTTTAATATGGTAGCTATTGTTAATCGGCGTCCACGTTTAGTAGGAATATTAGAAATTTTAGATGCTTTTATTCTTCATCAAAAAGATGTAATTACGAGAAGAACGAAGTTTGATTTAGAACATGCTAAAGCCAGATATCATATTTTAGAAGGTTTAGTTAAAGCAATAAGTATATTAGATGAAGTAATTAAAGTAATAAGATCAAGTAAAAATAAAAGTGATGCAATCGATAACTTAGTAAAAGAATTTGATTTTACTTTTGAGCAAGCTAAAGCTATTGTAGAATTACAACTTTATCGTTTAACTAATACAGATATTGAAGAAATTGAAGAAGAAATGAAGAATTTAGAAAAAAATATTAATATTTGGACGCAAATTTTAAATAATGAAGAAGCTTTAAAACATGTAATGAAAACAGAATTAAAAATTATTAAAAAAGAATATGGTAATCCAAGAAGAACTAAAATTCGTGATGAAGTAACCGAAATAAAATTAGATATGATGGATATGATTCCGAAAGAAAATGTTGTGGTTGTTTTAACGAATGAAGGTTATATTAAAAGAGTAAGTCAAAAAAG
>CANRLP010000082.1 GCA_947631515.1 uncultured Bacilli bacterium
CCCCCCCCTAGGTTACTATTTGTTAACTTTATTTCTTTATTTTCCATTTTTTTCCTCCTTTTCACTTTTCCCTTATGTAGATTTGTGATTTATTTTGCCCAGTTTTTGGTGAATTTTTTTGCCCACTAATATCATTAATTGTTTGACTATATAATAGTCAAACAATTTCCCAATAAACCAGTACATATAAACTACAAATTCTATCTTCTTTTATTCTTATTTCCTTCATAGAACCATGGCTTTATCGCAGTAATATTCTAGCCATAATCCTATGTTTAAATTATAACAAAAAAGGTATTATACATCAAGTACTTTTCTCCATTTTTTTCTTTTATAATTGTAAATATTTTACTACTCTAAAATCCTAAAATCATATAAATGTTTACATTCCATCAATTCGTGTAATACCTCTTGTACCAAACTAACTAATTTTTGATGACTTATTTGCTCGTTTATTTCATCATATTTACCACGACTCAATTCTCTTAATTCTATAAAATTACTCATACTTTCATTGTAATATATTTTTATATTAGTTTCTATCATTTCTAATATCTCTTCTATTATCTTTTCTTCATATGGGCTCATAACTTGTTTTCCTCTACTGCCATTCTTATTATTTCTTCATCTATCTTTTGTTTTTGATTTTCATATCCTATCATTAATGATAAATTTATTAATGTATTTAATTTCCTTATTATTCCATGACTTGCATTTATTAATGCATTTATAGCTGCTTTAGTGAATATATCATTGGTTTGATTTACCAGTAATAATCTAGTTTTTATATATTCTTCTACTTCATCTTTTGTTAATCCACTCATTTTATACATACATAAGATTCTCTGTCTTAAACTTTCATATATCTTCTTGGTTAATTCAACCCTTATTTCTTCATTCCCACATAATATTATGCTTGTATAATCTATACTGTTATAATCAAACTCATATAAATAATTCATATCTAATATCATTTCTCGCGTTAACTTTTCCGCATTATCTATTATTATTATTGTTTCTTTTCCATATTCTTCTTTTTCTTTCTTTATTGTTTCTTGTATCCTTCTTTTTAAGTTATTCATGTAACAATTTCCTGTATCTATACCTAATTCTTTACAAATCATACTCATAAACTCAAATTTCCCTATATTTGTTATTGATATATAGATAACATTATATTTTTCCTTATTTAAATTTTCTTCAAATTTTCTTAGTAAAGAAGTCTTACCAACTCCTGGTATTCCGGTTATTAATCCTATACCTTTTATTTCTCTTAAATATTCTAACCTAGAATATCCTTCTTTAAATTCTTCACTTTCGTATAAATCTTTCGTTTTTTGTTCTTTTACAAAGGGATTTCTCTCCATACCATAATAACTTATGTGTCTCATTCTTCGTACTTCCTTTCATTTTGTTCTTCCTTATATTCTTCTACTTCTCTTTCGTCGTTTACTATTTTACTATAATCGATAAAATTTCTTTTTATCTCACTATTTTCTTGTTTATCTAACTTATTTAGTTTTTCTTTTCGTTCGTTATTTTCATATATCCATATTTCTTCTGTATCTTTTATGTAATATCTTAATTTGATCTTTTGTAATTTATATATCGATGGGGCTTCATATAATTTGTTATCAATATTAACTGTTCTATCCTTATTTACCTTTCTTTCTATTTCATGCATAAATGCCTCTTCCAATTTTTCATTATCTATGGTTCTGTGATTTATTTTTTCTATCCCTTTATGCCATCTATTATTCGGTGTATCATCTATCTCACTATGTATTTTGTTATTATATTGTTCGTATAAATATTTATTATAATCTTTGTTTAAGTCATCTAATGACTTAAACAAGTTCCAATCTTTACCGTACATCCAACCTTCTTTTATTGTTTTAAAACAGCGTTCGACTTTACCTTTCGCCGCTGGATCATAGGCATGTGTATGCGTTAATTTAATTCCTAATCTCGCACATATTAATTCAAGTTGTATATTATTATAACTTTTACCATTATCTAAATATATTTGATTAGGTATTCCATATGTACTTATTGCCTCCTTAAATACTTTTTGTACATTTATCGAACTATCTGATAAATAAAAACCATGACCTACTACTAATCTTGAATTATCATCTATAAAATGTATTAAATATGTTCTATATTTTTTACCATCTATTATTATGTATGGTCCATATGACGTATCCCCTTGCCATGTTTCATTGGGAAATCTTTTTTCATATCTTCTTCGTTCATCCTTTATAACTTTCCTTCTTAACATGTCATCAGTTCGACAGTATCTATATAATGTATCTATTTTGACATCTTTATTTATATATCCTTCCTCTTTCAATTTATTATATATATTCTTTACTGTCATATGTGGATATTCTTCTCTTAATTCCGCTATATATTGTTTTACATCTTCTTCTAATTTCCTTGGTTTTTCATTATCTATTCTTGTTTTTCTATTTAATTTATCAAACCCCTCTTTCTTATATTTGTAATACCATTTTCTTATTGTTTCGGCACTATACTTCTTATTTTCACCTTTATAAAAATATTCTTTCTCTGATAATTTCTGACACTCCTCCCTTATTTTTATATCATCTTGATTAATTAAAGACGATATTATTCCATACTTAAATAAATCTAATCTACTATCTCGACTAGTTTTTGAATTTTTCATCTAATTTCTCCTCCCAAGAAATACTATATATCACCAAGTATCCCATGTATAGGAAAAAGTTATGTTGGTACTTTTGATAAAAATCTTAGTTTAGTTATGAATTGATATTTCTTTCTCATTTTTATTCCATCAAAAATAGAAACCATTATTTCTTCTAGAGCATATGAAAACGTTGTCTTCAATCTCATTAAATGATTTTTAAATCTTCTAATCCAAAAATATATTAATTGTCTTGTAACATTTAAAATTTCTGATACCTCGGTTATTTTTTCTTCTTCCAATTCTCTTAATGTTATTCCTAATACTATAAAGTTTACCTCATTTTGAAAATATGGCATTATAAAACTTGGTATTAATGCATGAGTACAATTACAATTCTTGCATTTTACCCTTTTAATTTTTATTTTAAAATAATTTCCAAGTATTCCTATATTTCTTTTATATGAACCATATCTAATTAAATTATCACTTTTACAGTGTGGACACTCTATATACTCATAGTTTTCTTCCGATTCATATTCTTTTATTAAACCTATTAGTTTTTCTGTCTTTTTATCTTTTAGTTTTTCGTCAATAGTTTTTTTACAATCTTTGTATTCAAATATCTTGATTTTTTCTTTATTTAATAGTATCATAATAATCGCCCCGATGGGTAAAAAGATGAAATTTGAATGTTAGAGGGATTCATCTTTTTTTTTGTTTATATACTAAACAGCAAATACAAAAAAAGCAAGTCTTTTAGACCTACTTTAATCATATATATCTATATTCACCAATATTAGTGGGTAAAATAATTCGCCATTTTTTAATTATTTGTGGGTAGATTTATTTAAAAATCTACACCTTTTTACTTTTCCCTTATAGAACTATAGCACTTGCAGTAATTATCTTTGCTATAATTCTACATTAATAATATATCAAAAAAAGCACTTTTAATCAGGTTCTTCCGAAAGTTTCCGTATAA
>CANRLP010000083.1 GCA_947631515.1 uncultured Bacilli bacterium
TTTACCTTATCAGGAGCATTCAAACGAATAAATATTTCAGGATTATTTCCGCCTTCAATTTCAAATGTAATTAAATCAAGCAGTGATAATAATTTCAATAAATTACCATCCCCAAGATTTTCAGAATAAAATTTTTCTAATTCATTTGTTTTCATATACTTAAATTTTTTAAGTAAACTAGATTTTTTAAGTATTCTCATGCCTAATTCTCTTAAACTTCCATTACTAATTTGATACTTAACAATGTCGCTATTCTCTCTGCTCTTTATACATACATTATCATAATCAACCACATCAAAATATGAATTAGCGATTACTTCTGCTTTACTATCACTTAAATATCTAGATTTAATCTTTTCTTTAAATTCATCTTTTGTAAAGAAATCTCTTCCAAATTCACTTAATTTATCAGTAATATAATCAATTTCATTTTTGGCATATTCAAATATTTCAGATAATAGTCCTTTCTTAGTTTTAATTGTTAGTTTGACACGGTTATATACATACTCGCCATACTCACCTAAAATATTACTTTGATTTTCGAAAAATTTATGTTTGAATGTAGCAAAAGACATATCTGATCCAAATTCTTCTTCCCAAATACTTTTTAAATCGATTTCAAAAATATCTCCAGGATCAGTTGTTTTAACGCCACCTAACTCCTCTTCCTGCTCTCTACCACTTGCAATCCTTTTAAAATATTTACCATATTTACTACTTAAAACTTTAGATTCATTATTTTTATCAATTGCTAAATAACCTTTTGTAAATAATGAACTAGGCCTTGATATTAAAACATAAATTTTATAAGTTTCATAAAAATCTTTTTCCAACATTAGTAATACTATTTTTAGTTTATTAATTAAACCATCATTATCAACTCTACCAAATACGCCATCAAACATTTTTGGATTAACTAAAAAATTTCTACGTTGCCCTTTATTTTTATATGTATCATATATTATGGATAAACATTTCTTAATATGATATTGCTTAATTTGTGACATGCCAAATAAGTTTTTCATATATTTCATATCACTGTTGAAATAATCAACTATTGCAGTACCCCTCATATCTTGATTTCGAGCAGCACGTCCAATTTCTTGAATGTAATCACTTAAACCACCTGTGACAGCATAATGATATACATTTTTTATATCAGGTATATCAATCCCCATACCAAAAGCCTTTGTGGCATACATTACATTTATTTCACTTTCTTTAAATAATCGCATTGCCTCTGACTTTTCATAAGAATCTTCCATACCACCAGTATATACACAAGTATCATTCTTAAATACATCAAATTTTCTAAAATCTTTCTCACCATTTTTCATTTGATGGGCTATACTACTATAAGGACAGTATACTATAGTCTTGTCTTTATTATTTATCCATTTATTTATTCTTTGGCCTAATATTTGTATTTTTTCATCACGATATTGATCATAGGTTTTACCAGTGTAATTGGTTATATCAAAATCAATATTATTTCTTTTGGCTGATCCTATTTTTATAATTGGATCATTCATATATAAACTTATGACTGTATCAGATACTGTATCATCCGGGCCACCATTTACAGCAGTAGCCGTACACGCAAATATTGGAAAATTATGATATGCTTTATCTTTTCCTGCTTTATCTCTTTTAGTTCTCATACGGTTTAAATAAGTTCCTAAATACCAATAATCTGGTCTAAAGCCAACACCCCACGTTGTAACTATATGGGCTTCGTCAACAATTACTAAGCCGATTTCTCTATCACCGATTAGCGATTCAATTGAATGTGAAAGTAATGTTTCTGGACTTACATACAAAATATCAATTTTACCATTTTTAACATCATCTATTATTTTCTCTCTCTCAACCATTGTTGCAATATCGCTATTTAAATATGCAGATTTGAAATATCCTGCCTCTTCTAAATTTTTTTGTTGATCTAACTGCAAACCTTTCAATGGTTCAATAATAATGATTAATTTTTTATATTTTTGTGCTAAATAAATTGATGGAATTTGAAATATCATTGATTTTCCAGCACCAGTTGGTGCAGTTATAAATATATCTCTATATCGTTCACCACTATAAGCTTTTTTTGCTTCATTAATAATATATTCCATTATTTCAGCTTGTGAAATTGTTTCCATTTCATTTGATATTTCGGGTTGCTTATAAAACTCTAATTGTCTAAAAGTGAAATTTTTTTTCTTTAAAACATTTTCAGCGACAGAAACTAATTCTTTACGAATAGAATCATCAGATACATATTCTCCTTTATATTCATGCAAAACATTAATACCATTATTTAATAAAAAAGCTTTTAAGGAATTTAATATTAGATTAGATATTTGCGTATTACAAAATAATTTAAATGCTATATTTTTTATATTTTTTTCTTCAATATTGTTTATATGCTCAAGATAATGTATTACATCATCACCAATATCAACAACATATGATTCATTGATGGCATTATCTGAAATATTTATTTCATTTGAATAATAATCAGTTATTAAATCAACAAATGGACTATTAGGTGCTTCAAAATTATAATAACTAACATATAATATATCATTACACTTTTCAATTCTTGAATAAAAACTATTTAATATATTTATTTTTTTATCATTAACTTTTTTAGAAGTCTCTTCAATCGATTTTTTATAATTTAAATATAATTCATCATCTAACTCTAAATCAACAGGATAAATTTCTGGATATATATTATTATTTATAATTTCAACAGTTATTTTCCCTGAGCTTGCCCTAACATTAACCATTTCATAAATTAATTCATACTCTTCGTATGTAATCCATAATATATCACTATTCTTCTTTAGTATAAGATTTTCCTCTAATTCGTCTTTATAATCATCTCCTAGATTAAAAACATTGGTTTTAACTTCTAGAGACGATTCATATAAAGGTTCATATTCCAGTTTAGAAAGAAAATCTTTATTAAATCCTTTAAATATTTTTAACTTCATACTGCATCCTCCTATAACATCTTTGCCAATTTTGAATAATTGTATTTATACTAAATGGGTTCCAACTTATGAATTTTCCATTTTAGTTCCGATTTATTCATTAACAATTACATTTTATCATTAAAAAGTTTAATCGTCTATAATTTTGGGCAAAAGTATTGCCAGTTAAATTTTATTAATAATATATTTATTTTTTTTGGTATAAAATTTGGTAGTTGAATTGGTATTGAAATTAAATTTTCTTATGTTAAAATATTATAAAATGTGATAAAAGTGTTTAAATACAAGCTATATTAAGGGATTTTTTTAAAAATGGGTACCTAAAAAGGCACCTAAAAGTATCTTGAAAAGTCATATTACATTTGATAATATAGTATTATATGGAATAATTGGATGAGGAGACTAACTGTCTTCTTTTTTTATGTCCCAATTAATATGAAATACCTTAAAGTATAAAAATACACAATACCAAATAAATAACACGATTATGACTTGTAATATAAGGAATTAAAGAAATAGTATCCCATATAAGTGGGATAATTTTGCAAGTGCAAAATAAGTTTGATGTCACCTAAAATATAAATATATATAAATAAAAGGATTAGTGCCTATTGTGACATCAATCTCTT
>CANRLP010000084.1 GCA_947631515.1 uncultured Bacilli bacterium
ATGAAAAATGAATATGAGGGAGATGAAAAATATATGGCAGCAGTAAGAAGAGTAGAAGAATTATCAACAGATCCTAATTTTGTAGGGTATTATGATAAAGAAGAAGCGATAAAACAAGACTTAGAAGATATGTGGATTACAGGATATGAAGAGGGCAAAAAAGATATAAAAGAAGATATAATAAAGAAAATGTTAGCGCAAAATATTGATATTAAAACAATATCTGATATAGTAGATTTACCAATCAGCGAAATAAAAGCTATGAAATAAATTACTAGATCATAAAAAAAAGTCGAATTATTTTTCGACTTTTTTGTTACGATAAATATCTAGTAATAAATTAATAATCATAAATACAAGGCAAATACCTAAGATAATTAAAATATTTTTAGTAAATAAGTTAGATTCAAATGTCATTAATGATTCCTTTAATAGTTTGTTAGTATAAGTCATTGGTAAAATTGGATGTAACCATCTGAATCCTTTTGTAACTGTTTCAATAGGGAATGTACCACCTGCTGCAGCTAGTTGTAATACTAATAAAATTAAACCAATAAATTTACCGATATCATTTAAATTAATAATTAAGAAATTCATAATAGCCATAAATGTATTACCAATTAAAATTAATGATAAATAATAAGTGAAGATATTAGTAATTTCAAAGTCTAAGAACGCTTGAAGCATAATACCAAGTAAAATAGAGGCAACTGTAACTAAACCATGATAAGCAAAAGAACGTTTAACTTTATTAGAATAATTTATTCCGAAAATTCCAAATCTTTCATTTTTATCATAGTATAGAACAATAAACATCATTAAGCAACCAACCCATAAAGCAATTGATATAAAGAAAGGTGAGAATGCTGTACCATAACTAGATACTTCATTGACAGGAGTTGTATTAACAACTACTGGTTCTTTACTATAAGTAGATAAATTTTCTACTTTTTTAACCTCTTCTTTAGTGTCTCCTAATTTTTCACTTAATTCATTTTTAGCACTGATAACACTTTCATTTAAGGTATAAATTCCTGAATTTAATGTTGAAGCACCAGATTTTAAAGTAGAAATACCATTTTTAAGTTGTAGAGAACTTGTATAAAGAGTATTAGCTCCAGTAGCCAAAGTTTCTACACCATTTTGTAAATCAACTATTTTAGTTTTAACAGATCCTAGAGTATTTACGCTAGTAGCAAGTTCATGAATACCATCATTTAAATCTTTATTTCCTGCTACTAATGCACTACTACTAGCAGTTAAATAATTAAGAACTGTATTATTTCCATACTTTTCAATTGGAGTTAACATACTAGTTGCTGCATTACATAAATCAACTAATTGTTTATCTTGAGCATTTAGTTCCTTTTGTTCCTTTTGAATTTTATTAGCTAATGGGCAAACTGTTTGAGAAACATATTGAGCTAAGCTTTCTGTACCTTTTAAAACTGTATTTACCCCTGTAGTATATTCAGAAAACTTTATAGTAAATTCATCGCTACCATTTTTTAATTTAGTTGTACCACTAGTTAATTCATCAATACCGCTTTGTAAAGCATTAAATTCTTTAACACTATTATTTAATGTAGTAGTACCTTCATTTAAAGTATTTAAACCATCATTAAACTTAGCATAGTTTTCATTTAAAGAAGTAGTACCTTCACTTAATTGTTTACTTCCTTCACTTAATTTTTTGGTACCATCAGATAAAGTTTCAAAGCCATCTTCAATTACTTCTAATTGTTCTGGTACACTTGTTACTGTATCTTCAAGTTTTTCGATAATATTAGAGTTAACTTCATTATCTAAATTCTTTTCAACAACACTTACCACATTATTAATAATTTGACTTGCTAAATAATTAGATTTTTGATTTGGAGAATAAGTAATTGTGGCATGAGTTTTATTTTCCTCTTTAGCACTTTCTAAATCAGAAGTAAAATTTTCTGGTATATTAATAACAGCATAGTAATCACCGTTATTTAATCCATCAGTAGCTTCTTCTTCATCAACAACACTAATTTTTAATTTTTTACTATCTAGAATACTTTGAACTAGATCAGACCCTTTTTCACCTTTATCACTATTAATAATAGCAACAGGCAGATTATCAATATTTCCTTCACCATATGGATTCCAATAAGCTTTTAAATAGAAAAAGCTATACATAAAAGGAATAATTAATACTGCCAAAATGACTATATAATTAAAATAATTTTTCTTTTTCATTTAAAACTCCTCCTTTAATTTAATAAGCCATTTTGTAAGATAGAAATGATTTCTTTAGTAACTTTTGCATCATCAATTTCACCGTCATATTCAAATAAAACACTAATAAAAATTCGATAAATAATGAAAGATGTCAAATGAGCATCACATTCTTTTATAAATTTTTTTTCTTGAGCTAATTTAAGCTTTTCTTCAATAAACTTTATAATATTTTGATCATAGTGATTTAAAATTTCAGGGTTTTCTAAATTACTTTTCAAAAAAATACTATTTTTTCGATATTTTAACATAGCCATAATACTTTTTTCTATTTTCTCAGCAAAAGGTATTTTTGATGTTTCAATATGGGCCACATCTTTTTTCATCGCCTCAAATTCTTCATCTAAGAAGTAATTAAACATTTCTTCCTTATCTTTAAAATAAGTATAGATTGTTTTCTTAGTGACATGACTAGTATTAGCTATTTCATCCATCGATACTTTTTTGAAGCCAAAATTAGCAAATAAACGGCGAGCTGTTTCAATAACTTGCTCCTTTTTATTCATTTCTATCACTTCCTATACCAATATACTAAATCAGTATACTGGTATATTATATGCATAGTAACTCCAAAAGTCAACACTTTTTTACTTTTTTTTATTTTTGTATTTTCTTAATAAGAATTTCATAAAATTGGAATAAGAGGAGATGCTCATGTTCTTTAATTCAATTCATACTCGGATTCGGGTGGCTTTTATCATTGTTATATTTCTTTTTGTTTTAATTATTGGAAAAGTTTTTTATATTCAAATATTCCAATATAATAAATTAAATAGATTAGCAACATCTTTGTGGAGTAGAGAACTTCCTATCACTGCCGATCGAGGAGAAATAAGAGATCGTAACGGTAAAGTTTTAGCAACTAATATTACAACTACTAGTTTAGTAGTTATACCTAATCAAATTAAAAATAAAGAAGAAGTCGCTACCAAACTAGCTGAAATTTTAAATGTTAGTTATGAAGAAATGTATCGTCATATATCTAAGAAAACCAGTATTGAAAGAGTTCATCCCGAAGGACGCCAATTATCTTATGAAATTGCTGAACAAATTAATAATTTAAATTATGATGGGGTATATTTAGTTAAAGAAAGTAAACGTTATTATCCTTATGGTAATACTTTATCCCATGTTTTAGGGTATGTTGGAATAGATAACCAAGGATTATCAGGAATAGAGTTGAATTACGACGAATATTTAACAGGAGAAAATGGGGCTATCAAATATTTTTCGGATGGTAAAGGTAATCGTTTAGAATTATCTGAAATATATGAAGAACCACAAAATGGTATCAATG
>CANRLP010000085.1 GCA_947631515.1 uncultured Bacilli bacterium
AAAGAACATGGACTTACCAAAGAGGAAGTTGTTGAAACCGTAACCCAATTAGCGTTTTATTGTGGATGGCCTAAAGCTTGGAGTACCTTCCCTTTAATTGAAGAAGTATACGGAAGTGATAAAAATGAATAAGGAAGAATTTGATAAATTAAATGTATTTGGACTAGGACAACCAAATGATGCATATGCAGAGTATTTTACAGGGCACAGTTATTTAAACCCTATTGCGAAAACGGGAAATGGCATTAGTTTTGCAAATGTAACTTTTGAACCAGGATGCAGAAATAATTGGCATATCCATAAAGCTAAATCTGGTGGAGGACAAGTTTTAATTTGCACATCAGGATTCGGATATTATCAAGAAGAAGGAAAGAAAGTACAAAGATTATCTCCAGGCGATATTGTAGTAATATAACCAAATGTAAAACATTGGCATGGAGCAAGAAAAGATTCTTGGTTTAGTCACATTGCTGTAGAAGTGCCAGGAGAAGATACATCAAATGAATGGCTTGAACCTGTGACAGATGAAGAATATAATAAATTTTAATAATTATATTGAGTTTATTAATTTAAAACGTTATAATTAATTTATCAAATGTAATGAATCAAGCTGTAAGGTGAAAGACCCCTTTTGCAAACCCACCAGATTGATAGAAAACTCGAGTATATATAAAAACTACTTTCTAATTAAAATGCGAGTAGTTTTATTTTGTTAATTTAGAAAATATTATTTCCAATTAATACGTGTGTAAAATTAACTTGATCTAAAAAAGGTTGTATAATATAATGTGAATGAAGAATTCAAAAATAGTATTCAAGAATCATATGATACTAGCACATATAAATTGTTTATGTTTAAGATATATGCTTTGGAAGAAATTTTTAATACATAAAAAAGGTACATATTATGATGGTCAAGCAGTAGATTTATACGATGGGTTTATTAAATTGTTAAGCAATAATACAAATTTCAAACAATATAAAATGCCACAATTAAAAGAATCACCTAAGACATTCATCAATGGAGATGTTTGCCTTTACTTTAATTAGTGGTTCTTATAATCAAAAAGAACAAATGTATGAATAAACGAAAGAGCAATTAGAATATGATCCATATAATCCAATATTATATTACATTGATAATTAAATACGATAAACGTTAGAAAATTTGCTTTTTTGAAAATTTATTCATCAAATACTAGAATTACCAACTATGAAACCTGTTGAAGTTAGGCAAAAAAAAAATGGGATGATAGAAAATATTAATAAACATTAATAATTGAAAAAATTTAAAGTGTTATTTCTGAAAATAATTTTATGTCCCAATTTAAACAAGTGATAGGTAGTAGATTTGTCAAAGAAAAAATAAATTTACTTTTAGGTAAAGGAAAACTTGAATTTTGACAATATCTAAAGTCTAATACTAATATAAGTTCTAATAAAATTTTTAGTATATAAAGAAATAATTTTTCAACAGATAAGTACAATTCCTTTATTGATATTTTTATGATATATTATAGTTATTTAATAGATTATTCTTTTGCCTAAAAAGTTGTTGTAATCCTTCCTTTAGGGGCACCAATGTGCTGTTAATATGAAAATACACTTTTATTTTTATAAAAGCAATTTTGTAATTTTCTATATCTTTTTTTAATATAAACAATTCTAATTATATATAAATTATTTATCTTTTTCTAAATCTTCATTTAACAAATAAAATAAAAATTTTTCTAAACCGTACTTTATATTTTTATAAGTCTCATCGTAATGTCCAAAATACCATGGATCTGCTATATCACTAGGATTATCAGTAAAGTCTAATAATCGAAATACTTTATTATCTTTATCTTTCCCAATTATAGATAATATATCTTTAATATTTTTATTTTCCATGCCAATAATATAATCAAATTTATCATAATCTTCTTTTTTTAGTTGTTTTGAATAATGTTCGATATATGGAATATTATTATTCTCTAATTCTTTTTTTGCGTCTATGTTTATACCATGATGATATGATTCATTATAATTTGAAGTTGCTTTTGAATCAACAAAAAATAGCGAACTTAAATTTTTTTTATTTATCATATCTTTAAATATAAATTCTGCCATTGGCGAACGACAAGTATTACCTAGGCAAACAAATAATATTTTTTTCATTGTAATTACCTCCTAAAAATATTGTCATAATTAATAATTAGCATCTTTATTTTTATCACTTAATTATATATTTTATCATAAAACTTGCAATTTTCCAAAGTATATTATGAAATTTGCAATATATTATTATTAGAGATTGATATTTTATTTAGTGGTAGAAAAATATGTCAATCCAATATTGAGTTGATACGCACTCTTTAATTAAAAAAGAGTGTTTTATTATGAAATAAAAATTTCATTTAAATAAACATTTTAATTTTTGATATTATTTTTGCTTGGATATTTACTTTTTAAGATATTTTCTATTTATTTGGGTGATTATTTACATCCGTTATTAAACTATTTTTGGTAATAGCATTTAATTTTGCTTTAAAAACTTCATATGATAATCTATGTATTTATCATCATATAGTTCTTTTTATAAGTTATAATCATATTCCCTTATAATAAAATTTTAATCAATCTTTAATTTAAAATAGATATTATAAAATATTTTATTATCTTTTTTTTGAACAGTTTTAAAACATTATCAAAATTATTTTTTGTATCTTTTCCTTCTTAATATAGGAATGATACTTCTTATCCTATTGATCTGCCAAATCCTAAATATCGAGATAACTAACATAAAAGGTAGAACAATTTATTTTAGCAAGTTTACAAATATCCATAACGGAAATTTCACTTATTTCTTTGGTTTGTAGCAAAGTTATGAATACTTTACTAATTTTATCTCTTGGTTCTTTTCTCCCTTTAATTGGATAAATGTCTATAAATTGTTGATTGTATTTTTCTTCCTAAAAGATTATATTAAAATTGTAAAAAAAGACAATTGTCTAGTTATTGAAAGTAAGTGCTAAATATGTCTAAAATCGTAGATGCTAATAAGAGATTAAAAAGTATATAATACGAATTATTATAATGAAAAAAAATAAACCGTCGGAGACTAATTTAGATGGTCTTAGGAATATGCCCTAATAAGAAATTGGGTGTGAAAACACCATACTTGATAGTTCTAATGGTTAAAACAGCTAAATTTGGCAAAAAGGAGAAAATTTTATACTAAAATTTATTATGATCCTTATACCATTTTATGTTTAAGATATAAATTTACAAACTCAGAATATATAAAAATTTCGCAAATGTAGAAAGAAATCCTAAATGGAAAGGTGAATGGCTATTTCGTCATGCTCAAAATGGTGAGGATATTTTTGAAGTAACATTAGGATGCCCTGCTTGGTATGCTGAAGTTGAAATTAAAAAAGATTATCCGTTAGATTTAAAGATTCACTTTTTAGAAAAGTATATTGAATTTCTAGAAAGTTATGTAGGAATTCCACATGAGCATTATAATTATTGTGATTTACCATTAAAATATTTAAGAAGTTATTTT
>CANRLP010000086.1 GCA_947631515.1 uncultured Bacilli bacterium
TTTTTAAAAAGTTTAGGAATAAAAAAAGAAAATATTCGTTTGCGAGATCATGAAAAAGAAGAATTATCTTTTTATAGTAAAGCTACAACTGATATAGAATTTTTATATCCGATGGGTTGGGGTGAGCTTTGGGGAATTGCTGATCGAACTGATTATGATTTAGGAGTACACATGGAACACTCTAAAGTTGATTTACGTTATTTAGATCCTGAAACTAATGAAAAATATTTACCATATGTAATTGAACCATCTTTAGGATTAGATAGAGCAATTCTAGCTTTTATATGTAATGCTTATGAAAAAGAAGCGTTAGAAAATAATGATGAAAGAATTGTTTTAAAGATTCATCCTTATTTAGCTCCAGTAAAAGTTACAATTCTTCCTCTAATTAAAAAAATTCATGGTGAATGTGCTACTAATCTTTATAGTGAACTTTGTAAAAGTTTTCAAGTTTCTTATGATGAAGCTGGTAGTATTGGTAAACGTTATCGAAGAAGTGATGCTATTGGAACTCCTTTTTGCATAACTGTTGATGATGAAACATTAAATAATAATATTGTGACCATAAGAGATAGAGATACAATGGAACAAGTTAAAGTACCTATATCAGAAATAGAAGACTATATTAAAGAAAGAATTCAGTTTTAAATTAACTAACTTTAATAAAATTGTTAATCTTTTCCTATTAAATATCATTGAAAAATTAAAAATTCTTTGATATGATTAAAAAGTAAGAATAGTAGACGAAAAGAGGATAAATTATGGCATTAAGTAAATTAAAAAAATTATTTGCAGATGAAGACGATAATTTGGTTGGTACTGAAGACGAATATTATAACGTAAATGAAGATGAAGCCTTAAAAGAAGCAGATAAAACTGGAAACAAAATGATTTTAATGGAACCACGGGCTTATTCTGAAAGTCAACAAATTGCTGATCATTTAAAAAATAGAAATAGTGTAGTAGTTAATTTAAAAAGAGTAACATCAGCTCAAGCCAAAAGAATTATAGATTTTTTAAGCGGTTGTATTTATTCTATTGGAGGAAAAATGCAAAAAATTGGCGTTGGCATTTATTTATGTACTCCAAATAATGTTAATATTCAAGGAAAAATAACTGATGATTCTGAAAAAACTAAAAATAATGATGAATCAGAAATTGAATGGTAAAAAATTAATTTAAAGAAGTAGATTTGAGGTGAAGCATGAAAAAATTTAGTACGTCCTTTCATGGATATGATAAAATGGAAGTTAATCAATTTGTTGCTAACGTTGCTAAAGAATATGAAAGCATGCTGAATAAATTAAAAGCTCAAGATGAAGAAATTGAAAAATTAAAAAAAGATATGGAAAAATATGAAGAGTTAGAAGTAACTTTAAATAAAACCATTTTAATAGCTGAAGATACCTCAAATCAAATTAAAAAATTAGCGCGTGAAGAAAGCAAGGGTATTGTGGAAGAAGCCAAAAGAAATGCTTCGCGCATTGTCAACGATGCTTTAATTAAATATCAAGAAATTGAAAAAAGTGCTGAAGAACTACGCAGAAGAGTAGTAGCTTTTAAACGAAAATTTAAACAAGCCATTGAAACTGAAGTAGAAGTAATTGATGAAATAGCTGATAAATACTAGCTATTTTTTTAATGCTTTGTTATAATAGCTATTCGTGATAGAAATGAAAACAATTTTTTCGCCAGATACAAAATTTATGGAACTAACAACTCATATTCCTTTGAGTAAAAAAAATGCTCATAATATTAATATTGATTATAGAATAATGAAATGTTACAACAATTGGTATTCATATCAAAAACAATATTATTATTTTAAAGAAATAAGTAATTTTCCTTATGATAATATTTTTACCTTGAATCATTTATTAGGAGAAAAAATTGCCAATTATTTTCAAATACCTACCGTCCATTTTGTCCCTGCTAAAGTGGGTAATGAAGAAGGAATAGCATCATTAAACTTTCGAAATCCCAATTGTCTATACCAACCTTATAATTTATTAGAAATGTCTTTTTTTGATACTTTAAAATTTTATCAAGAAAACTTTGCTAGTGATAATCACGAACCACATATTATTTCACCATTATTAAGATTAATAGCCTTTCATATTTATACTGATTTAGCAGATTTGTCAGATGATAACTTATTATTAAGTAAAAATGCCGATGGCTTATCTTTAGCTCCGATATTTGATTATGATTTATTATTTACTCATGATTTTGATGTAAATTTAACAAGTTATTTTTATAATACTCCAGTATGTTCTTTTGAAATTCCTTCTAAAAACTTTGAATATTTGCTTGTTTCTTACACCGAATTTAAAACTTATTTAACTTCTTTTATAGATATTGATATGGCTAAGATATTAAAAGAAATTACAGAAGAATATCAGTTAACTGATTGTGAACGTTATTTTGATGAATATAAAGAAGAAGATGAAATAAAAAAAAATTTATACGTAGCTTACATTTATAAATTACTATTATTTTTAATAAATTCTTTTAACATTTTTGTAAGAGCTCGTTTTTCTATTCGAGAGACATAACTTCTTGAAATATGCATCGTCGTCGCTATTTCTTTTTGGGTTTGCTCTTTTTGATTTAATAAGCCATATCTTTTAATAATTATTTCTTTTTCGCGCTTATTTAAAAGATTTAAATATTGACTTAATTGTTTAATATTTTCCTTAGTATGAATCATTTCTGCTAAATCTTTAGAATTATCTTTTAAAACATCAATTAAATTAATTTCATTACCATCCTTGTCGTAACCGATAGAATCGTTTAAAGAAACATCGTTCTGACTCTTCTTGGTACTCCGAAAATACATAAGAATTTCGTTTTCAATACATCTGGCAGCATAGGTGGTAATACGCGTTTTTTTCGTATCATTATAAGAATCTATGCCTTTAATAAGCCCAATAGTTCCAATGCTAATTAAATCATCTTGACTAGTATTTTTATTTTCAAATTTTTTTACTATGTGAGCAACTAATCTTAAATTATGCTCAATTAATTTATTTCGCGCTTCTTTATTTCCTTTTAACATTTCTTGAATCATTTTTTGTTCTTCCTCTTCACTTAAAGGCTCGGGGAATACATTATTAGAATAACTTCCGGTAAAAAACATCATATCTTTGATAATATTTAGTAAACTTAAAAACATCTTACACTTCCTTAATAAAAATTTATTATTTATTAAAAATATTTATTCCTTGAAAATATATTTCTAATCTGCTATTATAGTAATAATTTAATTGGTAAAAGGAAGAGATTTGTTATGAAAAATGGTAAATTATTAGAAGTAATA
>CANRLP010000087.1 GCA_947631515.1 uncultured Bacilli bacterium
GTATTATTGAAATTAAATAATATTTGATTCTTTTCTTCCTCTGAAATCATATTAATATCAGCTATTTTTATATCATTATTATTCAAAATAGCTTGGATTATATTTACGTAATGTTTAGATAATCTATCTATGAATTCTTTATCAAATAATTTTGTACAATATTCAAAGCGTAAATTTAATTTATTATCCTTAGGTATTACCTCTAGTGATAAATCAAATTTAGAAATATTACTCTTTGGTATATAATGTTGACCTTTTATTCCTCCAAAGTCTACGTTAATATTTCCATCATTTTGATATATAAACATTGTATCAAAAAGTGGATTTCTGCTTGTATCTCTCTTTATCTCTAATGCCTTTATTAATTCATCAAGTGGATATGTTTGGTGTTCAAATGCATTTAAACAAATTTCTCTTATATTATTTGAAAATTCTTTAAAAGATATTGATGAATCAATTTTATTTCGTAATGCTAAAGAATTTACAAACATTCCTATTATACTTGACAACTCAAAATTATCTCTACCAACAATAGGTGTTCCAATAACTATATCTTCTTGACCTGTATATTTATATAAAAGAGTATAATATACACTTAATAGTAACATATATGGTGTAATACCAAATTTTTTTGATAATTCATTTATTTTCTTTGTTAAATCTTCATCAATTGAATAATATACATCAGATCCTTCAAAGCTTTGAACAGCAGGTCTTGAATAATTCGTAGGCATATTTAATAAAGGTATTTCATCATTAAACTGATTAACCCAAAATTCTTTATCTTTATCAAATTCTTTTGAATTTAATTTATTGTTTTCCCATACTGCAAAATCTTTATAACTAATTCTAAGTTCTGGCAAGTCATTTAAATTATTATATAATTTGCAAAGTTCATCCATTAAAATTAAGATAGAAACTCCATCACTTATAATATGGTGCATATTTAAAAATAATAATGACTTATTATTTTTTAAATTTATTACCTTTGCATCAAATAAAGGTGCTTTATTTAAGTTAAATGGTTTAAAAAATTTATTGAATAACTCATCAATGTTGTCTGTATTAGAATTTTCAACGTCTAACTTTAAATCTACTTTTTTCAATATTTTCTGTACAATATTACCATCTATTACCTCAAAATATGTACGTAGAGATTCATGTCTTTCAATGATTTTATTAATACATTTTTCTAATTTATTAGTGTCAAGCTTTTTATCTAAAATAATTCCACTTGCAATATTGTATAATAATGAGTTATCTCCATCTAGACTAGATGCATAATATATTCTTTTTTGTGCTGATGAAACTGGATAATATTCCTGTTTTTCTGTTTTTGGTATAATATTGATTTTATCAACATTAGTTTTACTTTTAATTAAATTTGATAATTCAATAATAGCTTTGCTTTCAACTAATTCTTTTATTGAAATATTAACACTAAACTCATTTGAAATCATTGTTGCTAGTAATATTATACTTAATGAGTCCATACCTATTTCAAATAAGCTATCTTCAGCATCAATATTGTAAATGTTAAATTTATTTTCTATCATACTAATTATTCTTTTGGTAAAATCATCATATTCTAACGAATTATCAGTGTTTTTTGTAGTATCTGTATTTAATTTTTTTAAAGCATTTCTATCTATTTTTCCATTAGGTGTAAATGGAAATTTATCAATTTGAATAAAACGATTTGGTATCATATACTTAGGTAAAACTTTTAGTAATTCGCTTTTTAAAAGTTTTAAGTCTATTTCTTTTGTTCCAGTTATATAAGCCCAAAGACTTTGCTTGCCTTCTGAAGAACTAATAGGTAATACAACGCAATTGGTTATATCTACATTTTCTAAAATATTTTTTTCAATATCTGGAAGTTCAATTCTATAGCCATTTATTTTTAATTGAAAATCAGTTCTTCCTAAATGTACAATTTCACCATTAGATTTAAAGTATGCTAAATCATTAGTGTTATATATAATTTCATCTTTATTAAATGGTGAATATATAAATTTTTCTTTAGTTAAATCCTCTCTATTATTATAACCATTTGAGACCCCTTCTCCACCAATGTAAAGATTACCTGGAACATAAGTAGGTAATAAATTCATATCTTTATCTAATATGTAACATGTAGTATTTGCTATTGGTTTTCCTATTGTTATTTCATTATCTTTAGATAAATCCTTTACTGTTGACCATACTGCTGTTTCTGTTGGTCCATACATATTATATATTTTGGCGTTAGTATATTTCTTCAAATGGTCTAATAATGTTTTAGATAATGGTTCTCCCCCTATCATGATTTCAGTTAAATTATTTAGGTAAGATATATTGTTTTTATCACTAATTAAAGCAGTAAATCTAGATGGCGTAGTTTGTGCCATATTTACTTTATTTTTTAAACATAGTTTATTTAAAAAATAAGGGTTATTTTGTTCTTCTTCGTTTGCGATTACTAATGTCGTTCCACTAGTTAAAGGACACCACACTTCTAAAACAAATATATCAAAACATATTGTCGTTAAAGAAACCATTGTTTTTTTATCATTAAATTCAATAATAGACTTTGCTGCAAGTATAAAATTTAATATATTTTTATGTGTAAGCAGTACTCCTTTTGGTTTTCCTGTTGAACCTGATGTATATATTAAATAAATCAAACTATCTCTTGGTATTTCAATATTTGGGTTTTTAGTATTTACATTTGTATATATTTTTTCAGATAAGTTAATGTTAATTTTCGTATAGGTATTATCAATTAAATCATAAGTATTGTCATTTAATAATATAGTTCTACTTCCACTATCTTCTAGCATATATGAAATTCTATCTTTTGGATATTCAGGATCAATAGGTAAATATGCTGCTCCACATTTTAATATAGCTAGTATTCCAACTATCATTTCTAATGAACGACTTACCATTATTGCAATAATTTTATCATTTTTAGCCCCATTATCTAGTAAGTAGTGAGCTAGCTGATTTGCCTTTTCATTTAACTCTTTATATGTTAGTTTCTGATTTTCAAATATTACCGCAACACTATCAGGTCTTTTATTAACTTGTTCTTCGAATAATTGTATTACTGTTTTGTTCTTAGGATAATCTACACTTGTATTATTGAAATCAAATAATATTTGATTTTTTTCTTCCTCTGAAATCATATTAATATCAGCTATTTTTATATCATTGTCATTTAAAATAGCTTGAATTATATTTATGTAATGCTTAGATAATCTATCTATAAATTCTTTATTGAACAATTTTGTAC
>CANRLP010000088.1 GCA_947631515.1 uncultured Bacilli bacterium
AATTTAGAAATCTCGTGTCTTTTTGTAATGCCTATAATATCATAAAATTTTATTATTGACAAATCTTAGAATGTCATGTATATTTTATAGAATTCAATTAAATTTCTTGCCAATTTATTCTTAGAAAAATAAAAAACTATTGCTTTTACAATAGTCTTATTTAACAAATGGTATTAATGCCATAAATCTTGCATATTTAATTTGATTAGCAATATGTCTTTGATGTTTAGCACAAGCTCCTGTCATACGACGAGGCATAATTTTACCTTTTTCATTAATGTATTTATTGATAATCATTACATCTTTATAATCAACGCTTTTACCAGCACACATTTGACATATTTTTTTCTTTTTTCTTCGAAATTCTGCCATAATTTTTTCTCCTCTCTTAGAATGGTAAATCATCATCACTTAAGGCAATTTCTTCCCCGAAATCTTTAAATGGATCTTCATTAAGATCAGAAGTTGGTATATTATCACTATTATTAGTATTGTTATTTAGTGAAGCATCGCTACCACCACTATTTTTAGATCCTAGGAATGTTACATTGTCGCAGATGATATCAGTTGTATATCTTTTAGTTCCATCTTGCGTATCATAACTACCAGTTTGAATTCTACCTTCTACAGCTATTTGAGTACCTTTAGTACAATATTTAGCTATATTTTCAGCTTGACGACGCCATGCTACACAGTTAATAAAATCTGCTGTTCTTTCACCATTTTGATCTTGATAAGTTCTTGTTACAGCTATAGTAAAACGAGTAACGTTTGTTCCACTACCAGTTGTACGCATTTCTGGATCTCTAGCAAGTCGCCCTATTAAAATTACTTTATTCATATTTTTACTCCTCGTCTAATTTAATAATTAGATGTCTTAAAATATTTTCGTTAATAAAAGCTTTACGATCTAATTCACTAACAGCTTCTTTTGAAGCTTCAATAGTCATTACATAATAGTAGCCATTGATTTCTTTTTTAATTGGGTAAGCTAATTTTTTTTCACCTAATTCATTAAATTCTAATACTTTACCCTTATTATCAGCAACAATTTTTTTCATAGATTCTGCTGTATTTTTAATTGCATCCCCATCAGTTGCAGACTTAACGATAAACATTACTTCATATTTTTTCATTACACAACACCTCCTTATGGTCTATTTGGCTTTAAATCAAAGTTTAAAGCAAGGAGTAATTTCATACTCGTTCTAGATTATAGCAAAAAAATAAAAGCTTGTAAATGTTTATTTAACTTAATATTATTTATGCTAAAAAATATTTTTTATGATTAGTCTTCTTTATAGGGAGAACGATACTTTGAAATAATTGGTTCGTTATTTTTAGTATCAAAATTAGCTATTTCATTTTTAAACTGATCAATATTGTCTTCTAAAGAATTAGAGTTATTTGCCAAAATAAAACGAACAATAGAATAGTAATAACAATTTTGTTTTAAAACATTAAATAAGTATTCATAATCTTTATCTGATAACAGATTTAATTCAATTTTTTCCAAAATATATTTTGAAACATTATTAAATATTGATATATATCTATTTTGTGCTTCTTCATTATACTTTTCAGCCATTAATAACCTTTGATCACATTTATAAAGTAAATATAATTTATTTTCTTTTAACTTTTCTTTTACTAAATCATCTAACTTTTTTATTTCTTTTTGAACAACTATCTCTTGAAAAAGAGGTTTAATTTTTTTGCCATCTTTCAAAATATATATACTTTTTAATTCGATATCAATTGGAAAAAAATTTACATTATATTGAGCTAAATTTTTATTTAACTTTGTTTGAATATCTTCTTTTCTTTTAGAAAAAAATTCCTTCTCATTATGAAATAAACATGTCATACTATCAATTTTATTAAGGAAATGCGTGATATAAATAAAGGAAATATTTTTCTCTTCTAAACCAACTAAAGAAAGTTCTATTACTAAGGATGCTATTTTCATATTAATCTTTTGATTTTCCCAATAAACTTAAAAGATTAATGAAGACATTTATATAGTCTAAGTATAAATTAAGTGCTCCTAAAATGGCTATATTATCAGAGTCTATATTACTCATTGTACTTAATCTCTTAATATTTTGAATATCATATGCCGTAAAACCGATAAAGACTAGAAGAGAAATTATCGTAATTATCATATCAAATTGGGAACTACCAATAAAAATATTAATAATAAAACAAATTATAGTTCCTATTAAAGCCATCATAAGATAGGTACCCATTTTACTTAAATCCATTTTAGTAAAAAAGCCAACTAAACCAAAAATCAAGAACAATAAAGCTGAGATTAAAAAAATGTATATTAATGAAGATATTTTGTAAAAGATAAAAATTGATGAAAATGTTAATCCAGATATAAAACTATATAAAATAAAAAATATGCGAGCTGAATTTCTAGACATCTTTTGAATTCTTGACGATAAAAATATAACTAAAATTAATTCAATAATTGCTAAAATAATATAAGTTGAATTTTTATAAATATTAATTATCATTGTTTCATTATGTGAAACCCCAAAGCCTGTTAAAAAAGTAATTAACAAACCGATAAACATCCAGATAAAAGTTTTACTTATTATTTTATTTTCCATACTTTTTAACTCCTTAATTACATTATTATTATATCATAATAATGGATTTTTAGAATATAATTGGAAAGATTTTAATTAGAAGTTAATTTTAGAAAAATTTAACCGATTAAGAAACGAGGACGAACACTACGAACGCTCTCATCAGCTTTTGTGTTAGTAGCTGTACCGCTAAAAGTGATAAGGGCATAATTTGATGATGAAACAACTGCCTTTAACCAATAATTATAATAATATCCTTTCCCGTCTGTATTAATAAACTCTGGTTTTAATTGAAATATGGCATATTGCCGATTATCTATTCCTATATCCAAACCAGTACTAGACCATACTGTACTTCCAAATACATTTACTTCACTCATTAAATCTAGTTTTCTAGTATACCATCCCCAACTTGAAGATGCTCCTTCATTAGATCCCCATTGATTGGAAGAAGTGGAATCTATAAGATTAGTTAATATGGTTTCATATTCAATTATATGATATTTTCCATCTTTACTAGGATTACTAACCCCAAAATCCGGTTCTATATATGTACTTAATACTGTATCTAATGTTCCGCCTCCATCTCTTTTAGTTTCTGTAGCTAGCCCATCGGATCCTACTACATATCCTACCATTGCACTTCCGGCATATCCTC
>CANRLP010000089.1 GCA_947631515.1 uncultured Bacilli bacterium
AAAATTTTAAGATTTGCTAGTTTCTTTCTAACAATGATTGTTCCAGGATTTTATATTGCCTTAGTCAATTATAATATGGAAACTATTCCAACAAGCTTGCTTGTTAATTTTGCTTCGCAGTCAGAAAATGTTCCTTTTCCAGCCATTATTGAAGCCATTATCATGATTATAGTCTGTGAAATTTTAAGAGAAAGTGATTTGCGATTTCCAAGTAGTTATGGAAGTGCTATTTCCATATTAGGAGCTTTGATTTTAGGAGAAGCCGCAGTTAACGCTGGTATAGTTTCACCTATCATGATAATTGTTATTGCCTTTACCTTTATTACTAGTTTAATATTTACCGAATTAGAATTAATTAATGCTATACGATATTTTCGTTTTATCTTTTTAATTGCCGCCGCTTTGTATGGCTTATATGGTGTTGCTTTAGCATTCATTTACTTTTTAATTCATATTATAAATACTAAATCTATTGATAAACCTTATTTTTATCCTCTATCCCCATTTGACTTTAATTATATTAAAAAAACTTTACTTCATAGTAATTTTATGAACGATACAAAACGCAGTAAAATATTATCAAATAAAAATTTGATTAAGAAAAAGGAGAAAAAACAATGAAAAAAATATTTATTCTACTTTTTTTTATACTATTTTTAACTACTGGTTGCTACGATTATATTGAATTAAACGAATTAGCTATTGTATCTGGTATATCAATTGATTATGAAGACAACAAATTTCAAGTGGCTTACGAAATTTTAAACGCCAAAAATCAAGAACAAAGTCAGGAAAAAGAAAAAGTTTATTTAGCTAAAGGAAATGGTAAATCCATTGCAGATGCTTTTTATGATACTTCCTTACAAATTGCTAAAACCCCTTACTTAGCTCATTTAAAAACGGTAATTATTAGTGAAGAAATTGCTCAAGAACACATCGAAGAAATTATTGATTTTTTAATACGAGATAACTACATACGGAATATTTTTTTCTTAGTAATGGCCAAAGATGAGACTGCGTATAATATTTTAAAAAATCATGATGTTAATAATCCAGTAGTTAGTACGGCGATTAAAGAACTGATTGATAGTACATCTTACTCAAATAATATTGCATCTAACTTAAACTTTGAAAAATTTGTTACTAATATTATTGATCCTCGGCAAGATACTTATATTACCTCAATTGAATTAAAAAATGGTAATTTAAAACTAGGTCCTTTAGCTGTATTTGAAGATTATAAAATGAAAAATTATTTAACAGAAAATGAATCTTCAACTTTTAATATTTTAAATAACTCTTCACAAGAAAATTATTTTAAAATTAACTGTCCGAATGATTCTTCTAAATTTATCGTTTTAAGTACATATGATAAAGCTAAATCAGCCATTGAAATTGAAAATGATACGGCGAAAATTAATACCAAAATAGAAGTCCGAATCGTCGAAAATCATTGTGAAATGAATTTTAAAGAAACTCAAACTTATGAAGAATTAGAACAAAAACTTAACCAAAAATTAGAACATGATGCCCAAGAAGTTATTGAAACTTTAATTAAAAATAATAGTGATATTTTAAAAATTAGAAAACTTTATTATCAAAAATATAAAAAAGATCAAGATTTTAGATTGCTTAATTATCAATATGAAGCAAAAACAATAATTAATCGTAATGGCTTAATATTTGAGGTGAAAAAATGATATCAAAATTTCAATATTTTTCCGTAAATTATTTTTTAACTAGAGCTTTATTTCTAGGAATTGGTTTTTCTTTAATAACCGGTGTCACAAAACAAGATAGTATTTTTGCTTTTGTTGTTGGGACAATAATTGGAATATTTTTCATTTGGATGATTAATAAGATTCAACAATATAAAAGTAAAAAAACTTTAGATGAAGTTTTAAAAGAAATGAAAGGTTTAGGCATTTTTTTACGAGTTTTATTAATTATTTTTGGTTTAGTTTTATTAACTGAAGGTTTGACATTTTTCCAAGTATTTGCTTCTTTCTTTTTAGTAAGAACTCCCCTATATTTTATTTCATTACCATTAATTTTATTAATTCTTAAAATTTCACATGATGGAATTAACACTACATTTCGCGTTGCTAGTTGTTTATTTCCTATTTCATTTCTGTTAACAATTTTATCGCAGACTTGTTTATTTGGTTATTCTGATCTTAATAATATTATGCCTCTTTTTGTTAATAAACCTTTGACTATTATGCGCTCTATTTTTTATTATACTTCGCTTTCTGTTTCTCCTTATTTACTAATGTTAATGACCAAAAACAATAACAAAAACGCTATACCTGCTTATTTAGTAGGAAGTTTAACCTTAATATTTAAAATGTTTTTAATCTTAGCTATTATTGGTCCCGTACTAGCTAATTTATATCGCTATCCCGAATATGTTATCTTAAAGGAAATAAAAATTTTAGATTTTATCGAAAAAATTGAAAACATTGTGGCTTTATCCTGGGTATTTGATCATTTTGTTTACATAGCTATAGCATCATTATTTATTCAAGAATTACTTCCTCAAAAAAAGCAAAAATTATGGCACACTATCCTGGTTATAATTAGTTATTTCATCGCCGTTTATTTTATTGGCAAATATTACACAAACGAATTAACTATGTATTATACAATTCCTATTTTTGCTTTTCTTATATTTATTATTGCTGTTCCTATATTATTTATTTTTCTTCTTAAAAAAACTAGACATAATCCTACTTCTTAATCAATTGGAACAGCCGTTAAATTAATTGATGATTCAAAATAATAGCCGTTTATACTGGTTGTAGCTGTATTACTAATCCATAATTTTAAAGCATATTCTTTTTCTTCATTTGATTCTAAAATATCTTCTTTCATAATATAACTTTTTATTATAGGCAAAGTAGTATGAATATCTTTAGTTTCTTCATTTTTAGTAGCACCAGAAAGTAAAGAGCCAGTATCGGCATTTTCATTGCTTTCATAAAATACGTATTTAATTAATTCATCTGGTATTTTATTACCAGTTTTTTGTAAAGTATTTAAAGTTACTTGAAATTTAGCTTTATTATCACAAACATTTTTTATTTTGAATACATAAGGAGTAGATTTTAAACCTTTTTCATCATTAACAGGATAAGTATTAGATAAATCTATAGAACTAGACATTTCTTTAAAAGTAGTTTCAAAACAACCAGTTGATATAACATTAGCATCTTTTTGATGAAATGTACTAAGCCAAAGAGCATATGTAG
>CANRLP010000090.1 GCA_947631515.1 uncultured Bacilli bacterium
ACACTCTCACTATCAGATTCGTAAGTTTTTCCTTCATCAGCTTCAGATAATCTTATATATATTCCTGCTTTGTAAAAAGTTGGCTCAT
Source organism: uncultured Bacilli bacterium (assembly GCA_947631515.1). Classification (GTDB taxonomy): domain Bacteria; phylum Bacillota_I; class Bacilli_A; order RF39; family UBA660; genus MGBC108787. The sequence goes on from CANRLP010000090.1 coordinate 89, forward strand.
TTGTTAAAGTATTATACACTTAAGCCAACCTATTCATTATTTAATACACTCTTGACATAATTTGTAATCAAATCTATTAAACTAGGAGAATCTTTTTTAAAAGTTTCAGTTATTTTAAACATAAGCCACCTCATTTAAGTTTATGACTTTGTTATTTAATTATTTATTCTCCTTTTCTAAAACAACATAATCAAACTTTAATAAACTACTTATACTTTTTGATATTGTTTGCTTACTAACATCAAATAATTTTTTGAAATATTCATTAATAGCCCAACAATAGCCTTCTTTTTTACTTAATGTCATATTTTAACTAAATATTTTCCCAAATATCATAATATAATCATAACAAAATTTTTATAAAAATTTTAGTTAACAACCACTTTGCACCTATAATTAATTTTATCATATATTAATCATCACCTATTTTTGTAATCTTAAAAAATTTTTTTTGACAATAAGATTGCCGCAACTTTTTGTTCATCAGTTTCTAATTTTTCAAATTTTTTAGCAGCATCTTTTATATTGTTTGCACATTTTACAACATCACTAAAATTTATATATTTTTCTGCTTTTCTAATTGTATCTTTTGAAAAGTTTTTAATTATATCATTTAATATTTTAATTCCATAATTCATAATTATTGTGTCCTTATATAGTAACTCTATAGCTTACTGGTATCTTTTTCATTTTCTTTATCTTTTCATATGTATAAATTTTATAATTAGGAAATTCTGAATTAACATTAGTTACAATATATAAAATATAATTATTTTTATGTTCATTCATAAATTTCAATTCCCCAGATGATAAATTAAATACTTCTTTATTGCCTTGAGTAGCTTTAACTTCAACATATTTTTTTACTCCATTTTCAATATATTCAATATCATATGGTGAAAATTTATATGTTTTACTAGTATGAAACAAATCATTATCCTTTAATAATTTAGATTTTAATAACTCATATACAAATTCCTCGCCCTTTAGTCCATTCCTGCTTCTAGTCCGATTTACTTCTTCAATCTCAATATCCTCTTTACCAGTTACTAAATTTCTTTTACATGTTACAATAACATTATTTTCATAAGAAAAACTATCATCGATTTTTAATTTTTGACCTATACCCTTACCTTCTTTAAAAACACTTGTTAATAAGATTCCTCTTGGACCAACTAATTTTACTAAAAAATTTAAAGTTTGTGTTTCAGGATAATAAACAAATCCATTAACTACAAAAGCATAATCTCCATTTTTTGCCATTATTTTATCAAGTATTAATTTATTATTAATATTAAATCCGTCTTTTCTATAATCAAACGAAATTGGATAATGAATCATTAATCTTCCTAAATGCGTATTGCTGTTATGTGATGCATTAATTATATTAGCAGTTTTAGAAGTCTCTTCTTTTATATACATGCAATATGAAGCATCAACATCTAATTTTTCACCATTAACTAATATATTATCAAATATAAATATATCTGTTACATTCGTCTTATTTTTTTCATTTTTCCTACAAGCTGCTATTAAATCAGAAGGAATCTTATTATCATCTATTCTACAATTCATTTTTCGTAATTGTAATATATCATTTCTCCATTTATTCTGATTCTTGCTTTGGTTAAGTTCAGTTTCTACACTAGCTGTATGGCCTTTTTTATAATTATTATATATTCCATATCTAAGTGATGTTTCGGATATTTTAAATTTTAATTCTGTCATACTTACCTCCCAATTAATCAAGCCAATTTTCGTCTATATTTTTAAGTTGATTAAAAATAAATTCTAATAATATCGTAACTAGATTAACATCCCAGCCATTTCCAGCTCTTTTTGATAATTGAGTATAGGATTGATTCCCAAATATAATATCCACTTTTCTTCCTTTTATATTTAAGCCTTCAAGTCCCATTAACCTAAACTGCTCAGTTACTGACATTTTTCTTACTACTTCTTTTTCTTTATTAGGCTCTATAACCCTTAAACTATTATGTTCCGGCATCGTTATTGTGATGGAATATCCATCAGTTTTAATTTTTTTATTATATACATCAAAACACAATGCTTTTTTTACCTTAAAACTATCTATGTTATGCTTTTCCTTTAAATGTTTAATTTGTTCATCAGTTAAATACATTTCATTAGGTACATAACCTTTTGGATCTAAAAAGTCTGCCATTAATAAACCATTTTCAATTTTGGGTGGTTCTAGTGAGAATTCTTCTGGTAAACCTCCTAATCTAGCAAACATCCAAATTCTTTCTCTATTTTGGGGAATTCCATAATCTTTACTATTTAATATTGCTACTCTTAATGGTGATTCTTTTTTGTTTTTTCTATTTGTAACATATCCCATTTCTCTTAACATAGATTCCATTTGCTTTCTAGTTGATTGAAATTTTTTTGAAAAAAATCCTTTTACATTTTCCAATAATATATATTTAGGTTTTTTGACACTGCAAATCCTCATTATATGTTGAAATAAAGTTCCTCTACCATACGGATCATTAATTCCTTTCTGCATACCAGCTGTAGAAAAAGGTTGACAAGGAAATCCACCTAAAAATATATCAAAATCAGGGATATCATCTGGATTTAATTTAGTAATATCTCCAAAATTTTTAATATTATTTCCATTTTTATCTTTGTGATTTAAATCATATAATTCACATGCATATTTATCTATTTCAGAATATCCAATTATTTCAAAATTAAAATTAGGATATTTTTCTTTTAATCTATTTAAAGCAAAATGACCTCCACCATATCCGGCAAATCCTTCAAAAACTTTTAAAACTTGTTTATTGCTCATACTACCTCCTAAAACAACTCTTTAACTATCAACTCTTGTGAATGCAAATTATTATTTTTTCCTAATAATAAATTTTCATAAAATTTAATTAAATAACTTTTATTCTCTTTTATATTTAAATAATTATTAAAATAATTACTTCTAACTAATGCATTTCTAAAATATACTGATTTGTCTTTAAATAATGTATTATCTACTTCATATCCTAAACTTACCAAATATTTTTCTATAAATAAAGCT
>CANRLP010000091.1 GCA_947631515.1 uncultured Bacilli bacterium
ATAATACCTGATTTTTCGTATGATGTGAAGTTTGCAGTAACAATAGATAATCAAGCATCAGAATCAATCCCAACAACTCCAAAAGATGCTAATAAATCAAATTATTACAAAGTAACAGCTAGTTGTGATAATGGCATAAAAGCAGAATGGGATTATAATGCCTGGAACTTGAAAGTAGAAGATATTCAAAAAGGAACGAAGTGTAAGTTAGCATTTAATAGTGAATTAACAGAAGAAGATTATCAAGAATATATCGAAGCAGGAGTTGCATATAGAAGAAGTACATATAGAGGAAAAGATATAACAAGTAAGTTAAAAGATGGGAGCTTATTTGATGAAATAGAAAGTGGACATTTTGACGATATATTTGTTGGAGATTACATAACAAGTCCAAGTAATTTAAAAGATATGAATAGCAAAACAGTAGTATGGTTAATAGCAGATTTAGATAATTATTTACATACAGGGTATCCGTTTCCAGGTTTAACAAAACACCATGCTACGATAATACCTGCAGTTTCTTTAATAAATGCCCCAATGAATACAACCAACACAACAGAAGGTAGTTATTTGGGCAGTAAAATGGTAGGATATGAAGTAGACGAAAATGGGAAAGCTACAACTACTAAAAAAGAAGAAGGTGGAACGTTAGATAAAATATTAACTACATATATAGAACCTGATTTTGGAGCTAGTAACCCTAGTAATGATAAACAAGATCATATAATAGAATATCAAAGTAGGCTAAGTACTGAAATAAACAAAGAATTACCAAATAAATATAATCTTACGAAAGGAGCAAGTAGCAATTTTGCATGGTATACTAGAAAAATAGATTTAATGAGTGAAATGAATGTGTATGGAGGAACAATATGGTCATCATCAGGATACGATACTGGAATAGATAATAGTCAATATGCCATATTTCAATTAAAACCTGAATTTAAAAATAGTTATGGAACAACTTGGTTTGATTATTGGTTAAAAGATGTTGCTAGTTCTGTTCACTTTTCTCTTGCTTGCAATAACGGCAGTTCCAACCTTGCCAACGCGACCCAGACGTTTAGCGTTCGCCCAAGATTCTTGATCGGATAATTCATATTTTTGTTTGTAAAATAGTACTAAAAATGCTTAAAATATTTGCTTTTTCTATGACTCTTCGATATAATAAATCTTGTTTAGGGAGTGATTTTTTATGAAAAATGTCATTGTAAAAGAAATTAAAGTAGAAGGTCAAGATTGGGAAAAATGTCTTGATAATGCTTTTAAGAAAAAAAATAAAGAAGTTAAAATAGATGGTTTTAGAAAAGGCGCTGCACCAAAAAATATTTTTATTAAAAAATTTGGTATAGAGTCATTATATATGGATGCAATTGATGATGCTGTAGAAACTGCTTATCAAGAAGTTTTAAAATCTACTAAAGCTGTACCAGTATGTGAACCAAAATTAGATGTTAAAAATGTAAATGATAAAGAAGCAGTATTTGAATTTACAATTATAACTGCTCCTGAAGTAACTTTAGGGGAATACAAAAATTTAAAAATTAAGAAACCAGAGGCTAAAGTAACAAAAGAAGAAATAGCTACAGAATTAGATTCTTTAAGAAATAAATATGCTGAAATTAAAGTCAAAGCTAAGAATGCTAAAATAGAAAATGGCGATACAGCAGTTATTGACTTTAAAGGAATGGTAGATGGTAAAGAACTAGATGGTGGAAATGGTGAAAATTATCCACTTGAAATTGGCTCTCATACTTTTATTCCTGGTTTTGAAGAAGGCTTAGTTGGTTTAAAAGTCGGAGACGAAAAAACTTTAAATTTAACTTTTCCTGAAAATTATACAGAAGATTTAAAAAATAAAGATGTGACATTTAATGTAAAAATAAATGAAATCAAAACTCGTGTTTTACCAGAATTAAATGAAGAATTCTATTTAGATTTAGGATACGAAGATGTTAAAACTAAAGAAGACTTAGAAGCTAAAATTAAAGAAACTTTAATTTCTCGTAAAGAAGCTGATATTGAAGATCAATATATTGAAGATTGCTTAAAAAAAGCTAGTGACAATATGAAAATTGAAATTAATAAAGAAATTATTGATGATGAAATTCATCGTATGATTCATCAATTTGAGGACCAATTGAGAATGCAAGGACTTAATATTGAACAATATTTTCAATTTACAGGTATGACACATGAAAAAATGCATGAACAAATGGAACCAGAAGCAACTAAGAGAATTAAATATCGTTATTTATTAGAAAAAGTAGCAGAAGTAGAAAAAATTGAAGTTAGTGATCAAGAAGCTGAAGATAAAGCTTTAGAAATGGCAACTAATTATGGTATTTCTAAAGATGAATTATTAAAAGCTTATGGCAGCTTAGAAGTTGTTAAATATGATATTAAAATGCGTAATGCTATAGAAATTATTAAAAAATAAGAGTTTCCTTTTTAAAAAGCTCTTATTTTTTTAAGTATTAAAGCTTTTTTTAAAATATAATGTTATAATATTTATAAGTTTTATGTGTATACTAATGAGTGAGGTGCTCTATGAAATATAAAAAATATGAATTTGATACATACAATATATATACAATTAAAACTGATAAGTTTAAAAATTGTCATATGGAAATAACTTTTTATGATAATGCTAAAAAAGAAGAACTTGGCACTCGCAATTTTTTAGTTGATATGTTATGTCACTCTTCTAAAAATTATCCTAAACGTAAAGATATTGTAATTAAGTTAGAAGAGTTGTATCAATCTTTCTTTTATGGAGTTTCTAGTAAAGTTGGTAATATGGTATTATCAACATTTAGTTATGACTTTTTAAATCCTGAATTTGTTAACGATAAAAATTATTTAAAAAATGTTTTAAAATTTCCCTTTGAAATAATTGAAAATCCTAATGTTACTGATGAAGCATTTGATGAACGATCTTTTCAAATTATTAAAAAACGTATTTTAGCAGATATTGACTCAATTAAAGAAAATCCAATGAATTATGCTTTTCGTAGAGCTTTAAAAACAATGGATGAAGATTCTATTACTTCTTGTTCAGTTTTAGGTAGTAAAGAAGAAATTGA
>CANRLP010000092.1 GCA_947631515.1 uncultured Bacilli bacterium
CTCTTGAATTAATTTTTATATTATTTTTGTTTCACATCATTTACAAATATACATTCGTAAATATGGGTTTTTTTAATATTAAATTGACTTTTAAAAAAAATGTTATATAATAATGATCACATTTGCAATTAACTATGGTATTAATATGGTATAAAAGGATTGAATTTGTAGGCAAATGTTGTATAATAATTACTAGAAAGAGAAGAAAGTTCTTTCTAAAAATAAGTATATATTTTGTTTTATTACATAATATATTTTATAGGACATAAAAAAGACACACTTGGTTTTTGTCGGCTAGGTGCATCTTTAGTCCGAAGATTTGGGATTGCACCTATTCAGTGTTGAGTAGGTGCATTTTTTTAGTCTTTCTTTCCGGAATTTGTGATTTTGTCTATTAGAACTAAAATCACAATTAAAGCAACTAAGTGCTCCATTATTTCCTTTCATGCGGACCACCTCCTTCCTATTATAAAAATAAAAATTAATATAACGGACCAGAGGTAACACCTAACAACCAAGTATGTCTATGAACATTATACAAAAGTTTTTTTACAAATAAAATACAAACTATAATTTAAAAGGAACAAATTTAATTTTTCTGATTATTTTATCATATTCTGCATTATAATTTAAAACATAAATTTACTTGGAAAAATAAATATTAAAAATACTAAATAAAAAAAGCTTTTACCTATACTTAGCAATTATAATATTTTTATCATCACTATTAGTAGTATATAATTCAAGTTTTATAACTTTGCTGATATATTATATTTTAATTAACTCTTTAGGAACAATAATTGAATTAGAATCATGTGATATATATATTATATAATTATTTCTATGACGTAAATATATTAGCAATATCAGTTTCAATATTAATGTTTTTTGATAATATCAACAATTTACTTACAAAAATACAGAAGAATATTTGAAAAATAATGAATCAATAAATTAAAGAATATAATAGATATTCTAAATTACAAAATAATGATTATATCAAAGCCTTAAAAAAATAAAATAATTAAAGACTATTGTGTTATAATAAAATCATTATAATGGAGTGGTATTTATGACTTCTTTAGATGAATTTAAAACATTAGTTGGAGGATATTTCGGTATACAAGAGATGGATTCTTATCTTTTGAAAGAATATGTTTTGCGAGATATTGAAGTATATATTAAAAATTTTATAGCAGAGCATAATCTTGATGTTGCTGGTTTACAAATAGAAGTAGATAAAATTAGTAAAGAGCTAGATTTGAAAAGAAAACTGCAAGATAGTTTACTAGTCTTACATAAAATTAATGGGCCTTTTGAATTGGAACTGATGATTAAATTACGTTTGCAAGAAATAAAGAAAGGTAAATAAATTTTTAGGAGCAATTACTATGATTTTGAATGTAAGTGGCAGAACAGATATTGTAGCTTTTTATACCCCATGGTTTATGAATCGATATCATGATGGATTTGTTGATGTTCGCAATCCTTTTTATCCCAAAAAAGTAAGTCGTATTTATTTTAAAGATGTCGAATTAATTGTTTTTTGTACTAAAAATCCTTTGCCAATTATTCCTTATTTAAATGAGATAAAAGAAAAAATAGTATTTCATGTAACTTTAACACCTTATAAAAAAGACATTGAGCCGAATGTTATTGATAAAAATAAAATTATTGCTGGTATTAAAAAGGTATCGGAGGTAGTAGGTATAGATAATACATATGTTAGATATGATCCGATACTTATAAATGAAACTTATACTTTAGATTATCATATTAAGGCTTTTGAAAAAATGTGTAATTTACTGGATGCTTATATTAAGCATATTATTATATCTTTTGTCGATTTATATAAAAATGTTTTAAATAATGCTTCAGTTTTAAATTTAAAACCTTTAACTATAAATGATTACGAATATTTGGCTGAATCTTTTGGTAAAATTGCTAAAAAGCATGGAATATTAATTCAAACTTGTTATGAAAATATCGATTTATCTAAGTATGGAATTAGTAGTGAACCTTGTATGTCCAAAGAATATGCTTATAAGTTAACTGGTAAAAAATATCGAAAATGGCAAGCGAGAAAATGTAATTGTGTAGAAATGGTCGATATAGGAGCTTACAATACTTGTAATCATTTATGTAAGTATTGCTATGCTAATTATAATGAATCGCAAGTTAAGAAAAATGTTTTAAAACATAATCCTGACTCCTCTTTAATATTAGGAGAATTAGAAATTGATGATGAAATTAAAATTAGGCAAAAATAATGGCATTTGAACTATCTTAGAGTATTTTTTTAATTTTTAAATTTGTTATATAATAGATAATAGGAGTGCAAAAAAATGAAAAAAGGATTTACGTTAGTGGAGATTTTAGTAAGTATTGTTATACTATCAATTATAACTTTAATAGCAGTATTAGGTTATAAAGGAATAAATAGAAGAATAAAAGAACAAGAATATGAAAATAAAATTAAATATATAGAAACTCAAGCAGCAGCTTTTGCTAGTGATACCGGTTATTTAAGTACTAATGTCCAATATTTAGTAGAACTAGGTTATGTTAAGGCAGATAATGATAAAATGGAAGTACTAAATCCCGTAAATAAGGAAGTTTTAAATGATTATGTAGTTACTATTACTAGAGAAGGCGAAAATTATTATGGCCATTTCACTAATTATAAAGAAAGTGATATGGATAAAGTTGATATGACTAATGAAAATTTGGAAATCATCGAAATAAGTGAAAGTGGTAAAGAAATTGGATTAAATGAGTGGACTCAAGAAAATGTTAGTTTAAGGGGAAAAATAAAGAAAAATAGAGATAGTGAAATTGTAAAAATAAGATGGTTTAGTAATACCGAAGAAAAAGAAATTGATGTGCAAGGAAACTTTGATGAAGTAAATAATTATCCAATAGATGTAGTGCAAATTTTAAATACTGGATATAGATTAGAAATCGAATTTAGTGATGGAACAAAATATGAAGCACGAAGAACTATAAAAGTAGATAA
>CANRLP010000093.1 GCA_947631515.1 uncultured Bacilli bacterium
GGAGCAAGTGAGCGGGATCGAACCGCCATCTCAACCTTGGCAAGGTCGTATACTAACCATTGTACTACACCTGCGTGACTAAATAATAACAAAAGAAATTAAAAAAAGCAATATGTTAATTTCAAAATTTTATAAATATGTTATAATAAGAAAAAGTAAGAAGGGATGCTAATGAAAATAAATTTAAAAAACATATTTAATAAAATTCGTAAATCAACAGCTCTTTACTTGACAACAAATAAATTATTTTTTGCTTATTTAATATTATCAATTATAGGAACCATAACAGTACGTATATTTACTGTTGGAAATCCATTTAGTCTTAAACCTTTATTAGTTGATATTGCCTTTATATTAATACTAGGGTCTTTAGGATATTTAATCAAAAACAACAAACGATTTACTTACTTTATGACCTTAATAATAATATATACCTTAGCAGAATTTATTAATCATATTTATTATATTTTTTATAATTCATTTGCATCCTTTGGAGAACTTGCCGGACTTGGTCAAGCCGAAACCGTAACTGGAGCAATTTTTGAAAAGTTGTCTTTTTTAAACTTTATTTATTTTATTTTACCAATCTTATACTTCTTAATTTATCGTTATCTTTCTAAAACTTCTTACCACCAAATAATAGCCAAAATAGAAAATAGTAAAAAAATGTTTATTAGTACCATAATTATCGGTGGGTTATTTCTATTCTATAGTTTAACAACTGCAACCGGAACAGATTATAGTAGACTTGCTAAACAATGGAATCGGGGAGCAATTGTAGAACGTTTTGGAATTATTATGTATCAAGGAAATGATTTAATTCAAACTTTACGACCACGAATTAGTTCCTTATTCGGTTATGAAGAATCTGCTAAATTATTTAAAGAATATTTTACTACTAATGAAAATAAATATGATAGTAAAAACAAATATACTGGAGTTTTAGAAGGATATAATCTTATTTTTGTTCATATGGAAAGCATCGGCGAATTTTTAATGGACTTAAAATTCAATGGCCAAGAAGTAACTCCGACGATTAATAAACTTGCTAAAGAAGGAATGTTTTTTAATAACTTCTATCCGCAAGTAAGCTCTGGTACTTCCTCAGATACCGAATTTACATTATTAACATCTTTACTTCCTGTATCTAGTGGTATTGTTTTTACCAGCTATTATGATCGTCATTATACGACAATTCCTAAATTATTAATTGAAAAAGGTTATCATACTTTTAGCATGCATGGTAATTATGCTTCCATGTGGAACCGAGAAAAAGTCCATCCTAATCTAGGTTATGAAGAAATGTATTTTAGAGATACTTTTGAAATTCCTGATAAAGATGATAAAGATTATATAAACCTAGGAATATCTGATAGTGCTTTTTACAAACAAGCTATGCCAAAATTAGAAGCTATCGAACAAAATAATGAACATTATATGGGAACAATTATAACTTTATCAAATCATTCACCTTTTGCCTTTATGGACAAATATGGCGAATTTGATTTAAGTACAACATTTACTGATGCCTCAGGAGTTAAACAAACAACAGATTACTTATCTGACACGGCAGTAGGTAAATATATAAAAAGTGCCCATTATGCAGATGTATCTTTAGGAGAATTTATTAATTACATTCAAGAATCAAAATATTTCAATAATACTGTATTTGTTTTATATGGCGATCATGATGCCAAACTTACTCGCAAAGAAATCAATGAACTATACAATATGAATCCCCAAACCGGCGAATTATATACGGAAGAAAATATAGAATATATTGATTATAATTCTTTTGAACATGATTTAAATAAAAATACTCCTTTAATAATCTGGTCTAAAAATAAAAATATTCAAAACAAACTTAAAGGCACAATATCTTATCCAATGGGAATGATTGATGTCGCTCCAACCCTTAGCAATATGTTAGGTATCAAAAATGAATTTGCTTTAGGACATGATATCTTCAATATTAAAAATAAAAATATAGTAACTTTCCCTAATGGTAACTTCCTAACTAATAACTTATATTATAATGGTTCATCAGAAAAATATTATATTACTAAAATCGGCACAGCTATTGAACAAGACTATATTGATGAATGTAAAAAATATGCTGAGACTCAGTTAGAAGTTTCCAATGCCATAATTGTTCATGATTTAATTTATAACGAAGGCCCAACTTTATATAGTTCTGAAATTCATGGAAAAGAGGAAAAAGAATGAGTAAAAAGAAAAAAATAATTTTAATTACAACTATAAGTATTATTTTAATTATTGGTATTATTGTAGCTATAATTTTAATTAATAAGAAAAAAACTCAAGAAGAGAAAGTAGAAAATACTATTGAAGTATTAGATAAAATTAATGGCTATGACTATAACTTAGAAGATCGAGATACCGAAATATTTAAAGAAAAATTTAATGAATTAAAAGAAATATTAGAAAGTGATAACATAGATGACGAAAAATATGCTAGTTTAATATCTGAATTATTTGTTATAGATTTATATACACTAGACAATAAAGTAAGTAAATATGATATTGGAGGTATAGATTATCTTTTTCCTGAAGACCAAGAAAAATTCAAAACCAAAGTATTAGATACTTTATATAAATTAGTTGAAGATAATGCAACCAATAATCGTAAACAAACACTACCTAAAGTTAGTAATACAGAGGTAAGTAAAATAGAAAATACAACATATCAAAAAGGAACAATTACGTTAACTGGTTATAATGTTTTTATAACTATCGATTATGAAAATGATCTAGGTTATGATGATAATGTTAAAGTAACAGTTGTTAAAGAAAATGAAAAAATTTACATAGTTGCTTTAACACCGTTAAGTATTTAACAAAAAATGATTGTATAAATTAAGGTAATTTAGTATAATGATAATTAGAATAGGTGGTTATAAAAATGAATATTAAAAGCCATTACACCAAAGTTATAGTTTTAGTAGTAGCATTAATTGTTTTAGG
>CANRLP010000094.1 GCA_947631515.1 uncultured Bacilli bacterium
TGACGGAGAAGCATCCTCGAAATTTGATGAAGGTGGATGAAGGATAATATTTAATTATCTACTGGATATATAAGGAAATAAAAAATGCACTTGTTTATCTGTTTTTAGTGTGCAAAATATAATAAAGGAAGGACCTATTTTGAAAAGAAGCTCTTTAAAAGAAATGGATTTCTTACATGATATTAAATCAATTGAGGAAGAATATATTACTAATTATGGTCATGCACCTCTTAATGTTTCAGATTGGAATCCTAGTGACGAATTTAAAGAAAAAATGTTACACTTATCAGTAATGAAAAACAACTTTAATTCAATTGAATATGTCTTTTCATACACATTTAATCAAGAAAGTCATAATGATATTTTAAAAAAGTTAGGGTATAATAACAATTCTGGAGAAAGGGCTGTTTTGATAACCCCAAATGGATCAACTTCTATTAGGAACGTTTTGCATTGGTTAAAAGAAAATCATTTTAATAGACTTTTGGCAATATCTCCAACTTATTTTACTGTATTTTATGGATGCAGAGATTATAACATAGAATGCAAAGAGATTTTTTTAAATCGGAATAAAGATTCTTTCTTTATAAATGAAAATGAATTATTCAATGAAATTAAACACGCAGATGCTATTTGGTTAACAAGCCCGGTTTATTGTACTAGCACTTATTTTGATAGCACAATGATAAATTATTTTATAAAAGTATTAAATATGGGAAAAGTGATTGTTGCGGATGAAAGTTTATGTATGTCAGGACATGAATTAATAAGAAAATTAGGTAAATATAAAAATTTTATTGGTATATATAGTCCACACAAATCTGTATGTGTAAACGGTAACAAATTTTCTATTATTACATTTGCCAAAGAAGAAAAACTATTATTTAATGACTGGGTAGTAGCATTAAGTGGAAATTTATTAGTAAGCAATGGCATTGCAGTAAATCACTTTTTATCAAATGATTTTAATGTATACAATCAAGCTTTTACTTATGAAATAAATTTAAATTTCATTAAACTGAAAGATCTTTTAAATCAATTAAATGTTGATTATGACCACAAGTCAGAGGGGTATCTGGTAACTTTGTATTTTCCTAATATTTCTGGAAAAAAAGGATATGATAAAACATTTTTAAAGGAATTAATTTTTAAAACAGGAACTACCATGATTCCAGGAATTCGTAATCATTTTAGTGGTGATTTGGGGTTTTGCTTTAGGGTAAATTTATGTTGCTTAACTGATTGCATGGTACATTCCTTGATAAGGTTGATTTCATACTTACAACAATTTTAAGAGTATACCTCCCCCAAAAAATCACAAAAAATTCTAACTTTCAAAAATTAGAATTAAGCTCACAAAATACCATTGTGTTGTCAAGATTAAAACACAACCATAACAACACGTATTTATAAAAATTCAACTATTTTCTTCAGTATTGATTTGATCGGTTTCTTCTAATGAGGATTCAATAATTTCGAGGTTATTGTATTTTTCAAATATCCTTAATAATAGTGAAACAATTTTTGTATCCAATTTATCTAAAACCAATTTTAATAGTTCGGGTTGTTTTTGATTTCCAAGCATAGATTGTTTTACATAATTTTGAGGCAAGTTTTTTCTTTTTAAAACATTTAATTTTGACTTCATATCTGTTATTTGTATGAGACATCCATTTATCCCATATAAGCATAATTGAAAAATAAATACACAAGCTGTAGTAGTGATCATTGTTTCAATTATGGTTCCTTTTCGCACATCTTCTAAAATAACGTGTGAATCAAAAAATAAAGCAGATGCTTGGTTGATAATTTTATATAATTCTAAATTTTGTTCACCTTTATAATGTATGGTAAAAATAATTTCTTGATTCCTATTTGAAGATGTTAGATATTCTGCTTCATCATAAAGATCCAGAATCATATCTTTCATAATATTAATCATAATTGTAATATAATACTTTAGCATTTTAGATATATCTTCAAAATAAGTATTCTTATAATCGCTTATTGTTTCATTTAATTCTAAAACACTTAAATATAATGCAAATAGTGGAAGAGTTTTCTTCTTTTTAAGTTCATTAACAATATTAATAAAAAAATCTAAATCCGTTTGTTTAATAATCTCTCCGTCCTTAATTTTACGTACTAACTCTTCATTTAACTTCTCTATTAGTTCAAAATTATTAATCTTGTTAATATTATACTCAAATATTATTTTTGAAGAAAACCATTTCCTTGAATCATATATTTGAGAGAGTTTATCTAGTATTCTGGAATTAGCATAACCATATTCATTACCCAAAAATATATATTTAAAATTCATAACATTATCAAGGTTTATACCAAAGACCTGCCCCAAAGAGTCCAGATTTATTGCAACATCAATATACTGATTGTTAATCATTATTTGTTGATAAAAACTGCAATCACCTAACTTAATTTTTTTAAATTTACAGTTATAAAATTTGCATAATGTAATATTTACGCCCGTAAATTCGCATAAATCAAATGAACATCCGTTAAAAGTACATTTGCTTAATACACCTGAAGAGAATGAACATCGCACAAAATGACAATTATTAAATGGAGTATTATTTATTTTAGCGGTTTCAAAAGAACAATCATTAAAAAGCACATTGTTACAAATTGTTGTTTGAAAATAAGTATGAAATAAATTAGTTTTATTTATTTCAACTTCTTCAAAAATAGTTCCTTCAAAATCACATCTAGAAAAATCCATTGTGTCAATGTAACTATTTCTAATAATTGTTCCATTGAAAAGTGACTGATATGCGCTGTGATTTAATAAGATAATATTTTCAAATAGTTTGTATGTGTTTTCACTTTTAGCACACAATTTTATTTGCTTTTTGTCATAATTCTTTTTCATTTTTCCTTTACCTCATAGTGTAAAAATAATAAATAATTGCTTATCTTTGATTCCCTTTATATCCAGTAGATAATTAAATATTATCCTTCATCCA
>CANRLP010000095.1 GCA_947631515.1 uncultured Bacilli bacterium
AAAAAAAAAAAAAAAAAAAGCAAGTCTTTTTTTCGCAAATTATACTATTTTATTTCAGTTTACGTTTTTATCTTATTTTACTTTTTTTTAAACAATGTTGTGCTAAACTTTACTTGATACAAATTGTATTTTATGATGGCTTATACCTCTATAGAAATATTTTATTATGTTTTTTAAGCTAATTTACTATGACAAGTTATCTCTTTTATTGTTTCTTACAAAATCTCTTTACAGTAACTACATATATATTTTATACATCATTTAATAACCAATCAATTATATTCATTACTTTTATTCCATTATAATCATTACTTATTAATTTATCAATTGTTAATATTATTTTCTCATAATTATCATTAATACTTTCAAGACTTCTAATTTCTCTTTCCTTTACATCATCATTTGATAAAGACCTAGTAACTTGATAATATTTTATATTATTAGGACTTTCTGCTACAAAATCTACTTCATATCCATTAGATTTACCTATATTGACTCTATAGCCTCTTCTAAGTAACTCTAAATAAACTACATTTTCAAGTAAATGTCCCTCATCTATATTTCTAAATCCTAATATTATATTTCTGATTCCTGTATCAGAAATATAATATTTTCCTAAGGTTTTTAGTATAGATTTACTTTTTATATCTGTTCTATCTGCCCTATATATTATAAATGATTTTTCCAACATATTTAAGTAATTATCTATCGTTTGATGATTAGATTTTTCTACTATTTTATTGCTATTTAAATAATCACTGATTTTATTTGATGATATAAGGCTCCCTATATTGTTTGATAAATATTTTATAATATTTTCAAGAAGAGCTGTATCCTTTATCCTATTTCTATCTATTATATCTTTTTTTACAATTGTATTATATATATCATTTAAATAAGATAAAACTAACTCATCATTATCTTTAATTAGTGTTATTGCTGGAAGCCCTCCATATTTTAAAAATTCATTAAATTTATCTTCTAAATTATTTTGATCATAATTATTGAATATCAAATATTCTTTAAAGGATAATGGATATATTTTTATTTCTATATATCTTCCTGATAATAATGTTGATAATTCACTCGATAAAAGATATGCATTAGATCCAGTTATATATATATCTATATCAAAATCAACTTTAAAAGCATTTATTGCTTTTTCCCAAGAATCTATATTTTGCACTTCATCTAATAGCAAATATACTCTACCATCTTTGATCTGTTGTTTTATATATTCATATAAATCTTTATAGTTTTTTATATCATCATACAAAGCTGATTCAAAATTTATATATATTATATTATCTTCTTTAATATTAGACTTAAGTAAGTAATCTCTAAACATTAGTAAAAGAGTTGATTTTCCACTTCTTCTAACACCTGTTATAACTTTTATAAATTCTGTATCTTTAGCATCAACCATCCTTTTTAAATAATTATCCCTTATTATCATATATCATCACCAATTAAATGGTAGCATAAAAAAGTTAATTTGTAAAGTTTTGCAACTGTACTTGCAAAAATATTTTTTTCTACATTTTTTGCAAATATATATTTTTATTATAATATCAAAAAGAGTAATAATTTCTTATCACTCTTTCCATTAATAAATGTTTATTCTTTAATTAATTGAATAATCTGTTTTTCATAGTATAAGCAAATCCTGCTAATCCTACTAGGATTGTTCCTACTAATGTCATTAAGTTTACATCTGCTGTATTTGGATTTGCTTCACCTGAATCTGTTGTTCCACCAATGTTATCTCCATCAATTACTTGATTTTGATCATCATTTGTATTTGGAGTTCCAACGATTACGTTTCCGTTTTCATCCTCAGAAGTCCCTGCATCACCAATTAAGATTTTTTCAGCCGCTGAAGCTAACATATTTAAGTTATTTTCAACTGGGACATCACCGACTATAGCTTTTGTAAATGATCCTCCTGATATCATTTTTGGATGATTTGTTAAGAATGTTGGATCACCAATACTGATAGCTGGAAGTTGATTTCCATTTCCATCTTGTCCAGATGTAAACGTTCCACCAGTAAACTTATATGTACCTCTCGCGTTTCCTGAACCACTAGAACTAAATCGAACACTATAAGTATTAGCACCAGTAGAAGTAATTACTCCACCAGCAATATTTAATGCACTTGGATCAGCACTAGTACTTTTTACATAAATAGCATGCTCTTTAGCTTCAATAGTACCAGCATTTATGTTTAATGTACCTTTTACTAATTCAAAAGCCATTTTACTAGAAACATAAGATCCACCATTAACATTAACAATAGAAGATCCTTGGTCAATTGATACTAAAGCATTTGTTTGTAAAGCGTTAGCAGTAATATTAGCATTTAAGTTAATCACTAATTTTTTATCATTTCTAGTACAATCAACTATTTCGTTCTTAAGTGTCCACTCACCATTAACATTAATTACTGTATCTTTTGTTGCATCTAAAACTTTAATGAATGCTGAGCTTCCTCCAGTACCAGTAACAGTCATATCATTTGCAATAGTTAATGTTGATGCCTTTTCTGATGAATCAACTATTAATTTTGCAGCTGCAGCTGTTAATGTACCATGTTTGATTGTTACATTTGCTCCCTTTACTGTTAAAGTGTTAGTTAAATTCATTTTATGTCCATTTAAATCAATAGTAACATCTTTATCAATAGTAATAGCACTACCAGGTTGAGATTCATTCAATAAAACAATTTCTCCACCATTTGGCACATTCTTTATAGCATCTACTAGTGTATTTGCACAAGCATATGTATCATCAACACCTTTTACATGATAGTTTTGTCCATTACATGCTTCTTGAGCACTAACGCCTCCGATCATTGCAACCATTGCGATGAATCCAAATACGATTCCTTTTAAATTTTTCATTCTTTCTCTCCTTTCCAAAATCAT
>CANRLP010000096.1 GCA_947631515.1 uncultured Bacilli bacterium
AAGAAACCTGTATTATAAATAAAGTTACGTAACCATTTTCGCTCACTAGCACTATCACTAATCCATTCACTTATGATATAGGAAGCATTTTTAACTGCTTCTGATACTTCCATATTATAGCCACTTGCTAAGGAATTAATATCACCATTAACTGGAAAAGCCATTATTTTTTTAGCTAAAGGTTCTAAACCTAATTTAATAGCTTCGGTAGCTTTAGTTTTCTTTTTTTCTTTAAATGGGCGATAAATATCTTCAACTTCAATTAATTTTTCACATTTTCTAATACTATCTTCTAATTCTGGCGTCAATAAATCTTTTTCTTGAATCAAGCGAATGACGTCTTCTTTTCTTTTTTCTAAATTACATAAATATTTATATTGTTCATCTATTAAACCGATTTGTTCTTCGTCTAAACCTCCTGTAGCTTCTTTTCTATATCTGGCAATAAAAGGAATAGTACAATCTTCACTTAATAATTTTAATACAGCTTCGATTTGTTTTTCGTAAACCTTCAACTTTTCTGCTAATTCTTTTATGATATTCATCTTATTTCCTCCATAAAAAAAAGATATTTAGAAGATATCTTTTTTATTTTTTTATTTAGTTACTTCTTCTATAAATATTTTGCCCTTTATTGTTTTTCCCATGTCAGTGGTTTGATCATCACTTGTATTTTTATATTCAATTTCTATTACATATGTTTTTGATACACCCGCAGCTAATGTTATTTTATCACTTAAAGTTGTGGCACTATCTGGAAATTGAGTTTCACTTTTTATTGGACTACTACCGCCTTTTTCTTTAATAGTATAAACTACATCAGCTTTTTTTGAAAAATCATTAGTTACATCTTTAACATTTATTTTGAAGCTAATTGGCACATTACCTTCATTTTCTACTGTAATTTCTTTTTGATTTTTATCCCCAGGAACCATTTTATCTACTTTTAAAACAGCACCATCAGTAAATTTAATACTTAAATGAGCAGTATCAAAATCAGAAGAAGATGTATTACTATTTTTTTCCGTAACATTTGCCGTATAGTAAGCATAACTAGCAGAGAAAACTGCCACTATAAATAATGCTACTCCAATAATTGACACCATAATTGTCGTCTTAGGATTTGTTTCCATTAAATCACCTATTCTTTATCTACATTTATTATCTATAATTTCGAGATTTTTGTCAATTATATTTTACTTAAAAATCAATTTCAGCCCCTTTTTCTTCTGTATATAGATCTTCAAAACGACTTTTGCGATTCATATATAAAATAATAGCTAAACCAATAATAAATAAAGCTATAGAAACTAATTGAGCAGCTTTAAAGCCCATAAACATTAAAGAATCAGTACGCATAGATTCAATAAAGAAGCGTCCAAAACTATACCACATAAAATATGCTCCTGTTAATTGGCCAACTTTTAAATACTTATATTTTCTGATAATTAATAAAGCTAATACTCCTAAAAGACACCATAATGATTCATATAAAAAGGTTGGTTCATAATATACGCCATTAATATGCATACCATTAATTATAAATTCAGGTATATGTTTGTTTTGTAAAGCAAAAAGCGTTGTTGCTCCCCCATGAGCTTCACTATTAAAGAAATTTCCCCATCTGCCAATAGCTTGACCAACTAATAAAGAAACTGTAGCCATATCGGTAATTTTTAAAATACGGACATTGTATTTTTTACAATAAATAATTAAAGTTATTAATCCTCCAAGGATACCACCGTGAATGGCTAAGCCTCCTTCCCAAACTTTTAGGATACTAATTGGATCATTAAAATACATTTTATAATTAAATAAAACATAGTAAATTCTAGCTCCAATAAACCCGAAAATAATAATCCAAAAAGCTAAATTAAACAAAAAATCTTTGGGATAATCATATTTTTTACCTTCTTTTAAAAATAAATTAACCCCAATTATTACTGCTAATAACAGAATAACTGAATACCAACGAATTTCAAGACCTAAAACATTAATCATTACTGGATTCATTTTTCAACACTCCTAGTATTTTAATTATAGCAAAAGTTATTAATTTCTTAAAGGTATTTTTTTAAGAACTCGCCGGTGTAAGAGTTAGGATTTTGACATAAAGCTTCTGGAGTACAGGCATCAACAATTGTTCCACCACCATCGCCGCCTTCTGGTCCTAAATCAATTATATAATCAGCAACTTTAATAACATCTAAATTATGTTCAATAACTATGACTGTATCTCCATTATCAACGATTCGATTTAAAATTACTAATAATTTTTTAATATCATCACTATGAAGACCAGTTGTAGGTTCATCTAAGATAAATAAACTTTTACCAGTAGCTTTCTTTTGTAATTCTTTAGCTAATTTTACCCGGCCGGCTTCACCACCAGAAAGAGTTGGGGCCGGTTGTCCTAGTTTAATATAAGATAAACCAACATCCATTAAGACATCTAATTTTTGTTTAATTTTAGGAACATTTTCAAAAAAAGGTAATGCTTCGCTTACGCGCATATCTAAAATTTCAGCAATATTTTTACCTTTGAATTTTACATCTAAAGTTTCTTTGTTATATCTGGCACCTTTACAAACATCGCAAGGAACATAGACATCTGGTAAAAAATGCATTTCAATTTTTTTAACGCCATCCCCTTGACAAGCTTCGCAACGACCACCCTTAACATTAAACGAGAAACGTGACTTGGTATAACCTCTTGATTTACTTTCTTTCATCTCGGTAAATAAATCCCTTATATCATCAAATAAACCGATGTAAGTAGCGGGATTACTGCGAGGCGTACGACCTATTGCATCTTGGGTAATCATAACAACTTTATCGATATTCTCTAAGCCTTTAATCTCTTTGCAAGCTCCGGGAATTTCTTTAGAATGATATAAATATTTAGCTACACTTTT
>CANRLP010000097.1 GCA_947631515.1 uncultured Bacilli bacterium
CTGGCACTCTTAAATTTCCAAATGGTGACACATGGATGGCGGTGGGATGTAATCCAAGTGGTAATAAATGCATCGAAAGTTACTTTGATGGGAAAATATATAGTGTGAGATTTTATAGTACAGCCTTAACTCAAGAAGAAATATTAATAAACCAAAATAAGGATATAGAAGAATTTAATATAAAATAAAATGCATAAGTCAAGAAAAAGTAGACAAAGACCAAAGATAAGGAGGGGATTAAGAAATTAATCCTCTTTGTTGTAATAAAGTTTTCTAAATTTAGCAGGAGTAATATATTTTAAAGCAGCTTGAGGTCTTTTATTATTAAAGAAATAAATATAATCATCAATTTGTTTAGGAATATCAGCACAAGAATTAATTTTAAAATCAATAAATAGTTCTTCTTTAATCCATCCATTGATGGATTCCATGGCACCATTTTCAGTAGGTTTTCCTGGCTTAGACATAGAATGTATGATATTATATAAGTGAAGAGATTCATTGAATTTCTTTGAAGAATATACAGAACCTTGGTCGGTGTGTAAAATTAATTCGAGGTCTTTATATTCTTCTTTTTTAGAGATTAAATCAAGTAAAGCATAATGATAGGTGAAAGGATCACCTTTTTTATTTGATAAAGAATAAGAGATAATTTCGTTATTAAATAGATCCATAAAAAGAGTTAATTCATAATAATGTTTATTAGCCCAGAAAGCAGTCATATCAGAAACAACAAGTTGAAAAGGTCTTAAAGGGTTAAGTTCAGCGAGAATAAAATTAGGGAAACATTTAAGTTCACGAGAAGACTTTTTACCTCTTCTTTTAAAATGTTTAGATTCTGATTTAATACCTAAGAATTTACAAATTTTATGAGAATAATTATCAGAAAAAACAACACCTAATTCTTCTCTGATAAAAGAATTTAACCAACGATATCCGTGAGAAGGGAACTTATTATGATATTCATCAAAGAGTCTACAAGCATCAATTCTATTTATTTCTCTAATTGAAGGGTCAGATCTTCTTTTAAGCCATTTGTAAAAGCTAGAACGATTAATATGCATTTCATTGCAAAGGGAATGAATAGAATATTTATAAGATAATTCAAAGATTACTTCGTATTCTTTTTGGAGAAAGTAATGAATACCTTTTCTCCCGTACCACCTTCTTTCACCATATAACCTTTTTTTAATCGAGCAATCTCAATATCTTTCTTCATTAGAATGTTTTTAAGTTCAGCGTTAGATAAGTCGTCATAGTCATCATTAGGAAGCGAGTTATTGATGATTTTAAAATCATCAACAAATTCAACTTTAGGATCAAAGCAATGATTATCTTTGTTAAAAGCAGTAATCCATTTTTCTAGAGTTTTAAGAGGAACATTATATTCTTCAGCAGTTTTAATAGTAGAAGCATTGCGAATACAAATATTTTCGCATAATTTTTTTTTGAGATTTGTACTATAATACATATTCATAAAATACCAATCCTTTCATTGTATATATTTCAATATAATTGTATAAATAAAATAATCAATTGTCTACATACCCCCTCTCATTGTCTACTTTAAGCTTACCACTGCAGTTAGGTGTCTAAAAAAATGACGTTAAATTAAAAGATAACGTCACGTCCAGTGATGATTATCTTTTTTTAGTTGAAAGTTCTCGCAAAATAAGTAAAAAAAGTAAAAAAATGGTATCTTTCTTTAAAAAAAAGTGATACTATATAGGAGATTTAAGTTAAATTTTTTCACGCAAAAGGAACGAGAAGTTAAAAAATTTTTTTTGAAAAAAGATAACGTCCCGTAATTTTTGTAAAAGGAATTTTGTATTTTGGCTTAAATTTAATGGTTATTTTAGATTATTATTTTTTTAATAATCTATAGGATAGGTCTATATCGTCATAGTCTATCCTTTTAATTTTAAATTTATTAATATTATCTTGTCCTAAAAAGAATAAAATAGAATCATAAGGGGAATGATTGTTTAAAGAAAGTCTAGGAGTAGAATTAATATGAGAGGCAATAAGGTTGCAATCATCTTGTGATAAGGAAGCAAAAGAAGTACCTTTAGGTAAAATATATCTAATAAATTCGTGATTTTTTTCAATAGAACCTTTTTGCCAAGAACAATTAGGATCACAGTAAAAAACAGAACAAATTTTTTCGCCAGAGTTAATATCAATCTCGATACTTTCAGGATCAGCAAATTCAGTACCATTATCAGTAAGAATAACTTCAAATAATCTTTTAAATTCATCAATACCTAACAAACTTTTAATATTATTAAAAATATTGGTAACGAAGACAGATTTTTTATAAGGTAATAAATAAATAAGCATAAAATTAAAATGTCTAAACAATAAAGTAAGCATACATTTACCACCTTGACCTCCTTGAGTGCCGATAACGGTGTCCATTTCAACAACTGAAGCATTAGGATTGTATTCCAAATAATCTTTAAAATCAGTATAAAATCTTCCAACTTTAATAGAAGTATCAACTTTTTCTTTGTGATAATCGTATTCTTTTTTTAATTTCCATTTAATTTTACGTTGAAGATCAATGTTTCTAACATTAAGTAAACCAAGATCAATATATTTATAAAAAGTGGTTTTAGAAAAAGGAAGAAGTTCAGGATGTTCAGTATAAACTTGATTGACAGAATGGTTTTTAAAAATCATAAGAGGAGAGATAACATCATTAATAGAAGCAATTTGTTCTTTAGTGATATTGAAATGTTCTCTTTCAGAAATAAGAGTTTGCTTATATTCATTAAAGGCAATATGAGCAGAGTAAGAATATTTTTGTTTTTTACAACTATTAA
>CANRLP010000098.1 GCA_947631515.1 uncultured Bacilli bacterium
ATTTTTATCAAAAAAAGAGCAATAATTTTTTATTACTCTTTTGATTAATTAACTTAAATAAATAGTATTTAAGTTAATTTAATATCAACTGTCATCTTCCAATAAAAAATCAATTATATTTTTATGAATAATACCATTTTGTGATAAATCAATAGTATCTGTGGATATAACATATTTAGGATAATTATCTGGTACATTATTGTAAACACCAAATTCCCTATCAATTATCTCATCATTTAATTGATAAGCAACTTGATAATATTTTTTTTCTTGATACTTTGTTGCTATAAAATCTATTTCACCATTATCTAAATTTCCAACTTTGACATCATATCCACGTGATAATAATTCATTATAGACTATATTTTCTAAATATGCTCCTAACTGTTTTTTCTTAGAAACGTTCCTAACTTGTCCTATACCTAAATCTGTTAAATAGTATTTGTATTTCCCTTTAAGTATTCTTTTCCCCCTAACATCATATCTATCTGCCTTTGATATAAGAAAAGCTTTACACATATAATCTAAATAATTATATAATGTATTTTTAGTAACATTTCTATTATCTGATTCAAAATATTTTGCAAGACTTTCAGCAGAAAAAGTCTGTGATGGTGTTGTTACAATATACTCTAATATTCTATTGAATAAATCTAAATTATTTATATTAAATCTTTCAATGATATCTTTAACAACAATAGAATCATATATATCGGATAAATAAACTCTTGTCTGATTATCATTAGTCATAACAAATCTTTGAGGCATTCCTCCCCAAATCATATAATTATCAAATTCACTTTTTAGCTCATATTTATTTTTATTTAAAATATTCTTAAGTTCACATACTTCTTTAAATGTAAAAGGATATATTTTAAAACTTACATAGCGACCAGCTATATGGGTAGCAAGATCACTAGATAATAAATCACTATTAGAACCAGTAATAAATATAGAAATATTTTCTTTAAAATCAGTTTTAAATGAATTAATCGCTAATTCCCATTTATCTACATTTTGAATTTCATCGAAGAATAAATAGTATTTACTATTATCAACTATCATTTTCTTTACATATGCATATAAATCATCATCATTTTTGATAAATGAATACTCTTTAGATTCAAAATTAATAAAAATAATATGATTAGCATTAATTCCCTTGTTTTTTATTTCATCAATAATTTGGGTCAAAATTACTGACTTTCCACATCTTCTAATTCCTGTAATAACTTTAATTAAGTCAATATCATAGAATGGTCTAATATCTTTTAAATATTTTTCACGAATAATCATTCTCATCACCTTTTAATAAAGTATATATTATTATATAACATTTGTCAATTTTGTATTATGAATAATACAAAATTCATTTTTTATCGACTTTTGTATTATAACTTTTTATTCATAAACTTGTTAAGAACATTTAAAGGTGTATTAAAAAAGTGTAATAGTCTGTTATTACACTTTCTCATTAATAAATGTTTATTCTTTAATTAATTAAATAATCTGTTTTTCATTGTGTAAGCAAAACCTACTAATCCTACTAAGATTGTTCCAACTAATGTCATTAAGTTTACATCTGCTGTATTTGGATTTGCTTCATTTGAATCTGTTGCTCCACCAATGTTATCTCCATCAACTACTTGGTTTTGGTCATCGTTTTGATTATCATCTGAATTTCCAACGATTACAGTTCCGTTTTCTGTAGTACTTGGTGTTCCTTGTGCAATTAGAATACTAGTAGCTGCTGCTGCATATTTCATTTCGCCTTTTTCAACTTGTACATCGCCAACAATTCCATTTGTAAATGTTCCGCCTGTTATGATTCCAGGATGATTTGTTAAGAATCCTTGTGAACCAATATAAATAGCTGGCAATTGATTTCCTTCAGCATCTGTCCCAGATGTAAATGTTCCATTACTAATGCTATATGTTCCATTTTTACTACTTGTACCTGAGTCAAAATGTAAACTATATTTAGCTGAAGAACTGATATCTCCACCTGAAATATTTAATTTGCTTTTTCCTGGCGTTGGCTCTTTTACAACTATTGCACTTTTTGAAGTTGATTTAATAGTTCCACCACTAATATTTAATGTTCCTTGTGTTAGTTCAAAAATCGTCTTATTAGAAGTGTAACTTCCACCATTAACATTAACAACAGAAGCACCTTGATTTGTTGTCACTAAAGCATTTGTTTGTAAATCATCAGCAGTTACATCAGCATTTAAGTTAATTACTAATTTTCTATCATTAGCATCACAATCAACTATTTCATTTTTAAGTGTCCATGTACCATTAACATTAACCACAGTATCATTTGTTGCATCTGTAATTTTAATAAAAGCTGAACTTATTCCAATACCAGTAACAGTTACATCATCTGCAATAGTTAATGTTGATGCCTTTTCTGATGAATCAACTTTGAAGTGACCACCAGATGCATTATTAGTCTCAGCAATAATACCGTTTTTGAAAGTAACATTAGCACCTTCTACTGTTATACTCTTATTTTGTCCTGCCATATCTATCGTATGACCATTTAAATCAAAAGTAATATCTTTGTTAATAGTAATATCACTATAAGGAGTCACGTCTTTCAATAAAACTATTTCTCCTCCTGCTTTTACAGCATTTAAAGCATCACTAAGTAATTTTTCGCACTTATATGTAGTATCACTATTTTTTATAAAGTAATTATTTGTTGGTGCTTTACATTCAGTATAATCTGCAGCACTAACGCCTCCGATCATAGCAACCATTGCAATGAATCCAAATACGATTCCTTTTAAATTTTTCATTCTTTCTCTCCTTT
>CANRLP010000099.1 GCA_947631515.1 uncultured Bacilli bacterium
GAATTACGAAGTTTGGCTACATTTATGCCACCTACAATTACACTACCTTTATTAGGTCTTTCTTCACGATATAACATTTTAATTAGTGTTGATTTGCCACTACCACTCGCCCCAATTACAAAGACAAATTCTCCTTTATTAATAGTTAGATTTAAATCAGCAACTGCTGTTACTCCGTTATTATATATTTTATAACAATTTTTTATTTCTATTAAATTCAACTACTACCACCTCAGTACTATACTTAATTATAACATCATTAACCCCTTAAATAAATGGTAAATTTCGCCTTTTAATTCCCCCAGAAACTTCATAACAATCGTTAATTACAAAGAATGCTTTTTCATCAATAGCTAAGACAGTTTCTTTAAATAAATAGTAATCTCTTGTAGGAACAACACACATTAAAACATTATTTTCTTCTTTAGTAAAACCACCTTGAGCATTTAAAATTGTTACTCCTGTTTTTAAATCATCGATAATATATTTTCTTACTTCATCAATTTTTTTAGTATAAATAAAGAATATTTTACTGTTAGATATTCCAATTAAAATTCGATCAATCAATTGAGAACTTAAGTATAAAACGATTAAAGCATAAATAAATTTATTAGCTCCAAATATAACAGCTCCAAATAACATAATTATTAAATTGACAACAAATATAGCTTTGCCTTCCGGAATTTTAGCATATTTATTGAGAATTTTCATAATAATATCACTACCACCTGTTGTAAAACCCGTTTTATATATTAACCCATTAGCGATACCTGATAATATACCAGCTACTAAAACGGTAATAAGCATGCTATCTAATTTAATTAATCCTTGTAAATTGACTGCTAAAGGAGAAGTAAGGGAGACAAAACAAGGATATAAAATAGAACCGATTATGTTACGGCTTGTTTCTTCTTTTCCTAAAAATAAAAAAGATATAATTATTAATACTAAGCTTGATACACCAATAAAAATACTAGGTGATAAATTAAATAATTCTTTCAAAAGAATAGCTATACCACTTGTTCCGCCGGTTACTAAATTATTAGGCACTAAAAATAAATTATAATTTAAAGCTAAAAGAGCTGTAGCCAAAATTAAAATTAAAATACGAACATAAAAATTTTTTTGAGTAACTTTTTTAGTAATTTTTTTTAAATCAAAATTTAAGTCCATTTTTTATCATCCTCATACACGATTATACTAAAAAAATAAATATTTGCAAGAAGGTGGCATATAATTTATGGAGGTGATTTAAATGAATGGCAGTTATTATCAAAATCCAACGTTTCCCGGAGCAACAAATGATACTGAATTTACTAGCCCGAATCAAAATCAAAACCAAAATTTTATGACTCCACCAGGTAATATAAGTTTTAATCCTTTAAATGACGGAGAACAAAGTTACATTGAAAATATTTTACGACTTAATAAAGGAAAAACTGTTCGAGCATATGTATCTTATCCTGACTCTATTGAATGGAAAGATAAAATTTATGACGGAATAATTGAACAAGCCGGAAGAGATCATTTAATTATCAGCGATCCGGCTACCGGGAAATGGTATTTAATTCGAATGATTTATTTAAATTATGTAGAGTTTGATGAAAAAATAAATTATGTTCCTTTCTCTACTTCTTCATTTTAATAGCAAGATTTCTTGCTTTTTTATTTTAATATTTTAAAATAATAGGGAAAATATAGTTTTTCTTCTGCCAATAAACTTTTTTCGCCGTGACCAGGATAGATAACTATATCGCTAGGATACTTAGAAATAAGTTCCAAACTAGTTTTCATGTCTAATGAATTTCCTCCTGGTAAATCCATTCTACCGATACTTTCCTTAAAAAGAAAATCTCCGGTAAACATTACTTTTTCCTCTTTAAAATAAAATGTTAAAGAGTCTTTGGAGTGACCCGGTGTTGCAATTACTTCATAATTAAATTCTTTAATTTTTTCATTATGTTTTAAATGATATTTTTCTTCAAAATAACTAAGAGCTCCAATATGATCAAAATGACTGTGAGTTAGTAAAATTCCGACAACCTTTAAATTATTAATTGCTGCTTCAATTTTATTATATTCGTCCCCTGGATCGACAATTATGGCTTTACCATTTTTTTCTATAATATAACAATTTTCTTCCAAACTTCCTACCACTATTCTTTTTATTTTCATATACATTCCTCTATTCTTTTTTTGATTATAACATGATATAATACTAAAAGAATAGGATGATTGAGAAAATGAATTTTTTAACGCTTTTTTTATTACTCGTTATAATAATTGGTTCTTTAGCGATAGTTTATGTAATATATTATAACAAAATGCAATTTTTAAAGACCAAGATAGAACAAGCCGAAGGTATTATAGATGAAACATTAAGAGAAAGATATGATTTAATTAATAGAGCTAATGATATTGTAAAGTCTTCTTTAAAGGATAAAAAGGAATATTTTAAAGAACAATTAGAGATGAAAAATAAAGATGTTACTAATTTTGAAATGGATCGTAATTTAAAAGAAGGAGTACGTATTTTAAATAAGTTAACTGATGATTATCCAGAATTGCAAAAAAATAAAGAATTAAAAGAGATACTAACTAGTATG